>NZ_CP162142.1:1627500-1990000 GCF_040833965.1 Leptospira sp. WS39.C2
TAAAATCATTGGGAGTGGTCGAGAAACCATTGCCTTACGAAAAGATGGAACCACTTTTCCCATAAGACTCGCCATAGGTCACACCAAACTCCCGCAAGATGATATATTTGTTGGCCTCATCAGTGATATTTCAGAAAGGATTTTGATCGAAAATGCTTTAAAGGACAACGAAGAACAGCTCAAATCTTTTATCCAAAATATCCCAGGAGTTGTGTATCGTTGTTTAAACGATGAATATTGGACTTCTGTTTTCTTAAGTGATGCAATTTATTCATTATCAGGATACCCTGCTCGTGAGTTCCTTGAACCAAATCGGATTCGTACTTTTTCAGATATCATCCATCCTGAAGATAGAGAACATGTTTCAAATACCATTCAAAATGCAATTGATATATCTGATACCTTTGTTCTTAACTATCGAATTGTTCATAAAAGTGGGGATATACGTTGGGTTCTAGAATATGGTGGGCTTGTTTATGATGAAAACAAAGAAGTGAAATTTTTGGATGGTGTGATTCTAGACAATACTGATCGACGTATGATTGAGGAAGCACTTATTGAATCCAAAGAAAAAGCAGAAATGGCATCGATCACAAAAACAACTTTTTTAGCAAATATGAGCCATGAAATCCGCACTCCCATGAATGCTATCATCGGTTTTACAGAAGTTTTACTTGCTGATCAAATTCCTCTCCAACAGAAAAAACATTTAGAAACCATTCGAAATTCAGCAAAATCTTTGTTACGATTGTTAAACGACATTCTCAATTCTGCAAAATTAGATAAAGGAGCTGTAGAACTTGAAATTGTAGATTTTTCATTACTTTCACTGGTTGACCAAGTTTCTTCCACATTCGTGATGGAAGCTAAAAAAAAGGGGTTGGATTTTTCTACACAGTTTTCAAGTGAATTAGCGGACTATTATAAAGGTGATAGCCTTAGAATCCGCCAAATCCTAACCAATTTAATTGGGAATGCGATAAAATTTACAAAAGATGGGCAAATTAATTTGTCTGTTGCACCAAATGGTAGTTCGGTTGTTTTTCATATTCATGATACAGGAATCGGAATCGCAGAAGACCGTCTGGAAAAAATATTTGAGCCTTTTACACAAGCCGATGTTTCAATGAGTCGAAAATTCGGAGGTACGGGACTTGGTACTACCATATCAAAACAATTGGTAGAACTAATGGGAGGTAAAATTTGGGTAGAAAGCAAATTGGGAGAAGGAAGTGATTTTTATTTTAGCCTTCCACTATTAAAAGGAAATTTAGAAACTCTCATTCAGGATAAGGAACTCCAACCTTTGCCAAATTTAAAAGTTCTCATTGTTGATGACGTCAAACAAAATGTGGAACTCATACAAATCCTTTTAGAAACAAACGGACATCAGGTGGAAATTGCAAATAATGGATTGGAAGCATTTTTATCCTTCCAATCAAATTCATTCGATTTAGTCCTTATGGATATCCAAATGCCCGAGATGGATGGACTGGAAGCTACAAAACAAATTCGAATCTTTGAATCAAACCACAATTTATCTCAAACTCCTATCATTGCTTTATCGGCAAGTGTCTTTGAGGAAGACAAACAACAAGCGAAATTGGCAGGAATGAATGGATTTGTGTCTAAACCTATTGATGTGGATGAATTATACCATGAGATTTCAAAATGGATTCATCAAAATCCAAAGGATGGAGAAAAACAAATCCTAAAACAGAGTGAAAAAAATTTGGAATCGAATGAAAATCTTTGGGAATTGGATTATCCTTTCCCAGAAAAAATCAATTGGGATCGCGGAATCAAAATTTATGGAAATAAATCAAAATTCGTATCTGTCATTCAAAATTTTTTAGAAGAACAAATCAAATCCATTCCAAATATAAAACTTTCTTCTTTAAAATTGAACGAGACAAAGGAACTTTTACACAAATGGAAAGGTGTGACATCAAATTTGGGTTTAACATCGGTTTTGGAAATTATCAAAGAATGGGAGAATCAACTCCTTTCTCCCTCAGACATTCCATTGGTATTATCCGAAATGGAAAAAACTTTCCATTCCTATCGAACAATGGTGTTATCGATTCTGGATAAAAAATCTGCGAACATTCAATTGGAACATACTGGTTTGCATAAAAATTCGCAAACATCGGAATCTGAGATAAAAAAATCCTTAACGATAGAGGAAACAAATCAAGTGATTGGATTAATAGAAAAATGTATCCAATCTTTCCAAAAAGCTAATCTCAATCAAAATGATTGGAATGAAATTAGTTCACTCCTTACTCATACAAAATTCGAGAAAGATTTAAAGTCTCTCACAAAGTCGATTGATCAGTTTGACTTTGATACTGCAATTCAACTTTTATTCGATTTAAATCAAAATTTAGGAGGCAAATCCAATGATACAGAATTCTAAACCAAAGATTCTCATTATCGACGATGAAGCTACAAACTTACAGATACTCAATGAGATTTTAAAGAATGAATATTCTCTTTTTTTTGCAAAAGATGCGGAAAAAGGATGGGAACTAGCCAATAATGAATTTCCTGATTTGATATTATTAGATGTTATGATGCCAGAAACAACTGGATATGATCTTATCAAAAAATTGAAAGATAACCAGGTTACTAAATTTATCCCAGTAATATTTGTAACTGCTTTAACAGATGTTGGTGATGAAGAAAAAGGTTTCAAACTAGGAGCTGTTGATTACATCACAAAACCGGTTAGTCCTTCCATCGTAAAAGCAAGGGTAAAAACACATTTGTCGCTTGTCGACAGTAACGAAGTAAAAATCACTCGTTTGCAAATCATCCAACGATTGGGAATGGCATCTGAATACAAAGACAATGAAACAGGAATGCACGTCATTCGCATGAGTCATTATTCAAAAACTCTTGCACGAGCCATAGGTTATAGCGAAGAAGGTGCTGAAGAAATTTTAAATGCAGCACCTATGCATGATGTTGGTAAAATAGGAATCCCCGATTCCATCATCCAAAAACCTGGAAAACTCACAGAAGAAGAATGGCAAATCATGAAACGCCATCCCGAAATTGGGGCGGAGATTATCGGTGACCATCATTCCAGTTTATTAAAGTTAGCAAAATCAATCGCACTCACACACCACGAAAAATTTGATGGAACAGGGTATCCGTACCAACTCAAAGGAGAAAACATTCCATTGGAAGGACGGATCATTGCTATCGCTGACGTTTTTGATGCTCTCACAACCGTTAGGCCTTATAAAAAAGCTTGGGAAGTAGAAGATGCTTTAGGTTATTTACAAAAAGAATCGGGAACCCATTTTGACCCTAAATTAGTAAAAGAGTTTTTAACAGTTTTACCTAAAGTTTTGGAAATCAAAGCAGAATGGCCAGAAGATATAGAAAAATCGAAGTAGGGTAAAGATCGGATTGGAATGAATTCCGGAAATTTAAACAAAGCTTATGTTTAGTATGCTTTGAATCCTGTTGGCCTTTCTCCACGTTTGTAAAAATCCATAGCTTTTTTTTCATCTTTTAGCAAACGACTTTTTGCAATGAAACGAACAAACCATGGAATTTGTTTTACTGTTCCACCGGTTGCAATTGCAAGGAGATATGCTTTTGCACATTTTTCGATTAACTCACAATTATAAATCGCCTTTTCTCTTGTCACACTTGTGATGACCACTTCTTCCCCTAACAAAAATCCATTTGCACCGGAAAGAAGATTCTCACTTGCGATTAGATTTCCATTTTGTCCAAGTGGCAATTGGCGGACAGGAGCACCGAGTTGGCGGCATTGTTCATCAAAAACAAGTGGAAGTGCATGATCAAGATAATGGAGTTTGGAACTCCATGGAGGAGAAAAACGTACTATGGCACCAACATCTTGACGTAAAGAGTAAAGATCTGCATGAAAACGAATCGTAGAAGGTAGTGAAATTATGTTTTCATTCTCACCTAACATCGTATTCGGGTTTTGAATGGAATAAATGCCAAGATTAGGCTTTTGTGATTTTCCTTCCCCTTTTACCATCAGTAAAAATTTACCTTCACCGGGTAAGAGAAAAGATAAACTAACGGATTTGTTTTGGAATAATCCTTTTGTGTTGAGTCGGTTCCAAAGGTCATGTAATTCTATTTCATTAGGATTCGGATTCTTTTTTTGACTAATTTTCTTTTTTGCTAACTGAATCATTTTTGTATCCTTAAATTTCTAACGAATCTTAAACCTAAAAAACAGATTGGATCTGTTTCATCAATTGTGAATTGAAACTAGTTATTTTTGGATTCGTTTGGATTGATTTCCGTAAAAAATCCACTGCTTCTTTCTCTATCAATGAAACAGAACGGATTGCGGATTTTAGATCTATGGCTCCACAGACAATTCCATGGTTTTTAAGGAGATATCCATTTTCTGTTTTGGAAATTTTTTTCCGAAATGCACTCACAAGAAAAGATGTACCTGATGGTGCATAAGAAACCATTACTAATTTAGTTCCAATTTTTTCTTTTATCTCTTTTGATTCTAATGTTATATCTTTGCCAAGCAAAGTGATTGCACTTGCAAATGGTTGATGAGTGTGTAAACTTACTTGTATGTCAGGGCGTTTTGTAAAAAAACTTGCATGGATCCCACTTTCCGTTGTGGGTTGTTTTGTCCCTTCAACCATCTGTAAATTGTCGATCCTTAACACACATAAGTCTTCTGGTTTCATGGAATAATAATCGCTAGCAGAAGGAGTGACTACCATATAAGTTTCATCAACTCGAACAGCTAAATTGCCTCCAATTCCAGCTAAAAATCCAATATCAGCTAACTGGATACAGGCGGTTATCATTTCTTTTTGGATGGATTTGATTTTAGAGCGATTTAGATTCATCAATTGGTCCAGTAATCCTATCTTGCAAAATAGTCGACAATTGTCGACTAAAAAATTGATGGTCTCGGAAGAAGTTAGGAATTTAAAAATTCTAATAAATTCTAAATTCATTCGACAAATGTCTACAAAATTGTAAATTACTCCAGGTTTTCCCTTATGAGACTTACGAACTTAGCTACAATCTTTTCATTTTGCCGACGAATCTTTTCCCATTGGATCGTTAATTTACTTGGACCAACTGACCAGTTTGTAATGCGCCATCGAATTTTAAATGGCACCTTATTTGCCGGTCTCATTGCCATGCTTGTGGGACTTGGGTCTGAGTTTTTCCGCGAAGGATTTGAAATGGGCGGATTACTGGCGTTATGGGCTGCGTTTGCTTCCACGATTTTATTCTATTATTTATCACGAGTGAAACGTTATTTTCAAATTTTGATCATTCCAACCTTTATCATCAGTTCTCTTACTGCTTGTTTGCAAATCAAATACAGTGGTGGGATTGTCAGCGCAAATGTAATGTTATTTGCACCAATTCTCGTTTTGAATATGTTAATCTTAGGAAAAAGATGGGATAGCATTGCGATTGTATTTTTTGTTTGTTTGTTATTTCTCATAAATGAAATACAACAAAGTTTCCCACATTGGTTTTCAGATTATTCCTCTGTAACTGCGAGGAGTGAGGATTTTTTAATCACTGCAGTTTCCATTTTATTATTACTCGGACTAATGTTACGTACACTGAATCGTTCCTATGAAGATGCGATCACAGAAGTGAGTCGATTGAAATACCAACAAGATGGTGATTATTATCTAACTTCTCTTCTTACAAGACCACTGTCGGGGATTCGGAACCAATCCAAAAATGTTCAATTTTCTTCTTATATCAAACAAAAGAAATCTTTCCAATTTAAGAATAAGGAATACGAACTTGGTGGAGATATTTGTGTCACAGACCAAATTGTCCTTCGAGGGCGGAATTATTGTGTTTTTGCAAATGGTGATGCCATGGGAAAATCGATGCAAGGTGCAGGGGGGGTACTTGTTTTTGGAACTGCATTTCGAGCGCTGATTGAAAGGACCCATCGAGAAGGAATTTTATCCTTATACTTTCCAGAACGTTGGTTACATACTGCCCTAAATGATTTAAATAATGTCTTTGAAGGTTTTGATGGATCAATGTCGATGTCCTTACTTTTAGGACTAGTGGATGAAAAAACAGGGTATATGTTTTACATCAATGCGGAACATCCGTTTCCGATCCGTTACCGAGACGGAAAAGCCCATTTCCTTTCAGAACAAGCTACCAATTTTAAATTGGGTATGCATAAAGATAGAGCAAGGATCGAAACCTGTTGGATTCGTCCTGGTGATACAATTATTTTAGGGAGTGATGGTCGGGATGATTTAGAAATTGGTTTGGATGCATCTCAAACCCGTGTCATCAATTTTGATCATACATCTATCTTGAAACATGTAGAAGAAACAAGGGGTGAAATCACGGAATTAGGAAAGAAGTTACAAACAATTGGTGAACTAACCGATGACTTGTCCTTTCTCAGTATTCGCTACCAACCGATTGAAATCCGCCAGACCACATTAGATGCACCTATAATGGAGCAAACAATCCAACTCCTGAAAGAAAATAAAGATTTGGAGGCATTACAGATCATAGAAGGAGAAAAGAACCAAAATATTGAAAATCCAATTGTTTGGAAGTTATTGTACCAAGTGTATCGGAAGTTAGGGCAGAATTCATTGGCTGCAAAAGCTGCGGAAACCTTCACAATCCTCCATCCTTCTGCCTTACAAATGATATGGAATGGGGTAATACAATATGCAAAAGCTGGCATGATTGAAGAATCCATTGATATGGCAGAAAGAATTTATAGTCGAAAACCGGATGTCCTTCCTGTACTAAAAGTCCTCATCAAATTGTATAAAAAATCAAAACGCCCCGAACGTGCTGCAGAATACGTAAGTGTTTACCAAAAGTTAAAAGCAAATACAGAAGGATGACTTGTTAACTTAGAATCGAGGATGTGGAATCTATTTTTTTAGACGATTCGATAAAGAAACGTACAATTCTAACAAACTTTCTATCAATCGGAAAGAAATTAGGTTGGATCAGCTATCGAAAATAAAAATGAATTTACTTTTTAGAATCCAACCATTGTTATCGTTTCCATACGGAAGATCGAACCAATCTTCATAAGGTTACATGTATGGAAGAAAACGAAACAATAGAAATGCCAGTCGTAATTGAAGAACCTGCTCCTGAAGTAACAGTGGTTGCTAAAAAAGCGGCCCCTAAAAAGAAGAAAGCAGCGAAAAAGAAAGCGGCTAAGAAAAAAAGAGCTAAAAAAGCAGCTCCTAAGAAGAAAAAGGCAGCTAAAAAGAAAAAAGCGGCTAAGAAAAAAACAAAGAAAGTAGTTTCTAAAAAGAGACCTGCCAAAAAGAAAACGGCGAAGAAAAAAGCCGGAAAAAAAAGAGCAGCTAAGAAAAAACGACGTTAAATCTTTTGGGATAATAGATTCAACGTTTGCCCCATCGGCATTTGTATTGAAACTATTATCCCTATCTCAACCAACTTTAGTTTTCAGAAGTTGGAAATCATTCACTGAGAAACGTTTAGGGAAAAAATCTCCTTCGTTCACATTGGAAATACAATTCCACTCTCCATTACACTTCGATTCCTTTTGATTTAAGCCATTTTGTTTTCCTAGTTTCTCCAATCCATCGTAAGAAAGGTGAAAGTTTTCCCATAAGCCAAGGGAATACAGCCACAATCCTCGAAACAAGTCCATCCGAATATGGAACATAGATTTCTAAATTTCCTGTTTGGATCCCATGTAAAACGGCATCGGCTACTTTTTTGGGTGGTTGGACTTCATTGACCCAATTGAGTGCAGTTCCGCCATGTAATGCCTCATGTAAGAGCATAGGAGTGTCCACTGCAGCAGGGTAAATGCCCGATATTTTGATGTTTGTGTGTTTCAGTTCTTCATACAATGCTGTTAGGAATCCTCGGAGTCCAAATTTCCCGGCGGAATAAAGGGAAGAATCGGCAAGAGCTATGATCCCTCCAATGGAAACAATCGAAACAATCGCACCTTTTCCCCTTTTTACCATCAAAGGCAATATGCCATGTATGAGTTGGATGGGACTCATTAAATTGATCCACATTTGCCTATGGATGTCTGTAAGGGATTGGGTGGTAAAGGGACCTTCTTTGGTGTAACCTGCATTATTGATAAGAACATCAATGTCTGGATGGTTTTTCTGTATGGTATCTACCAGTGTTTGGATGTCACTTTGATTTGTTTGGTCACAAACAAAACATTGGGGTGTTTTCCTTAGTTTGGATTTTACACCTGACATTTTTTCCATGCTGATATCGGATAATAAAAGATCGTAACCTTCTTTGTCCAATTGGATGGCAATTGCCTCTGCAATAGCACCACCACCACCTGTAATGAGTGCTGTTTTCCGAATTCCGCTGACCATCGATTCTTTCATTTGGAACCTTCCAAGATGGAGACTTTTTTGTTTTGAAATGGAAGAGAAGTTGGAGTAGGAGTTTTGAGTCGATTGAATTGTCCAACTTTTAGTTCTGGCCAACCCATTCTTTTTTGAATTTTCGATCGGTAATTTTTGTAGGCTACCTGGTTTACGTAAACAGAATGCCTTCCCGTATTTAGGTAATGGATATTTCCATTCAGTAATGGACGGTCTTTTTGGATGAGTTTGGAAAACTCTATGGCAGAAGGATGGTGATTTTTTTTGGCTTCGATATAAGATGCGATGAGGTTTGCCATTTCATCAAACATCTTATAAGCACCACCATCAGTTTCCATATACCCCAAAGCATATAAATTTTCGTAGTTCCGATTGAATAAGGTTAGATAAAGGTCTGGCCTTCCATTTTTCCACTCAAAGTATTTCTCATCCATATAAGGGATAGACCAGTTGTAACCTGTTGCCAAAATGATAAGGTCGATTTTCTCTTTTGAACCATCTTGAAAGACAATAGAATCGCCTTCCAAAGATTCGATATTTGGTTTTGCAATCACATCCCCATGCCTTAAATTATGAATTAATTGGTCATTGATGATAGGATGTGTTTCAAATATTTTATGATCAGGTGCTGGAAGCCCAAGTTTTGTAAGGTCACCCACTAGGAATTTTAATAATTTCCCAAAAACCAATTGTGAAATCCAATTGGGTATAAAGTGAGCTCCGTCACCAAATACATCTGCTGGTTTTCCAAGGATATGTTTGGGAATAAAATGATACCCTCGTCTCACACTGATGAAAGCCTGTTCTGCATTGGCACCAGCATCACAAGCAATATCGCATCCCGAATTCCCTGCACCAACAACTAAGACTCGTTTTCCTTTAAATAGGTTTGGTGATTTATAATGTACACTATGTAATATTTGTCCCTTAAAAGTTTCTTCCCCTTTGAGTTTTGGTTGGTTTGGAGACCAAGTGATCCCAGTCGCACAAACGATCCCTTGGAAGAGATAGGTTTCGTTTGTGTTTGTCTTCACGATCCATTTTTCACCCGATTGTGTAATTTCTTTGATACTTGTATGAAAGTGAATGAACGGGTATAAGTTAAAATCTTTGGCAAAATTTCGGTGGTACATCAAAATTTGGCGGTTGGATGGATAGTCGGGGAAATCACTTGGCATTGGGTAATCGAAATAATTAGAAAAATACTTCGATGAGATAAAGTGAGCACTTTCATACATGGGAGAACCTGGATTTTGGATATCCCATATCCCACCCACATCGTTGTGTTTTTCGAATACCACAAAAGGAATTCCTTTTGCAAGTAATGACCTGGCCATGGTTAAACCCGCAGGCCCCGCGCCAATGATACAAATTGTATCAGACTTATCTATGATCCCTTTGGAATTTGTTTCCTGTTTAGTTTTTTGTTCCATTCTGCTATCCATTTATATGATCATTGATCATATAAATGCGAGCATTGATCATAAATTGGAATGAGTCAAGAGCAAATTTAAGGTCTTAGCAAAAAATGATGTGCAAATTTTGACTAGAGATTTCTCCTTTTCCTATGAGCCTCCCCATCAAAGTCCCTGTCCAAACGAGAAGTCGCGAAAGGGTCGAACAAATCCTAAAATCAGCGAAGGAACTCATTGGGGAAAAGGGAATTGATGCAGTCAGTATGAGGGAGATTGCCCAAACGGCGGGGATTCAAATTGGTTCTTTGTACCAATACTTTCCAGGGAAAAGTAACTTATTACTTACCATCATGACAGAATACTATGATTCCATGTATGAAGAAACCAAACGGATTTTGGATCCAGTGCGAACAATTGAAGAATTAGAAATTGCTTCTGAAAAAGCATTCAAACAGTTTATCTCTGTTTTCCAAAAAGACCCAGCCCTTGCCAATCTTTGGGCGGGAGCACGGGCCATCCCCGAGCTTGTATCAGAAGACAATCGTGATACCTACCGAAATGCAGACCTGATGGTAAAAACAATGATACGATGCCTCCCCAATCTGAAGGAATCGGAGTTACGACCATTTGCTTTGTATTTCAGTCATACCTTGGGTATGATAGTGAGGTTTGTCCGAGAGATTGATGCGGAACATGGGAAAGCTGTTTTAAAGGAAACATTTGATCTATTAAAATTAAAACTGAGAGAATTTGATTCTTTGGCTAAGAAAAAAACTAAATTAAAAAAGCGGTAACAAGGATAGGGAACTTGATTCCAATAGAAACAAATTGTTTGTTTTAAATCTTTTGGTATTTCTTCGCTTGTTTTTTGTTTTCAGGGTCTAGTTCAATAGCTTCTGGATGGAGGACAATGTTCCAATACCTGACCACATAAGCGATGACTCCAGCAGTGAGTACAAATAGTAAAACATACGCGGAGATGACTGGGTGCATGAGGAAAGGATAAGGGGCACCGAATTGGTGAAAGTAGGGTAAAGACATATACCATATCACAGAAACGGCGACGATCCCCACACCAAATTTTCCCCACCAATTTGGCCTACCTTGTAGCCCACGTTTTAAATACAAAAACCCACCAAGCCATACACCTAGAATCTCTCGGATGAAATATACGATGAGGATCCAACTGGGAAACGCAAAATGAAGTGTCACTACATAAAGTCCACCTAATGTAACCAGTTTATCACATACAGGATCTAAGTAACGACCAAGAGTTGTTTCTTGGTGTAAGAGTCTTGCAAAGAGGCCATCCAAATAATCAGTGAAAACGGCAACAAGTGCGTAACCAATCGATGCAAAAAATGCACTTAGGTTCGATGGATCTTTGGCATAATCATAAGTGCTATAGAAAAAAAATGGTAATAACAAGACACGGAATATGGATAAAAAATTGGAAAGTGTGAAGATACGATCCTGGAAAAGGTCTTTGGCTTTTTTTTCTTCGATTTGCATAGAACCTATGCCAGATTCTAAAAAATCTAACCGAAGGCAAGAAAACAAATGAAAACAATGTTGACGATTGGAGTCGAATCTATACCTTGGTTTTTATTCCGATGGAGTTGTAGCTCAGTTGGTTAGAGTGCCTGCCTGTCACGCAGGATGTCGCGGGTTCGAGCCCCGTCAACTCCGCCATCGGGAATTTTCCTTCTTATTATCCCTTGATTCACTCAATGTATTCTTCTTTGTCTTTTTTGAATAGAATTTGATTTTCCTCTTCTAATACTCTTGCGACTTGTACAATTTTACTTCTAGCTTCGTTTATCTCACGTAAGGTGACCCGAGGTTTCATATCTAAAATATCTAATATATCTTCTGCTCGGTTTTGGCTCATATTGTTTAAGAATTTTTTTCGAATTTCGTCTCCAGCACCACGGATGGCAAGTGAGATAGAAGTATCATCTGCCAAACGATTGATGAGAATCCGCATCTCTTTGTTATCGAGAGACAGAATGTCCTCAAATGTGTATAATTTTTCTCGGACTTGGTCTGCAACTTCCGGAGATGACTCTTCTAACTCAGACAAAATGGTTTCTTCTGCACCTTTCTCCATAAAGTTGAGGATGTTTGCAAGGACATGAGCTCCACCAGCTTCTGAGTATTCTTGTTTGTCTCGTTCTTCGAACCGTTTTTTTAAAATCCTGGCAATGTTTTGGATCACATCGGGGTGGGTTTTGGAAGTGGTTGCAAGCCGAACCGCAATTTTTGCTTGTTCTGGCTTTGGAAAAAGTTTCAAAACGTCCGCTGCTTTTTTGGGGTCTAGGTGGGAAAGTGTCACCGCGATGATTTGCGCAGACTCCGATGCAAGCATGGTTTGCAAAACACTTGGCTCTACCTGGTTTAAAAATTCAAAATCGTTTTTTGTCTCTTCTTTGTGGATTTTTTTAAGAATCACATTTGCTTTTTCCGATCCCACGGTGTGTTCGAGGAGGGATTTGGCAGTCGACAAACCACCAGAAGTGGATTCTGTCAGATCTTCAATGGTATGATGGAATTCTTTTAGTATGTTTTCCTTTTCTTCTTTGGATACGGATCTGATTTTCGACATCTCCAAAATCACTGCTTCGAGCATTGTATCGTCTAGGTGTCTTAGAACATCGGCGGCTCTTTCTTTGCCAAGGGAAAGGAGGAGGAGGGCAGCTTTTCTAACGCCAGGGGTGACGGAGGTTGGGTTCTCAGACTTCATGTGACATAATTCTCCGAGTTTCCTATGGATGTCAAAAAAAACTTATCTAATGAGACAAAATTTTCTAAAGGTCTCATTAACTTCGTACGATACCCTTTGTAAGTTAGAAAGATAAAGGAACGAAAAACCAGATGGACAAAGCACACAAATTCAAAAACACACTCGAAAGATACATTCACTACCGAGGAATCGACATCGTTTTACACCTCAAAGATGGAAAGAGCATCGAACTTGATAAAAACCGCCAAATGATGGACGATGTTGTCATCGGGAATTTGGCCACTGGTGTGGTTCGCATTCCCATTGCCGACATCCAAAGTGCAGACTTTTTTGCTGCTTAAGCCCTAAACTTGTTTAACCGACTGCAAGGAGAAGGTTTGGTTTTTCCAAAAAACTCCTTAAAGTCTTTAAAAACTCTGCTCCCACCGCTCCATCGATCACCCGGTGATCGCAGGAGAGTGTGAGAGAAAGAACCCTTCCTGCCACCACGTTTCCATTTTCCACAACGGGTTTGTCTTCCACAGAACCGATTGCAAGGATTCCACTTTCTGGTTCATTGATGATGGCCGTAAACCGACTGATCCCATACATTCCCAAATTGGAAATTGTGAAGGTTCCGTTCGTAAATTCTTCTGGTTTTAATTTTCTGTCCCTTGCTTTTTTTGCGAGTTCTTTCACCTCGCTTGAGATTTGAAGGATGGATTTTCGATTTGCATCTCGGATAACGGGTGTTAAGAGTCCTCCGTCGATGGAGACGGCAATGCCTACATCCACCCGACCAAATTGTTTAATGGAATCCCCCTGGAAACTAGCATTCACTTTGGGATGGAGTCGAAGAGCCGCTGCAGTTGCTTTCACGATAATGTCATTCAAACTTACTTTAGCAGGTGAATCTGGAGATTGTGCCACTTGGAATTCATTGATTTCTTTTCGGAAAGACTCGAGAGCCTTGGCATTTACATCCACATTTAGGTAAAAATGGGGTAGGTTTTGTTTCGATTCTGTGAGTCGTTTCGCGATCGTTTTACGCATCCCATTCAAACTGATCACTTCATCATTCACTTGTGTTTCGAAACTGAAAGTTGATGTACCTGAACCTTTTGTGAGTGTATCAAGTACATCCTTTTTGGTGATCCTGCCTTCAGGCCCAGTGCCAATTACTTTGTGCAAATCAATTCCATGTTCGATGGCAATGGATTTGGCAAGTGGGGATGCAAGGACACGAAGTGTTCCTCGTGGAACGGTTGTTGTTCCATTTGTTTGTTCCTTAGAATAAGATGGAGGAAGATTTGAGGAAGGTGGTTTTTGTGTGTCTGCACTACTTGCATTTGATTTTGTTAAGTTGGGACTTTCATCTCCACCAGAATCTTCCTTTGGAGTGAGTATTTCTTTTGAGGTATCTTTCGTTTGTGTTTGGGTGGGAGTGGAAGCGGTAGGTTTTGGTTCTTCGCCAGAGGAGCTTTGTTTTTTCGGCAGGTTTGAAAGTAGGGATGTGATGTCCTCTCCTGGTTTTCCAATCACCGCTAATGCTTCGCCTACTTTTAGTTTGGTGCCCTCACCCTGGATGATTTTTAAGATCACTCCTGAATCATAAGCTTCCATCTCCATCACCGCTTTGTCAGTTTCAACTTCTGCGAGGATGTCCCCTGGACTTACGGAATCACCTTCTTTTTTCAACCATTTGACAATGGTTCCCTCTTCCATCGTAGGGGATAATTGGGTCATTTCTTGTATTTTTGCCACTCTGGTCTCCTTAACGTAACATCTCTCGGATGGTATCTGCCACTCGGTTGGCATTCGGCAAACTCATTCGTTCTAGGTTTGCGGCATAAGACATCGGAACATCCATTTGTGTGACTCGTTCAACCGGATGGTCTAAATAGGCGAAAACATTTTTTTGGATGAGGTGAGAGATTTGTGCTCCAAACCCAGCAACAGGCCATCCCTCTTCTACGACAAGAGCTCGGTTTGTTTTTTTGACTGATTCATAAATCAGATTTTCATCTAACGGGCGTAAACTGCGTAGATCCACAATTTCTACAGAGATTCCTTCTTTTTCTAAAATGGACGCTGCTTCTTCTGCAAAACTCAGAGCTCTTGACCAAGTAACGATAGTTATGTCTGTTCCTTTTCGTTTGATTTCGCCAAGTCCTAAAGGAATGGTATATTCCTGTTCGGGGACTTCCCCTTTCGAACCGTATAACACTTCTGATTCTATAAAGATGGTTGGGTTATTATCCCGGATGGAAGATTTTAGTAGTCCATACGCATCTTTTGGTGTAGCAGGGCATACCACTTTGAGGCCAGGGCAGTGGGCATACCAAGATTCAAAGGCTTGTGAATGTTGTGCCCCAAGCCTTCCTCCAGCGCCGCCAGCACCACGAAATACAATCGGCATTGGAAATTGGCCACCACTCATATAATTCATCTTCGCTGCTGAATTGATGATTTGGTCAATGGCAACGAGTGAAAAATTCCAAGTCATAAATTCAATGATGGGCCTGAGTCCCACCATCGCAGAACCCACTCCAATCCCAGCAAATCCATTTTCGGAAATTGGGGTATCAATCACACGTTCCTCCCCAAATTTATCGAGCATTCCTTGGGAAACTTTATAGGCACCTTGGTAATGTCCCACTTCTTCTCCCATGAGGTAGATGAGTGGATCTTTTTCCATTTCTTCCACCATGGCGCGGTTGAGTGCCTCTCTATAGGTTAAAATCGCCATTTATTTATCCTCCGCATACACGTACTTGTGGAGTTGGGAAAGGGGTGGTTCTGGGGAAGCTTCAGCAAAAGCATAGGCTTCTTCAATTTGGGTTTGGATTTCGATTTCTAATTTGTCTAAAACATCGGGTTTTATTCCACCTAACTCGAGTTCATTCCTTGCTCGCATCAGTGGATCCTTTTTTTTATAGGCATCCAATTCTTCTTTGGTTCTATACTTTGCTGGGTCAGACATAGAATGACCTCGAAATCGGTAGGTGGAGACTTCGATGAGTGTTGGACCTTCCCCTCGGCGAGCTCTGTCGACTGCCACTTTGACGTGATCTCTAACCTTTCTAACTTCATCCCCTTCGATATGGTCTCTTGCCATATCATAAGCATAGGCTCGCACTGATACATCTTTGACAGCAAGGGCTCGGTATTCTGGTGTTCCCATCGCATAATGGTTGTTCTCACAAATAAAAACAACGGGAAGTTTCCAAATGGCCGCAAGGTTTAGTCCTTCATGGAAAGAACCAATATTGGCAGCACCTTCTCCAAAAAAACAAATGGTGACGGAGTCTTCTTTTTTGTATTTGGAAGCAAATGCAATGCCTGCAGCGAGTGAGATATGGCCACCCACAATTCCATGGCCTCCCATAAAATGTGCATTTTTATCAAAAAAATGCATCGATCCTCCATTCCCCTTCGAGACCCCTGTTGCTTTGCCAAAGAGTTCTGCCATGAGGGGATTTGGATGTAAACCACGAGCGAGTGCATGTCCGTGGTCGCGGTAAGTCGAAACTATATAATCGTGTGGAGTGAGGGCAGCTATGGAACCAACTCCCACAGCCTCTTGCCCGATGTACAAATGGAGAAACCCACCAATTTTTCCGACACTGTATGCTTTTGCAGCAGCCTCTTCAAACTTCCGTATAAGTACCATTTGCCTGTAGAACTCTTGTAATTCGCTCACTGAGTGTGAGTCTTTGGGGATAGAAGAAACCAAATAGAACCTCCAAAACCTCTAAAAAACTACACCATTTAGACAAAGAAAGAAAGCAAAAATCTTGCTCTTAAAAGAACATAAAAGACAGTTTCCCTAGGACCTTTATGAAAATTACGAGTGCTGGTATCGAATTCTTAGAATTCAATGAATTTAAAAATTTTGCTGTTGATTATGATCTGTTAGGTTCTGTTTCCTTAAGTGAACCTGTTGTTGATAAAAACGGTAACATCCTCATCAAAGAGAAAGTAGCGATCAAAGAAAACGTTTTAAAAAAATTGGAAGGTTTAGAAGGGAATTATATACCCTCTTTCAAACTTGCAATGTCAAAGGATTTGATGAAGATGTTAAGACAGGTTTTGTCAAAAGCCATCTTAAATCGAATTGATGATCGTTCGAATGAATTTATTTTCCATCTATATGAACAAAATGCAGAACGAATGGCGAGTCTAAAAGGTATC
This sequence comes from Leptospira sp. WS39.C2, assembly GCF_040833965.1. Lineage (NCBI taxonomy): Bacteria > Pseudomonadati > Spirochaetota > Leptospiria > Leptospirales > Leptospiraceae > Leptospira > Leptospira iowaensis. The sequence goes on from NZ_CP162142.1 coordinate 1,644,222, forward strand.
ATTCAAAATGCTTTTTATTCAAAAACAATTGCCTTATCTTTTTTTCGCATTTTACTTTCCCATAAAGAATTTTTTAACCATTTAGCAGACTTTGGCCTACTCAGTTTGGGTTCGGTCATCCAAAAACAATATGGATTTAAAATGGTGAATCGTTTTAGTTTTTTAGCAGGTTTATGTGCGGATATTGCTGTATCAAAAGAAGGATTGTATCGGCAAAGTTTTTTTGGATCTTCACTTTCCTCGGCAGTGAATTTGAGCATTGAAATTGCGCGTAAACTCAATTTACCAGAAGAAGTGATCAGTGCGATCAATAACCATGGGAATTCAAATTTTGAAATTCCTGGAGTGAATCCTGCCAATGTGAATGTTGAAGACTTAAGGAAACACCAGTTGAACCAAGACTTACTCGCTGGAAGTGGAATGGAAGATGATGCTAGTGATGATGAAGAAGAGGCGGGTGAATATGCTGACAATACCGCCGAAGTTACGTTAGATGCATTAAAAATCGCTCGTTACATAATCGAGAATCTAAAAACCACAACTGAGAAAGAACATGTTTCTGAGAAACTTTTAGTAATGTTTACATACAATGCTGAAAAAGGACTCTTTCGAAAAGATTTAGCAGATCCTATGATCAATCGGTTCAAAGAATTTGACCATGCTATCAAACGAATCAGAACAATCGCAGAAATTGAAAACAAGTGTAAGTTCCAAACATCCGCGTGGGCCTATCCCAAACCAAAATCTTCCCAAATTCTTTGTAAGGACCGAAACTACCAATGCCCTTGGATTGTGAATGGTTGGGACCTTCGTATCATCACGCCACAAGATCCATTTGGACACATTGGTACAGCATTGGAAGTGGGTACGTATCCGAAGTGTGCCTTAGAAGAAGAACTACACGCGAAAATCAAATACACCGAGTCGTAGGACAAAAAAAAACCAACCGAAACTCGGTTGGTTTTTTCTTACAAAAAGATGAAAAAAGAATTAGAAACCAGCAGGTTTTTTAATGTCTTTTGTTGCGTCTTTGATCGCACCAGTAGCAGCTTTTTTAGCTTCAGCTTCTGCAGTTTTAACAGCTGCATCAACTTTTTTCTCTACTTCAGTAGTTACTTTGTTTGCTGCATCTTCAACAGTTTCCATTTTTTCTTCTACAACTGGTTCTTCTTTTTTGCAGAAAGCAAGTCCAGAAGCCATAGTTACACCGAGAATTAAAACGAGTAGTTTCTTATTCATCGAAAGTTTTCTCCTAAAAAATCTTTTAATTCTGCCAAAACTACACGAACTCAGTTTCCATTGAAAGAAATTTCTGTATGGAAACCGAAAAATCGTAAGGCTTTATTTCGGAACAAATGTCAGAAATTCTTCTACTTCGTTTTTACTTCCAATGATGAGCGTTGTTCGTTCATGAAGTTCCTTCGGTGTCAAATCTAGGATCCGTTCTCCTTTGACTGTTACAGCCATACCACCTGCTTGTTCTGCAATAAACGCCATGGGAGCTGCTTCATACAATAATCTCAGTTTCCCATTCGGGTATTTGCTCGATTTTGTATCGTTCGGGTAGAGAAAAATCCCACCTTTTAATAAATTTCTATGGAAGTCCGCCACGAGTGAGCCTATGTAACGCGCCGTTTTTGGTTTTTTCCCACCTTCGATGGATTTGATTTTTTGCAAATAACTTTGGACTTCAGGCGACCAATAAGAGGCATTTCCTTCGTTTGCTGAGTAAATATCCCCTGATTCTGGCATTTTCATATTGGGATGGGAGAGTAAAAATTCCCCCACACTTGGATCGAGAGTAAAACCGGAGACTCCCTTTCCTGTAGAAAGCACAAGCATTGTAGAGGATCCGTAAATGATATAACCTGCACAACGTTGCAAATGGCCTTTTTGGAGTAAGTCTTTTTCCGTTCCTGGTTCTTTGGAGTTTGGTTCTAACCTTTGGTGGATGGAAAAAATGGTGCCAATTGACACATTGGTATCTATATTCGAGGAACCATCGAGTGGGTCAATGGCCATCGTATACTTTCCAATTGTATACCCACCTGGGATGGGAATGATGTTTTCATGTTCTTCACTAGCGAGTACACAGAGGTGCCCACATATTTTCAACGATTGGTTGAAGGCATTGTCTGCGTATTGGTCGAGTTTCATTTGTGTTTCCCCTTGGACATTTGTGTCTTCGGTGGCACCTAGAATATCATCAAGGAGACCTGCTTTTCTAACTTCCCTGCCAACAATTTTTGCTGCATAAACCAAATGGCTAAGTAGGGCGGTAAATTCTCCCGATGCATGAGGGATTTTGAGTTGCTCTTCTAGGATGAATTGCGATAGAGAGATGAGTTTTTTTTGTTTCGGTGTTGCGTTCACAGGTTCCCCGACGTGGTTTTTACTCCATTTTTGTGGTTGTGGGTAAGGAGCAAATCCTTTCTCCTTTTGAATGTGGATGCAAAATCCGATAGTGTAACATAGAACTTCCATGACAGAACCAATGCACCTTAGTCCTTCTCCTTCCATGCAAATGACAGATTACCATTCCCGTAGGTTGGGCCTTAGTTTTGCGAGCATTGGTGCCCATTTGGGCCTAGTGTACTTAGGCAAAGAACTCGTTTATGAATTTGGGTTAACGAGTGAAGAAGATTCGATCCGAAAGGTAGTTTCTGAATCCATTCAAAACTGGATACGTTCGGTGGTTTTTTTAGCGCCAACCACAATCCTTACCTTTGTAGAAAATGGAAAGGAAATGGAACTAAAACTGGTCCGTTTGCCAGAAGCCGAAGTTCCTGTTTTTGTTTTGGTCTTACTCGAAAAAGGACTTTCCCTTGTTTCCAGGAATTGGGATGACCTTTCCAACCAAGTCCTCACCTTCTGTGCTACAGGAATTTCACTTCGTGAAAAAAACCTACTCGATTTTGAAACCATTACAGAACCCATCCGAAAACGAATGGAAAAAGCTTTTTCTGGCGAAACCAAAACGGGAGTCATCGCTTTTTTCCATTTACAGGACCTCAGTCCATTTTTCAAACCGATGGGTGTCATCAAAAGCCAAGAAATCTTACGGGAAGTGACAACCACCCTCCACAAAGAAACAAAAGAGAATGAATTCAATTTCCAACTGAACCCTCGGTCCTATTTCTTATTTTGCCCTGGAGAAAGTTTAGATGGCGCAAACAACAGGTTTGGATCCCTTTACTTTCCATCCAAACACTTGATTTTGGATTATAAATTGAAGATTTTTCCAATCGATTCAGAGATCTTGGGCGATGATGCCAAATTTTCCTCGATTTTTCTCGAAAATTTCTAAAAGCATTTTTGGCGGAATTGACAGGATAGGGCACTTCCCGATACCGTCAAAACTAGACCATTTTTACAAAAGGACAGTTGTTTGTCTATGACCCCACAAGTAGGGATTTATTTAAAAGAAGGGGAATCTATTGAGGCAGCGCTTCGTAGATTCAAAAGAGATTGTGCTAATGCTGGTATTATGAGCGAAATCAAACGCCGTGAATACTTTGAAAAACCTAGCGTAATTAAGAAAAAAGCTGTTGAAGCGGCAAAACGCAAACGAGACAAAAAGAAAAGATTATTCGCTAAAAAAGATAAACTTTAATCTTTAAGCCGGTTTTCCTATGACCCTGCAAGAGACGATCAGTACCGATCTAAAAACGGCGTTAAAAGCCAAGGATGAAACAGTCCTCGGCACCTTACGCCTAATCAAAGCAGAAATTCAATATGAACTAACGAAAACCGGGGCTTCTGAACTTTCGGACACTGCAGTGATGCAGATCCTCAAAACCAATTACAAACGCCGAAAGGATACTGCCTTGGAATATGACAAGGCGAAACGTCCCGATCTGTCGAGTAAGGAAATTGAAGAAGCAGACATCATCTCCCGTTACATTCCAAAGGAAGTTTCTGAAGAGGAAATTAACAAAGCAATCGGCGAAGCAGTGGAAACACTCGGTGCTGTTAGCCTCCAGGATATGGGAAAGGTGATGGGGTATGTAATGGCAAAATTTAAAGGACAAAATATAGACGGCTCCAAGGTATCCTCCCTCGTTAAACAAGCACTTAGCGCCCGTTAAAATTAACACACTGTGAATCCTTACCAAAGTTTTAAAGAAAGAGTTCGCAGAGAAGTCTCCATTGACTCCTACATCAACAGATTTGTTCCCTTACGTCGTATGGGTAGAAATCTCGTTGGCATTTGTCCTTTCCATAATGAAAAAACTCCATCATTCAATGTAAATTCAGAAGGTGGTTTTTACCACTGTTTTGGTTGCAAAGCTTCAGGTGATTTGTTTCGGTTTGTGATGGACTACCAGAAGGTAGACTTTCTCAAATCTTTGGAAATCCTTTCCGACTATTCAGGAATTCCTCTTGTAGAAAGAACCAAAGAAGAAGAGGAATCAGATCGGAAAAAAGAAGCACTGTTCCAAATCTCTCAAAAAGCACTAGAATACTTCCAAAAAAATCTAAATACTGCGGCCGGAGAACTGGCGTTAAAGTATTTGGAATCAAGAGGGATGTATTCGGAAGACCTTAAAGTTTTTAAGATTGGGTATGGACTTCCTGGATTTGGAAACTTACGTGGTGATTTATTCAAAACAGAAGCAGAAGTGAAACTTGGGGAACAACTAGGACTTTTAAAACGACAAGACCAAAACAAAGATCCCTATGATTTTTTCCGTAACCGCATCATGTTCCCTGTAATTGATACAAGAGGGAGAGTTGTTGCCTTTTCTGGTCGTATCCTCGGGGAATCAGAAGAAGCCAAGTACATCAATAGTCCCAATTCCCTGATTTATGATAAAAGTCGTACATTTTATAATTTAAACTTATCCCAAGATAGCATTCGTAAAACAAGAGAAGCCGTGATCGTTGAAGGTGTGTTTGATGCCATTGGACTCTTTCGAAAAGGAATTGAGTTTGTTGTCGCTCCACTTGGAACTGGATTTACAGAAGGCCATGTGCGTATTTTAAAAAATATGGCGGACAAAGTGTACTTAATGATGGATTCCGATAAAGCAGGAACCAAAGGTGCTTTCCGCGCTGTGAACCTCCTCTCAAAAGAAGGTGTTGTCGTAAAAGTTTGTCATATCCCGGAAGGAAAAGATCCTTTCGATTACTCCCTCCATCATAACAAACAGGAAATCAGGGATTTACTCGAAGGAGCATCCCCAGCTTCCCAATTTATGATCCGTGAAATCCTCGGTGGGGCAGGACCCACATCTCTTGCAGAAGAAAAACAAGCTGGGGTCAAAAAACTCTTTGAATTTTTAAAACCAATGGAGAAAGAAACCGACAAACAGGTCTATTTAGAAGAGGGAGCAAGGCAACTTGGACTTTCATTTTCTTCTCTTTTTCAGGACTTTCGAGGGAAACCAGGTGTAACTTCGACCCCTTCTGTTGTCGATACTAAGAAAGACCGTTCACCACAAAAACCAGGGAAACCTTCTCCTGTTTTAATATGTGAACGGAAAATGATCGCGATGCTCATCCAAAACATGGAACTTTTTAGTTTTGCAGATGATTTATTGACGCTCGAGTTTCGTGACGAGGTATCAGCCTTTTTTTGGGACTATTTATATACAAAGTATTTGCAGAATGAGAACCTAACAGCTGCAGAAATTCTTTCGAGGGAAGAAATTCCCTCGGAATACCTGGGACTTATTGCTGAACATTTTTCGGCCGATGCATCAGTGACCCCAGCTACCTTTAAAGCGATGTTTCTTTACCATGCGGATTTGTTGGATGACGCACGGATGGAAGAACTTGTGAAAGAAATGGCCAAACCTGACTTAACGATTGAAGAAAAGAACAATCTATTGTCAGAACTTTCACTTTTGAAAAGTGAAAAAAATAAGAGATCAGTGTATCTCAGAACGATCCAAACGTTAGAAGTCTAAAGAGGATAAAGGTAGAATGGAAAATCTAGCAAGCCTACCAGAAGTACAAAAGATTATCTCCATCGGAAAGGCAAACCGAGAGGTATCGTATGATGAGATCAATGAAATACTACCGGATAAAATTTTAAATTCCGAAAAGATTGACGATGTCTTCACCTTGTTACACGAGATGGGGATTGAAATCGTAGAAGAGTATTCTAAAAAATCTTTAGAAGAATCTAGTTCCCTCACAACGACCAAAGAAGAAACTACCAAAGAAACCAAAGAAAAACCTGCACGTAAAAAAAGAGAGTCCAGTGTTTCTTCTAGTTCTGAAGATCCAATCAGGCTTTATTTAAAAGAAATTGGAAAGGTTTCTCTGATCTCTGGGGAAACTGAAGTTTTCTTAGCAAAACGAATTGAGAAGGGTGAAAAAATTATTGAAGAAACGATTTTAAGTTCTTCGATTTTACGCCAAAACTTTGCGAAACTCATTCCAAAAATTAAGTCCAAAAAAATCAAAGTTTATGACTTGGTGAAAGTGGACAAAATGTACGCACTCAACCAAGAGCAAGCGGACAAATTAGAAAAAGTATTTTTTGAAAACATGGAACTCATCCAACAGGATGAAAAAGTTCTAAACGAATCCACTAACCGCATTCGAAAGTACTCAGAAAATTCTAAGAAGTTCAAAGAACTCAAAGAAAAAATCGATATGTCTACGGGCAAAATCGATGAAGCCATTCGTAAAATTGGTGTTTCCCAAAAAGAAATCCAAAAGATCTCTCAGAAGATTAAGTCGATGGTTTTCCGTGTAAAAGAAATCGAAAAACATTTCTTAAAAATCAAAGCCAAATACGGTCATGATGTTCGTGAAATCAAAGCCCTCAATCGTTTCATCGAAAAAAATGAAAACTTAGATGAAATCGAAAAGATGATGGGTTGTGACATTGATGAAGTCAGAGAAGTCATCAAAGACATTCGCAACAATGAACGAAAACTCCGTCGTATGGAACAGGAAGCTGGTTCTCCTGTTGGGGAAATTAAAGACTGGGGTGAAAAAATCATCAAAGGGGAAAGGGAAATTGCACAAGCCAAACGGGAACTTGTCCGAGCAAACCTTCGTTTGGTGGTCTCCATTGCAAAAAGATATGCAAACCGTGGAATGCATTTCTTTGACCTTATCCAAGAAGGAAACATTGGTCTTATCCGTGCAGTAGATAAGTTTGAATACAAAAAGGGGTATAAGTTTTCTACTTACGCCACTTGGTGGATTAGGCAAGCCATCACTCGTGCGATCTCCGACCAAGCTCGTACGATCCGTGTTCCAGTTCACATGATTGAGCAAGTGAACAAAGTGATCCGGGAAACGCGTCTCTTTGTGCAAGAATTTGGACGTGATCCTTCCAATGATGAAATTGCAGAACGTCTTGGATGGCCTGTACAAAAAGTTAAGGCTGTGAAAAACGTAGCTCGGGAGCCAATTTCCCTCGAGATCCCAGTGGGTTCGGAAGAAGATTCAGAACTTGGAGATTTTATCGAAGACAAAGAAGTGATCTCTCCATTGAATTCTGCAGCGTCTTCTATCTTGTCGGAACAAATCCGCCAGGTATTACAAACACTTCCGGCTCGGGAGCAAAAAGTCATCCGGATGCGATTTGGTTTGGATGACGGGTATGCACAGACTTTGGAAGAGGTGGGATACCAATTTAAAGTAACTCGAGAAAGGATTCGTCAGATTGAAGCGAAAGCGTTACGCCGACTTCGTCACCCAAGTCGTTCGAAAAAACTAAAAGACTATATCGATTAATCGAAATTGTTTTTCGCTTGATTGGTCTTCCGAAGAGATTCATGGTTTGGAAAATCCATGGATCTCTTTTTTTTGCCGAAGGAAAAATCTATATTTCGTAGACTCAAATCCTTATCCTTTATTAAGCCCACATTCTACTCATTCTCTCGAGTTAAAAATTTGATTCGAATTTCTTACATTTCTTTATGTATAATTCTTTTTTTCCAATGTAATGGCTCCGAAAAACAATTGGATTATCTTCGAACACAAAGTGTTGGGCAATTCAGTCCTGAAGAACCTTGGCGTTTTAGTCCTGAGTTTGCCATTGATGAAAAATTTGGAACAGCTTTTTGTGCAAATTCAAAAGAGGTTGGATCTGGGTTTACTTTATTTTTAGCCAATAATACTCGATTTTCGGCATTACAGTTGTTAAATGGGTTTCATAGAAATGCAAATGATTTAAAAGCCAATGATATGGTGAAAAAACTCAGAATCTCAACGTATTGGATGGAGAAATTCGATACAAAGAACAAATGGAAAGAGGACCGTACGGCAGATGTTTTGCTTTCTAAGTCAAAATTTGGAAAAGTTGGATTACAAATAATTGATTTGGATTCTAGTTTCGAAGGGAATGTGATCCGGTTTGAAATTTTGGAAACCTTTGGACAGGGGAATACAGGTCGAGTTTGTTTGTCAGAAATCAAAATGGGTGAAGTGAAACAAGAAGGATTTGTTACTTACCCTTGGGTATCGTTTGATAAAATCAAACATACCATAAGCCAGTTTGCTAAAGCAGAACGCCATGCTTATGGATTCAAACAATTGGTTTTGGCTAATGGAAAAGGGACAATTTCATTTTATGACCAAGGAACTGTGTTACCAGTCTTTTTTAAATCTGACCAAACGTTTAGTTTTTCTGAAATGTATGGTGATGGAGACCCAACAAGTTTTTTACCATCCATCATTGGAACTTATACCATTTTACAATCCACTGAAGAAGGTCTCGAGTTAAATTTAAGTTATTATGATAATGGTGGGATAGAACGGAATATTTCATGGATCTTTAAACGTGCGGAAGTGGGGGATGAAGATTATGAAAATTTCAAAACTAAACTTGGAACTAAATTTTCGGAAGTCTACCAACCCAAATCGCATTTTCTCTTTGTATTAAAGGAAAAGGAAACTGGCCGAACGTTTTATCATTATGAACTATCGATACCGAAGTAGATGAATTTTTATTGGAATCAAGATTCAATCAGTAATCTCATTATTGATTTTTTGTTTTTAGGGTTAATCGTTGCTGTTTATCATTATTTTAAAAATCGATACAAAAACAAAGGGTTAGTCAAATCGGATTATAAAATTTTTTTAAAGGTAAGCACTCTAACAACTTTGATTGTATTTCTGATTAGCAATCTTCCATTCGTTTCTTCATTTTTATTCGTAAGGTTTTGTTGGCAATATTTAACAGTATTTTTTCCTCTTTTTGTTTTATTTCGTTTTGTTAGAATGAAGATTGTTTTTTCAGTTATATTCATATTAATTCTTATTCCATTTAAATTTTACGCGGAAGTAGTTGAACCTTCAGATTTGGAGATTCAATATATAAAGATAGAAACGAATAAAATTAAATCAAAGTTATATTTTGTTCATATTTCAGATTTGCATTATGAAGGGAATAAACAAGAATTAGAATCTTTATTTAATCACATTGGATCGTTTAAGCCAAATCTAATCTTTATAACAGGAGATTTTTTAAACGATGATTCCAAAATGGATGAACTATTTCAGGTTTTGTCTTTGAAGAATCACTTTAAAATTGTGATGGTGGACGGCGACCATGACTCAAATTTGGATTTTAACCAGATCGAGAAATTATATGAATTTTATTATTTGGAAAATAAAAGTTATAGAACGGAACGTAATCATGTCCCATTCAATTTAGTTGGAATCAAAAACAAATCGTATAAGGATCAAAAAAATCTCGATAATTTAGTATCGGATTTAAACCAAAATGAATTCAACATTCTTTTAAGTCATAAACCTGATGTAATGTTTTTGGATGGAATGCCCAAGTTTGATTTAGTACTTGCTGGCCATACTCATGGAGGACAATTTAATCTTCCTTGGATTGGTCCCATATCAACAGTTTCTCGGATTCCGAATTGGATTGCAAAAGGTGGTAAATCTGAATGGAAGGGAACAACTATCATTTCCAATCGAGGTTTCGGAATGGAAGGCCACGTCGCTCCTAGAATTCGATTTTTATGTAGACCCCATGTGGTTTTACTTGGTGTTTTTCCATTGAACAAGTCATCGGATAATTCTTCTGGGAATGGTGAAAATCGAGTTCCCGACTAACACCAGTTCCAGATTCTCCATTAGGTTTAGGAAATTGTTTTCTTTAAATCCTTGATGTGTTTTAGGAGTTCGTTTAAAGAAGATTTTTTTTCGGACTCCTTCCATCCCAGTTCTTTTGCAAGTACATTAGAGGCAGGCACGGCAAGGGACTCCGCTAGTTTTAAGTCTAAAAAAACAACCCTCCATCGTCTTGAGAGAACATCGGAAACAGAAAGTGCAAATTCCTTTTTCACAAAATGTTTGATCTCTTCTGCAAAATATCCTGACCCTTTTTTGATTTCTTTTGGTTTTTTTCCAAGGATGAGAGGGACTTCCCCACCATAAGAATCTACCAAACGAACCGCTGTTTCATACGGTAGGTCATACATGGTTTGGATTTTTGCCACTAAGTGTTTGCTATACCCATCAGCACCAGGGAAAGCGAAACTTGCAGTAAAACATTTCATTTTAGAAGGTAGGTTACCAACGGATATTAATTTATCCGTAAGGTCTTCTGCCATCTTTCGGAATGTTGACCATTTTCCACCGGACATGGTGACAAGACCTGAATCGGAAACAAGGATTGCCTCTTCTCTAGAGATCGATTTGGTATCTTTTTTATCTCCAGTGGAGATGAGCGGGCGTAGACCACTAAACACGGATTCGATGTCGTCTTTTGTTAACTTTGTGTCTAAATAATCATTTCCGGTTTGGAGTAAAAATTCTACCTCCGATTGTAAGGGAAGTGGTTCATCCTCGATCTTTTGGATCGCTGTGTCCGTTGTTCCGAGAAGCACTTTTCCTTCCCACGGGATCACAAAAACAACTCTTCCATCGGCAGTTTTTGGAATGATCATCGCTGTACGGCAAGGGAGTTTTTCTTTATCAAAGACAAGGTGGATTCCTTGGCTCGGCGCAAGTACATTCTCTGCTTTTGGGTCATCGAGTTTACGAAGGGAATCAATCCAAACTCCTGTTGTATTTGCGACAACTTTTGCTTTGATCGAAATTACTTTTTTGGTGACCGAATCTTTTGCCGTGACACCAATGATTTTTCCTTTGGCATCTTTGAGAAAGGATATGACTTCAATTCGGGAAACAATATCTGCTCCATTATCTTTCGCAGCTCGAACGGCTGTTACATTGAGCCTTGCATCATTAAACTGGGCATCGTAGTAAGCAATTCCCCCTTTAAGGTTATGTTTTTTTAAAGAGGCAAAATAATCGAGAGCTGTTGCTTTGGAGATCCGTTCGTGTCCAGGGACAATAGACTTTCCAGCAAGAAGATCATACATGGTAAGACCAATGGAATAAAATGGTTTTTCCCACCAAACATAGGTTGGTAACACAAATTGGAGTGGTTTTACTAGGTGGGGAGCATTGGTGAGAAGGCGTTTACGTTCCGACAAAGCTTCATAGATCAACTTAAAATGGAACTGGGCCAAATACCGTACGCCACCATGGATGAGTTTTGTAGATCGCGAACTAGTCCCTTGGGAAAAATCACCCTTTTCGAGAAGGGCTACTTTGTAACCTCGGAGACTTGCATCGAGGGCTGTACCAGAACCTGTGGCACCACCACCCAAAATTAAAATATCATACTGGGTGGATTCTAATTGTTTCAGTGTTTGTTTTCTTTCATCTAAATGATTCATAAGGGTTTTTACGTACTTTGGTGGTTGCCTATAGAGATTCTAAGGTTAGTGTTGTCAAAAGTCACCTTTTCTACCATCGAAAATTTTTGAAATTGTTATGAAAACTGAATTAGAATTAAACCAAGAATTAGAAACTATCCGCCGAGGCACTGTTGAAATCATCAGCGAAGGGGAACTTTTAGAAAAAATCAAATCCAAACCTTCCCTTACCATCAAGGCAGGATTTGATCCCACAGCTCCCGACTTACATTTAGGCCATTTTGTTTTACTGCGAAAACTCAAACATTTCCAAGACTTGGGCCATGATGTTTGTTTTATGCTTGGTGATTTTACTGCCATGATTGGTGACCCCACTGGAAAATCAGAAACGCGCAAACGTCTTTCGAAAGAAGAAGTATTGGAAAATTCCAAAACCTACCAAACGCAAGTATTCAAAATTTTAGACCCAAAAAAAACTCGCATCCTTTACAATTCCCATTGGTGTTCGGAACTAATATTCGAAGATGTACTTGTTCTCACTTCTAAGTATACAGTTTCTCGTATGTTGGAACGAGATGATTTTACCAAAAGACACAAAGCGGGCACACCTATTTCCATGATTGAGTTTTTATACCCACTAGTGCAAGGGTATGATTCGGTTGCAATGAAGTCTGATGTCGAACTTGGGGGCACTGATCAAAAGTTCAATATGCTTGTGGGCCGCGACTTACAAAGAGAATACGGACAAAAACCACAAGCAGTCATCACCTTGCCACTATTAGTTGGTCTTGACGGTGTGAAAAAAATGTCCAAGTCTCTTGGCAATTATGTAGGCATCATTGAAAAACCCATCGACATGTATGGGAAAATTATGTCGATCTCAGATGATCTGATGTGGAATTATTTTGAACTTCTCACAGACCTTCCTATGTCCGAAGTGGAAAATCGAAAAGAGGGGATTCGTACCAAATCCCTTCATCCTAAAGAAGTCAAAACGGAACTGGCTCTCCTCATTATGGACCAACTCCATCCATCGGAAGAGAACCGGAAAGCCGTGGAAGAATGGACTGCCATCCACAATACCAAAAACAGGGCACTTCCAGACGAAATTCCAACTGAGAGTTTGGACTCCAGTTATTTTGCAGAAAAACCACCACTTCTTGTTTATGTTTTGTCCCAACTCAAATTCATTCCGAGTGTTTCGGAAGGCCGTAGGCTCATCCAGGCAGGTGGATTGTATTTGGATGAGGAAAAAATCACCGATCCAACACTCGTTTTAGAACAGGGAAAGGAATACCTGATCCGCCAGGGGAAGAAAGGGAAATTTTTAAAAATCAAAACCTAAAGCGAGGGGAGACGAGTACAGAACCTTAGTCTCCTATCCGATAATCGATACTAAGGAAAGCCATACCTACATGTCACTCGATCCGACAAACGAAGAGAAAGAAATCCAGGACATCGTCCATGAACTTTCCAAGGACATCGAGAAAGATCGTTTATTTGCTAAAAAACTCCGTCGTTTCGCCTTTATCTCTGGCTTATCATTTGTTGGTGCAACTGTCCTTGTTTTATGTGGGTATCTTTTATATTTGAGCCTCAGTGTGACCAAACTCGAATCTGAGGTAAAAGAAAAAGAACGTAACCTTCGCGAGCTCGAGCAGTCTCTTTTTTCTTTGATGTACCAAGAACAACTTAGGGAAGAAAATGCTTTGGCCGGCGACACTGAACCTGATACCGAACTTGCCAAACAAGTAGAAGAGAATATTGAATTCCTTAAAGAAGTAAGCCAAAATACAAAAGGTCGTAACATCTTACGAGGCAATGAATCACAAAAAGAAATTGCTTTGACCTTTGACTTGGCAACAGGGGAAGAACTCCCCGTCCTTTACAATTACATCAAAGAACATAAAATCAAAGTGACTTTGTTTTTATCCAACGAAAGGCCATCTGACATCAATGGATCTTTTTTTGTCAGACAAAACTTAGATTATATCAAACGGATGGCAAAAACTGGGGCCGTCGAATTTGGAAACCATACTTGGTCTCATTTTAACTACCAACGTTCTGTTACTGAAACTTCCTTAAAAAAAAGAATGGTACTCGAATACTTATCTAAGTCCGTACTTGACCTCCCTCGTATGGCAGAAGAGTTAAAAAGAGTGGAAGATACTTTTTATTCACTCACCAAACAAGAGTTAAAAAAATATTACCGTTTGCCTTATGGAGCACTTAGCCAATTGATTTTGGATTCTCATGCAAGCCTTGGTTATACTGACCATATCATGTGGTCGAATAATGCAAAAGGTTCTCTCGACTTACCCGATTATATCAGCAAACAATTCCTATATAAAAAAACATCCAAAGGCAAAAAGGAAGTGGTGAAAAACCCTCACTACAAAACAGGAGAGGAAACTCTCACGTTTTTAGAAAACTGGGAAAAAGCAGATCCCAATGGAATGAATGGAGCCATCATTCTGATGCACCTCGGTGGTCCCCGTAAATTTGATAAATTGATTTATATCCTACCAACCTTCATTGAAAGGATGAAAGAAAAGGGTTACAGATTCGTAACCCTTTCCGAAGTATTAAACAACGAAAAAGACTAATGGATGAGGCAACGAAGTATCCTCCTCTATGAAGGATACTGAATCTTTGTTATAGGAACTGTTTTTTTCTGTTTTTGAAATGGTTGGAGACACGGTCCCGAAACATGTACAAATTCAGATAAAATACCGGCACCATGATGAGTGTGATAAAAGTCGCAAAAGCAAGTCCCCATCCAAATGCAAGTGCCATTGGAACAAGGAAAGGGTCTTTGCCTCCAATTCCATAGGCCGTTGGTAATAATCCAAGTACTGTAGTCACAGTCGTTAACATCACTGCACGTAGTCGTATACTTCCTGCTTCCACTAACAAATCGAAGGTGGATTTTGATGGATCTTCAATCCTAAGTTGGTTTGCACAATCCACGAGCACAATGGAGTCGTTTACGACTACCCCCGCAAGCCCAATGATCCCAAGAAATGCCAAAAAGGAGAAAGGTTGTCCATGTAAGAGGAAGGCAAATATCACACCAATGACTGCAAAAGGAATGGCACTCATGACGATAAGTGGTTGTGCTAAGGATCGGAATAGGGAAGCAAGGATCATATAAATGATCAGTAGTCCTACAAGAAAAGCCCTTCCGAGTGAAGCCATTGATTCTTCTGTGTCTTTGTTTTCTCCAGAAAACCGAACAGAATACCCAGGGTATTTGGCGATAATTCGTTCTGTGAGTTGTTTTGCTTCTAAGTTCACTTGTCTTGAAGTGGAAACTGTTTCATCGATATTGGATGTTACCGTTAAAAGCCGTTTTCCATCTAAGTGGTTAATCGAAGCTCGCCCTGGATTACGGTCGTAACTGGTAAGCCTTGAAACAGGGATTAAGTTTCCTGTGAGGTTATTCACATACACTTTATTCAAATGTGTGAGGGATGAGCGGTATTCTTCAGGGAATCGTACTCGAACATCCACTTCTTCATCGGCTCGTTTGATTTTAGTAGAAACGGTTCCTTGTAAAGCAGTGTTGATTGCAAGTGAAACAGACTGAACACTCACTCCTGCAAAAGAAGCAAGTGCCTCATCTACAGAAACTCGGATTTCGTCTTTCCCTTCATTAAAATCATCACCAATATCTGTGACCCCTTTGATTTTCGCAAGTGCCGCTTTGTATTCAGCACCAATTTTGAGTAAGGTGGCAAAATCATCACCTTTGATTTCAATTGCCACTGGTTTTCCAACTGGAGGACCACCTGCGAGTTTTTCGAATTCTAAGTTTACAAGTTTTCCTTTGAGGGGTAAAAATTCACTAGGGATCGGATCAATTTGGATTTTGTCTTCCGGTTTTTTTTCCAAATTTTCTTTGGCTAATTTTTCTTCGAGTAAGGTTAGGGATTTTTCATTTAGCAAATACTTTGAATTTTCTCTTACAACTTCAATGATCTTTTCAGTAGACCTATCTCTATTATCATCAGGAGTGAGATAGACCATAACTTGTGCATAGTTTTTCCCACGTTTGGTAAATGGGTCATTCGGGTCTTTCTGGATGATCCCTACACGAGAGATAAAATTTTCAACTTCGCCTTTTGGTAGTTTTGCGATCGAATGTTCAATGGCTCTTATGAACCTGTCTGTTTCTTCTAATTTTAAACCTGTTTCTGCTGTTACTCTTACTTGGAAGGTTTCAATGGCACCTGGGAAAAGTTTGAATTTTCCGAATTTTGCTTGGATGGCAAGGGAAAAAACAAAAAGTCCGAGAAGGAGTCCCACCATTTTCCAACGGTTACTAAGGGCAAAACGTAAAAGGGGAAGGTATGTTTTTTCTTTAAATCTTATGAACCAATGTGATTCTTCTTTCACTTCTCCTTTCATATCAGTTGCCTTACTCACATCATATAAGTGAGAAGGTAACATAAAAAAAGCTTCAAACAAAGAGCTAAGTAAGGAAAGTATCACAACAAGAGGAATGGAATGGATGAACTTTCCGAATATTCCAGTCATAAACAACATAGGACCAAAAGCTGCAATGGTAGTTGTGACAGTTGCGGTAACAGGCGCTAGGACTTCGCTTGTCCCTCTCATGGCGGCTTCAAAAGGTGCTTCACCCATTTCCAAATGACGGTATACGTTTTCACAGATGATGATGGCATCATCCACTAAAATCCCAACAACAATGATAAGACCCATCATGGAAATCAGGTTTAAGGTAAGCCCCATATAATTCATCGCTACAAAGGTCATCGCGATGGAGATAGGAATTCCAAGTGCTGTCATGAGTGCCATCCTCCATCCGAGGAATACAAACAATGAAGCTGTGACAAGGATTAGACCCGAGATTGCATTGGAGGTTAAAACACCAAGGCGCCTTCTAATGTATTTGGATAAATCATTTACAAATGCATGTTTGACGGTGCCCTTCGAGGAACGAATAAACGATTCTACTACTTTTTTTGACTCGTCTACAACAGAAATTGCATCTGCTTTCTCTCGTTTTATGACAGTTAGTGCAATGGCAATATTTCCATTGGATTTATCTAAATATTCAGAATCTTCAAAACCTTCTGTAACACGCGCTACATCTCTGATTCGAACGGAGCGACCAGCATCATTTGTTCGAATGAACACATTCTCAATTTCTTCAGCGGAATCAAATTCACCGACTGTGCGAACAATGATTTCCCTTGTTTTTTCGTTTATATTACCACCTGGAAAATTGATATTCCGTAGGCGTAAGGCGTTGATCACCTGTGTTGAGGACAAAGATAAAGCCCTCAATTTATCAGGATCTAAGTCCACCTTCATTTCTCTCTCACGCCAACCACGTTTAGTGATCCGTGCAACCGTTGGTAAATCTTTTAGTTTTTCCTCTAATAATTTGGCTTGGTCTCTAAGTTCCTTTGCATTTAAGACTGGTTTTCCATCTCTAATTGTTGGAGTCAGATGGATTTCAATCACAGGTTGTCTTGCAGTTGTGATTTCTGTAACAATTGGATCTTCAGCATCAGTAGGTAAATCTTGAATGCGATCAATGGCAGATTTTAAGTCATCCACAACCTTTTGTGTATTCTTTGTATTTGGGTCAATGGTGATGATGATCCCTGACCGATTTTCGAGAGATGCGGATCTGAATTCTTTGATTCCATCAACTTCTTTAATTGCATCTTCGAGTGGTTTGGTGACAAGTTTCTCCACATCTGCTGGAGCCGCCCCAGGATAAAGAGTTGTAACGCTAACAATATCAAAATTGATATTGGGAAACGCCTCTCGATTCATGGTTGCTGCAGTAAATCCACCAACCAATAAAATTAAAAATGTCAATAGGTTTACGAATAAACTTTTGGAAAGAAAATACTGAACAATGGATGAACCCATGGAATCTCCTGCAAGAACTCACTTGCAAACCAAAACGATCTTATATTAATCTAACAATTTACCAGCAGTATCAATGTCTTCGTTATATCCAAAAAGTTTTGTACTTTTTAATCGATCTACATACAATACGCCGAATAAATGATCACATTCATGTTGTAATACGATGGCCCTATAACCTTCGATGATTTCGTCGTGTTCAACAAAGTTTTCATCTCGCCATTTCATTCGAATTTTGTTTGGTCGTTCCACATACCCTCGCATTCCAGGTACGGAAAGACAACCTTCCCAAAACCCATCAGCTGGTGGACTTAATGGTGTAATCTCAGGGTTTAAGATGATTTGGTTTGGGACTTCCGGAGTTCCCGGGTATCTTTCGTTGTCATCTTCTTGGCCAACGACCACTAATTTTTTCAAAACACCAATTTGTGGGGCGGCAAGTCCCACACCATCTGCATGGCGCATGGTTTCAAACATGTCCCGAATCAATTTTTTGAAATCTTTGGTTTGGATTTCGGATTCAGTGACATCTTCACTTGTTTGCCTAAGGATCGGATTACCAATTTTAAGAATTTTTCGTACTGCCATAATCTAATATGGAATAGATTGAAAAAGGTCACTGAATGATCAAGTGAACTCCTAATCAAATGAAAAAGAATTTGACAGGTGGGGGTTAAAACGCTGAAATCTCGGGAGGGATTTTGGAGACGAGGGGAATCGAACCCCCGACCTTTTGAATGCCATTCAAACGCTCTCCCAACTGAGCTACGTCCCCTTGTGCTAATCCAAGGTGCGAGACCGCGTTTGGCTGTCAACAGAATCCCAAAATAGCTAAGGAACCAAAGACTTTATGGGACAAGATACGGTAGAAGAACTCACTAAAAAATTGAAAATCCAATCGGATATCATCAAAGGGTATGAAAAAGTCTTAAGGCTCAATGAACAAGAATTAGCTAACGCAGATGAGATCATTCGTATGTACGAACAAATCATTGATTACTCAAGAGTCGAACTTAGAGAAGCAAAAGAAACAGTGGAAGCAAGTACAATGGTTTCCAATTTGAGTCGTGATGAGTTAATGTCTGCTTTTGATAAAATCAAATCCCTTGAGGATGCGAATCGAAAACTTCGAGAAGAATCTTTAAAGTTTAGCAAAGATTAGGCCCTTGAAAGCAAATTCCCTTCCGCCGATCATCTTAAAAAACGAAGATGGCGGATTTTATCTTTCTTCCTCCCCCGAACTTGATGATTTATATCATTTTATATTAGGCCAAGCCAAACGATTTGTATCCGCTAAAACGGCAGCACTTTATTTACGAAATGAACGTGGGAATCTGAGTCGGATTGGTTTAGTTTCAGATAAATCCAATTCTGCAAATATCGCAAAACATGTGTTTAAGTCAAAAAAAAGTATCCTCGTAAAAAAGGGAACACACTTAAACCAATCAGATGGTCCAGTATCAGAGTCTTTTATTGCGTGTTATTTGGGAGATGAAATTGGTGACATGTCACTTGGGGTTTTGGTACTCGAGGGGATCAAACATTTTCAAAATTTTTCTGAACAAGATTTAGATTTAATTAATTATTTTAGTGCAAATTTAAACGCTCTGTTTAAGGACACAGTGTTTTCTGAAAATGAACCACAATTTTTCAATTCACTCACAACATCTGTCCTTCTCCTCATTGATAATGCAAATATCCATAATAACAATAATCGCCTTCAATATTTTTTAGAAGAAATCATCCGCGTAGCCGTTCTAATCAATACTAGTGTAGATTTAGAACATGTGCTTGTCATGGTAATGGAATCTGCAAAATCCGTATTTCGTACGGAAGCTAGTTCCTTACTCTTGTTAGATGAAAAAAAAGAATATTTGGTTTTTCATACGGTAACTGGTGAAAAAAGGGAAGAAGTTTCCAAAATCAAAGTCCCGGTTGGACAGGGTATTGCTGGAACAGTTGCTATAACGAAACAACCAATGATCATCAATGATGCCCAAAATGATGACCGAGTTTTTCGGGATGTAGACAAGGCTTCTAATTTTGTAACTCGAAATATTTTGGCAAGCCCACTGATTGTTGGTGATGAAGTGATTGGTGTTATTGAGGCAATCAACACCATTGACAGGAATAATTTTAGCCAAGATGATATAGATACTTTTTTATCATTTTCAAGTGCCTGTGCTGTTGCCATTCAAAAAACAAGGCTTCTTGACAACCTAAACGTCACAAACTTAGAACTCAAACAAAAGTTAAGTACTCTCGAATCTATATTTGATTTGGGCCAAGCTGTCCTCGAATCTCATGACGAACTGGGGCTTATGTCCAAAACTTTAAGTATCCTCACCAAAGAATTGTCATGCGAAGATGCAGGTATGGTCATTATTGAGGAAAAAAACAAAAATAGAATCCAAGTGTATGCAAGGCAACTCGGGATTGTCAGAGAGTCCTTTTTTCCTATGTTTGAGAGCCGTTTATTCTTAAGCCTTATGGAATCAGGTAATCCGAGAATGGCGGTTGTGACACCACAATTAGAAGAATCGTTTTTAGAACTCGAGTTTTACACTCTAAAGAAAAATTTCCTCATTTTACCCATTGCTCCAAGAGGAGGCAATTTACGTGCTGCGTTATATGTGAGTGGGAAACATTCTGCCCATTCATTTAATGAAACAGACCTTAGGATGTTAAAAACATTATCATCTCCTCTTGCAAAAGCTTATGAGAACTTACGTCTCAACCAGGAAATCATTACTAAAAAATCGATCGAAAAAGAAATTGAGATCACTCGGAAAATCCAAAACAATATTTTACCCAATGCACTCATCCAATCTCCGTTATTCGATTTGGGTGTGATGTCGGTTGCCGCCAAAGAAGTATCAGGCGATTTTTATGATTTTCATGCATTTGGGGATGATCAGTTTTCCTTCCTTGTTGCTGATGTTTCCGGAAAAAGTTTACCTGCTGCTATTTTTATGGCCATGTCGAGTTCCATTATCAGGACTCTATCTAGAACAACAGACATGTCTCCTTCTGAATTACTCTTTCGTGCCAACCAATTGATTTATGAAGATTCTCAGTCAGGCATGTTTGTGACTTTATTTCTTGTGAATTACCAAAGGAAAACTCGCATATTAAAGTTTGCTTCTGCTGGTCATAATGATCAAATTTGGATCCGAAAGGATGGGAGTTTTGAGCTTCTAAAAGGGAAAGGGGCACCACTCGGTGTAGTCCCACATACCAATTACCATGGTGGCGAAATCCATTTGGAACTTGGGGACATTTTGGTCTTTTATACTGATGGTGCCATCGAAGAAAAAAGTCCAGATGGGGAAGAATACGGCCTCGACAGGTTCATTGATTTTATCATCCAAAGAAGGGAAGAGTCTTCACAAAAAATTGTGGAAGCGGTTTATGATGACATTCGATCTTTCTCAAGGTCAGAAGAACAATATGATGATTTTACAGTAATGATTTTAAAGTTTGCGGAGGTGGAAAGTTTTGAGATGGTAAAATCCTTTGATGCACACCCGAATGAAATTCCAAAACTCCGTGATTTTATTTCTGAACATTTGGAAAAGAAAATCACAAAACCTTTTGCCTTTGATGACATCTTAATATCTTTGGATGAAGCAGCGACCAATATTGTGATGCATAGCTACAAAGATACAGAAATCGCGAATCCAAAGTTTGAATGCAAATTTGAACTCATTGGAGATAAATTAAAAATTGTTCTCGTAGACGAAGGAAAACCTTTCGACAGAAAAAAAGTACCTAAACCTTCCGTAGAAGCCAATTTGAAAGGTGAACGTAAGGGGGGATTCGGTGTTTATCTCATGGAAACCCTTATGGACAAAGTGACGTATGAATACAATGGGAAACAAAACATTACCTATTTGGAGAAAACAATCGTATGAATGAAGATAAAATTGGAATCCGTTCAGAAGAAATCGGGAATAAAATGGTTGTACATGTAGAAGGCAATTTGGATGTTCACAACACACATAAAATTGAAAAAGACTTACTTGCTCTTGTCAGTTCTTCTGGAAAATCAGTGGTCTTTAATTTGAGTGAAGTGCCTTTTATTTCATCCGCAGGACTTCGCCTTCTTGTCACAACACTTAGGCATTGCCAAGAACAGAAAATCAGTATTTCTATTTGTGGATTACAACCTGCTGTCGAGAAAGTTTTCGATATCATTGGAATGCAGCAGTTATTCACAATTTATCCTGATTTAGAAGCAGCTTTAAAGTAAAAATCACTTTTCTAAGTGATCCTAATCAAAACATTGGAAAAAAACTTATGGAAACCATGCAGTATTCCCTAAACAACCCGTTCAAAGAATCCAAGGCTCCGGAAACCAAAACCGGAATTTATGACGATGCTCTCAAACTCGGAAAAGAATTAATCGAAAAACCGTTTCTTGGTGGTGGTGAGGATAGAATCCGTGTCCAACACTCCAAAAATAGGATGACGGTTTGGGAAAGGATCAAAGTTCTCACAGATGAAGAGCCAAACATCACCTACCAAAACTGGGGTCCTAATTTAGATGGTGCCTCCATTATCACAGGAATTTTAAATATCAAAGGCCGAGATGTTGCGGTTTATGGACACGATTTTACCCTTCGTGCTGGATCCATGGATGCGACTAACGGAAGTAAACTGGCTCGCCTCATCCAAATGGCAGGAACACATGGTATCCCTCTTATCGGGATGAACGACTCTGCAGGTGCTTATGTACCAGCGGGAGTGGGTGGTCTCGATGGATACTCAGAAGCTTTCACTGCACTACGCAAAATAAGCGGTGTGGTCCCTTCTGTCATGCTTATGTTTGGATTCAACGCTGGTGGTGGTGCATATCTCCCACGCCAAGGATCCTTTATGATCCAATGTGACGGAACCTTTTTTGGTCTCACGGGACCTGGAGTCGTAAAGTCAGTTCTCGGGGAAGATATCTCTGCAGAAGACTTAGGGGGACCAAAAGTCCACGGACAATCTGGTGTAGTGGACCTTGTCACAGGTGATGAGTTAGGATCTCTACGCACAGCAATCCGTCTTCTTTCGTATTTACCAGACAATAACCACAGTTTTGCGCCTTTTTATCCAACCTCTGACCCTGTTGATAGATTCATTTACGAAGAAGACATTCTTTTCCGCAAAACGTTCAATTCCCCTACAGGGATGAACACTCCATTTGACATCACTCTTTACTTACAACAGATCTGTGACCACGGTGAGTTCTTTGAATTACAACCACAAAGAGCTAGAAACATTGTCACTGCTTTTGGTCGTATTGGTGGCCATGTTGTTGGTTTTCTTGCCAATAACTCGGCTGTTTCTTCAGGTCAGATTGACATTGGAGCTTCTCGTAAAGGAACTCGTTTTGTTCGATTCTGTAACTTGTACAATATCCCAATGGTGTTTGTAGAAGATACTACAGGATTTTTACCAGGTCGTGACCAAGAACATAATGGTATTGTATTAGAAGGAAGAAAACTCCTCGATTCCATCATTGACCTTCGTACCCCAAGACTCACACTCATCATCCGAAATGCGTTTGGTGGTGCTTATGCAACATTTAACTCGTATTTTACGGGAGCATCTATGGTATTTGCTCTTCCAACAGCAAGGATTGCCGTTATGGGCCCTGCTGGAAAAGAGTATGTATACAAAGATGAAATCACTGGGGTCCAAAAAGAATACCTAGCCAATATCAAAAAAGGCATGGGTGAAAAAGAAGCAGTCTCCATTCGGGATGGAAAACTTTTTGAAATTGGCCAACGATACGAAAAAGAACTCATGAATCCAAAAGAAGCTCTTTCTCTTGGTTCTGTTTCATCCATCATCCTACCAGGTTACACTCGTAATGTTTTATCTAAAAACTTAAGTTTCCTGATGTCGAAATACAAACCGGCGGAAATGTCCGGACCTCAAAGGGAGTTTGAATAATTTCCATGTTAGATAAGAATTTAAAACGCATTCAGTTCCAAGAATCAGAGTCCGCATGGATACGATCCTTCAGTGTGGAATCAATCAAGTGCCTCATCGTTTGCCGTGGTCCTGTTCGTAAGGAAACCATGGATGTTTTTGATGCCATTGGTGTGAAAGAATATGGAATTTTACTTTCTGAAAAAGATTCCATCGTGTATCCAAAAGCACTTGCTCCAGAACTTCGTAACTTCCGTTTCCCTGAAAACATCCACCGAGTTCCTGATTATATGGGAGCTGGTAAGGAAGAAAAAGAAGAACGCATCCACCAAATCATTGGAATCGCCAAAGACAATGGTTATACCCATATCTTTGCTGGTTACGGATTTATGGCAGAAGATGCCGAGTTCATTGAAGCCATTGAAAAAGCAGGCATCATCTTTATGGGACCAAGTTCCCATGTAGCAAAAGGGGCAGGGGCAAAAGACGAAGCAAAAAAACTCGCACGTAGCCTCAATGTTTCGGTAACTCCAGGTGTGGATAATATCACAGCCCTCGCGTTACTTCGTAAAACGGGAAATTCCAAAGATGGACTTCTGAAAGTTGCCAAAGAAAATAACCTAAACTTCTCATTTGATGAGAAAAAATCTTTGGAAGACAATGCGGAAAATTTACTCCAATTGTCTTATGAAAAAACCATCGACATCACTTCCATTCCTGACTTACAAAAAGAGTCAGAAATTCTTTGTGAAGACATTTGGAAAAAATACCCAGGCAAACGCATCCGATTCAAATACATCGGTGGTGGTGGTGGAAAGGGTCAACGTGTGATTTCAGAAAAATCTGAAATTGATTCTGCTGTTATGGAAATTTTGGCAGAGTCCAAAGTCACTGCTGTTGGATCCAACAGAAACTTCCTCATTGAGTTAAACATCGAAAACACTCGTCACAATGAAATCCAGCTCATCGGTAACGGAGAGTGGTCATTATCTCTTGGAGGACGTGATTGTTCCCTTCAGATGCACGAACAAAAACTCTTAGAGATTTCACAAACCGTGGAACTCTTACAAAAAGAAGCAGACCTTGTTCGTTCCTCCAATGCAAAAAAAGCGGCTATCCTCGACAAAGATGTGCAAACACTCAAAGATATGGAACACCAAGCAGAAGTGTTTGGAAAGGCAATTCGCTTAAACTCTGTTTCTACATTCGAATGTATCGTAGAAGGGAATAGTTTTTTCTTTATGGAAGTAAACACTCGGATCCAGGTAGAACACCGAGTCACCGAGATGGTGTACAAGATGAAGTTTACCAATCCTAACGATCCAAACGACTTCTTCTACATTGATTCCCTTGTGGAAGCGATGGCAGTGTTATCTATCCATGGACCACGAGTTCCAAAACCAGAACGAATTGTTCGCAATGTTTCTGGTGCAGAAGTTCGGATCAATGCCACAAACCGTGCCCTCCAACCTCACGCGGGTGGGATCATCCAAAATTGGTCAAACCCACTTCCGGAAGAGATCCGGGATGACCAAGGGATTTGTACTCGTAACCCAGATACAGGTGCCTTTGTGCATTATAATTTGGCTGGGGCTTATGATTCGAATGTGGCTCTCATTGTTTCTTATGGCAATAGCCGGACAGAAAACTTGGAAATTTTAGGAAATATCCTTCGCAAAACAGAGCTTAGGGGCCAAAACCTAGAAACCAACTTACTTGTCCACTATGGTCTTATCCAATGGATTTTGGGTAAAGATGCAATGTTCAAACCATCCACTGCATTTATGATTTCTTATTTAGCAGGGATCGGTGCCTTACAGTCTGTTATCAATGATTTGGATTTGGAATACCTTTGGTCAGAAAAAACAAAGGGCGCTGATCCTGATCTAAAGAAAATTCTCAATAAGAAGATGACACTTGTCATCCGTCCTATGGAACGTCTCCTTGCAAATCCACATTTACTTGGCGGATTTCTCGGATATTTTGATGGAAAACTTTGGACTCGTAGTGGAAACAATATTAGTTTCAACGAAAACCCAATCCAATTTTTAGATTCCTTGTACTATTATTTGAATTTAGATACAACGGAAGAAAAAGCAAGTTCAGAAAAAATTTGGGACCACGATGCGAAGTTACTCATCGAAGCAAAAGAGTTTTATTCCGAACTAACCAAACGTACTGGACTCAAAACTTGGAAAGAAATTTCTGAAGTGTTTGCGAAAGGGAAAAACCCATCCAAAGAAATTTCGGATGAACTTTGGGAAAAAGTCAAAGCAAGCCATAATGGTTTCCAAGCTGGTCTTGAGACTTTACTTTTACTTCCGAAAATTGGATTAAAATCTAATTTCTTTGGGCTTGATGTGAATGCGGATTTGGACGGTGTTGTTCCAGACGAGTATAAAAACAAAGAGACAAGAGATGCGTTTATCAAAACTCTAAACCCTCCACCAAAGATGTCTGGGGATGAAATTGTGGCTCCAATGGGTGGAATGTTCTATTCTAAGGAAGCACCAAACTTACCTCAGCTCATCAATGAAGGAGATCATTTCCAAGCGGGCCAACCACTTTTTATCATTGAAGTGATGAAGATGTTTAATAAGATCCTCGCACCAGTGAGTGGAACCGTTGTGAAAAATTTGATGGTAGATTCTGATGGAAAGATTGTAACAAAAGCACAACCTATCTTCAAAATCAAACCTGATGAGATTTTGAAAGAAGAATCACCGGAAGACATTCGTGCAAGAAAAGTGAAGGTAACAAAGGAAATGGGGCTCGGTTGATCTAACCGTAGCCTACAATGGTTTTGTAAATCTCACCTAACGGGAGGATGTGGTCAACACATCCTCTTTTGATTGCCTCTTTTGGCATTCCAAATACAACAGAAGTTTCTTCATTTTGAGCGATGGTTTCTGCCCCAGCTTCCTTCATTTCAAAAAGACCTGCTGCTCCATCATCTCCCATTCCAGTCATAATGATTCCTCTTGCGTTTTTTCCTGCAGACTTTGCCACAGAACGGAATAAAACATCTACAGATGGTTTGTGCCGGTTCACAAGTGGTCCATCCACCACTTCGACAAAGTACTGAGCGCCTGAACGTTTTAAAGTCATGTGTTTGTTCCCTGGAGCAATGAGTGCAAGGCCTCTTACCACACGGTCTCCATCTTTTGCTTCTTTAACAGATATTTCACAAATGGAATCCAAACGTTTCGCAAAGGCTTCCGTGAATTTTTCAGGCATATGTTGGACAATCACAATCCCCGGAGTTTTGTCTTTCGGTAATTTAGTTAACACATGTTCGAGGGCAATGGTTCCACCAGTGGAAGTGCCAATGGCAATTATTTTTTCTGTAGCTTGTAAGGAAGAGAGTTCCTGTTTTTTGTCCAGATTGATTTTGAATTCGTTTGAGACATTAGGTTTGGGAAGGTGTTTGATAGTGGCGGAAGCAGCTGCAATCACTGCGTCGGTGAGAGCGATTGTACTTTCATTCAAAAAATCTTTTAAACCTATTTTGGGTTTTGTAATAATGTCGCAGGCGCCTAAATTCATTGCAAGGATGGCCGTCTCCGATCCTTCCGTAGTCAGTGTGGAACAGATGACAACCGGTGTAGGTCTCTCTGTCATAATTTTTTTAAGAAACGACAAACCATCCATTCTTGGCATTTCAATATCAAGAACAATCACATCTGGCCAATCATTGTTCATTTTATCTAAGGCAAAAATGGGGTCAGATGCACTGCCTAAAAATAAAAAATGAGAATCTTGTTTAAAAATTTCAGTTAATACTTGTCTTACGACAGCGGAATCATCAACCACAAATACCTTGATTTTTTTCATTTTTATTTTTTCTCCACCCAAACTTCGCCGTCCCAAATCGAAAAATAGATTTTTCTCGATTGGTTTCCACCTATATCTTCGGAAATGATTTTGATATGGTTTTCTAAAAGGATTCTTTTGGCGAAGTCAGCATTTTTGTTACCAATGAGACTTGTTGTATCATTTCTGAAAATTTCTCGTTCTTCATTTAAGAACATATTGGACCCTCCAAATATTTTCGCTGAATATTCGTTAGGTTTAGTGTGTTTCTTTTTTATCTCTGTTAAAAAATATTGGATAGCATCAATACCATATTTATAAGTTTTTTCTAATTTAATATCAGCTGGGTAAGGGAGTAAAAAATGACACATACCACCAATATGCTGGATTGGATGCCACAAAACTATGGAAACACAAGATCCAAGAAGTGTTCGAACTCGATAATGACTATCACCGAAAAAAATTTCTCCTGGATTTAGGAAACGATCGATGACTTCAAAAGGAGGTTCCATTTAATTTACTTGGGATGTTGTTTCTTGAATCGATTGGATTTCCGATAGGTCTAAAATTTGATTCATTCTTAATATGATCACAAACTGATTCTCTAATTTACCAATACCTTGAATGAAATCTAGTCGTATTTTGGATCCAAAACTTGGAGCGTCTTCGATTTGTGTTTCTGGGATGTCAACTACTTCATTCACTGCATCAACTAATAAGCCTACATCAATGGTTTCTTTTTCTAATTTGATTTCAGTAATGATAATACATGTTTTCCGATTTGTTTCTGTTTTCTTTTTGTAAAACCTTGTGTTTAAATCGATCACTGGCACAACATTCCCTCGTAAATTGATGACACCTGGTATGTATTCAGGCATCATCGGAACATGTGTCACGGATTCAAACTCAATGATTTCTTTTATATATAATATCCCAAGACCAAATAATTCATTGGAAAGTAAAAAGGTTAGGTATTGAATTTCTTGCATTTCCTTCTTTCCCCTAATACTTCTGAAATTTTCCATGATCATCATTCGATTCTCCTTTATTTCCAAGGGTCTCACGTTTATGGGTGATTTGTTTGGCAAGAGTCACTCGATTGGATTTACTCTCTACTTGGCTAACAACGGTTGATAATTTTCCCAATTTAAAGAAACTGATAGAAGACATGAGTCGTTCCGCTTGGGCTTGTAACTCTTCCGCAATCGCAGCAAGTTCTTCGGAAGCACTTGCTGACTGTTGTGATACCTGATCGAGTTGGCCCATGGCTTTGTTTACCTCATTCACACCAGAGGATTGTTCCTGACTTGCAGCTGTAATTTCTTGGACTAAATCGGCTGTTTTGTTGATAGCAGGAACAATTTCTTCAATTAATTTTCCCGCTGATTCTGCAATTTGAACGGAACTTCCCGCAAGTGTACCAATTTCATTTGCTGATTTTTGTGAACGTTCTGCAAGTTTTCTCACTTCCGAGGCAACAACAGCAAATCCTTTTCCATGTTCACCAGCTCTTGCTGCTTCAATTGCAGCATTTAATGCAAGTAAGTTGGTTTGGTAAGCAATGTCTTCTATAATGGAAATTTTATCTGCAATTTCCTTCATAGCTTTTACGGTATTTTTAACAGCATCTCCACCTTGTTTTGCATCTTTGGCTGACTTTGTGGCAATTGTATCAGTTTGTTTTGCATTTTCAGCATTTTGATCAATGGAGGCACCCATCTCTTCTAAGGATGCGGATGTTTCCTCTACAGAAGCAGCTTGTTCACTAGCTCCTTGGGAGAGTGTACTTGCAGTAGAGGCAACTTCATCTGCAGCTGACACAAGTGCATCCGTATTGGTTCGAACATCATTGATGATATCCACAAGTTTTTTGGCAGTATTATTAAACGAGTCTCGTAATTTTGCAAATCCACCTTCATAATGATTGGTGATGAGTTGAGTTAAATCTCCGTTTTCGAGTGCCGCAAGGCCAATGACCAAATCATCCACAATGCGAGAAGTTTCAATTGCCAATTTTTTTTGGTCAGTAATGTCAGAGGCAAATTTGATCACTTTATATGGTTTTCCATTTAAATCAAGAATGGGGTTGTATGTAGCTTGTAACCAAACTTCTTTTCCACCTTTACCCATACGTTTGTATTCTGCAGTTTGGAACTCTCCCCGAGCAAGGGATGCCCAAAATTGTTTGTATTCTTCTGAATTCGAAAAGGTAGGTTCCACAAACATACGATGGTGTTTTCCTTCGATTTCCGATAAGGAATATCCCATTGTGTTTAGAAAGATTTCATTGGCTGTTAAAATAGTTCCATCAACTGAGAATTCAATGGTTGCTTGTGCCTTATTAATCGCTTCAATTTGGCTAGTATATTCTTGGGTACGTTTTTTATTTTCAGTGATGTCAGTTGCAAATTTAATGACCTTTGTTGGAACTCCATTGGCATCGAGAATTGGTGTATATGTTGCTTGTAACCAAACTTCTTTTCCATTTTTCCCAAGTCTTTTGTATTCTGCCGTTTGGTATTCTCCTCGATTTAAATTAGTCCAAAATTGACGATAAGAATCTGAATTTGATTCCTTTGAATCGACAAACATGCGGTGGTGTTGTCCCTTGATTTCTTGTAATCCATAACCCATGAGTGTTAAAAAATTCTCATTGGCCGTGAGGATTGTGCCATCCAATTTAAACTCAATTGTTGCTTGGGATCTATCTACTGCTCTAGAATGTGCATTTGATTCTGTAACATCAGCCCATTCTACAACACTTCCTAATCGATCTCCTTTTTCCGTTAGTATTGGATTGGCAATTAACGTGAATTCACGGTTTCCAATTTTGATACTCGTGCGATGTTCAGAAGTAAAGGATGCAAGTAGTTTTCTTTGATGGCTAGGATCTTTGTGGTATCCATCGATGTTACTACCCATAAGATTTTTGAGTGAAAAATTACGGATTTGTTTTTGAATATCTACTTCTGAATTTGCAAACATTTTATGAATCGATTTGTTCATATAAACTACATCTAAATTCAAATCAGAAATCATTACATTTGTAGAAACACTATCCAAAGCAGTTTTGATTTGGATGGCTTGTTTTAATGGTTTGTTTATTTGTTTTATAAGCAAAACAAGTAGTAATAAAGAGACTGTTACAAATATTCCCGATGCGATATAAATTGGGAGATCGTCATTTGTTTTTGATTGAATATTTGATTGAATTTCTTTGAGGTTTGATAAAAAAGAAACCTTTTGTAAATCTTGTAAACTACTTGAATAGTTTTTCCAACGAATGGATACATCTGGATTTTTTAGTTCCTTTTGTTTTTTGTTTGTTTGTGATTCTAATTGTGTTAAACTACTGGCAATTGTTTCGAGGTATAAGTTTTTTTCGTTCACCACTGCATTCAATTTAAGTTTTTCATCATCGTTTTTGAATAAACTTGTGATCTGATCAAAAGATTTATTTAATTTCTCGATATCATATTTAGTCTTAGCGATGAGTGAACCCTCTGGTTCTGGATAAAAAAGAAGGTTCGTGTAATCTTCATGTATCGACAAACTCAATCGAATGAGATGTGAGATGGCCTCTGATTTTTGAATTTTATCATTCAAATTTAGATGTGAAGTTTCTCTTTTTGAAAAAATTCCTGCCGTATACAAACTGATCCATAAAGTGAATAATAATCCGATGGTAAAATATCCGATTAACTTTGTGTTTGTGCTAACTGATTTCATATTAACCCCTATGGCTATATTGTTTTTGATTTTCTACTGAAATTGTTCTTTCGAATAAAGAGGGAACATCAATGATTAAAGCAACATTCCCATCTCCTAATATACTTGACCCACTGACTCCCTTTACATGACGGAAAACGGAGCCCATAGGTTTTATCACGGTTTGGTATTCACCTAATAGCTTTTCAACGACAATGCCTGCTTTTTTGTCACCTTGTCGTACGATGACTATATTTTCCCTAGACTGGTCGGAAGTTGGTTCACAAGGGTAATAATCTTTTAAACGTAAAAATGGAATTAGATTCCCGCGTAAGGCAAAAAATTGATTTGAATCTGTTTTGTGATCATCAGAGAAATGCAAACACTCTAAGACCATTTCCATCGGAATGATAAAATGACTTTTGCCAACAGCGACCAAAAATCCTTCTATTATTGCAAGAGTAAGCGGTAATCGTAAGAGGAAACGACTCCCTTGGTTTGGAATTGATTTGATTGTGATTGAACCACGTAATGATTCAATATTTTTATAAACAACATCAAGTCCTACACCACGACCAGAAACATTTGTAATTTGAGAGGCTGTTGAAAAACCAGGATGGAATAAAAGCCGATAAACTTCTTCCTCTGAGTCGGGTAAATCTCCAGTAACAATTCCTTTTTCAATTCCCTTTTGCCAAACTTTTTCCTTTGAAATTCCGTTGCCATCATCAGAAACTTCAATGATGACATTACCTGCTTCATGGTATGCCGTTAATTTAACAGTGCCTTGTTCTGGTTTGCCATTTTTCGAACGAATTTCAGGAGATTCTAATCCATGGTCACAGGCATTGCGAACCAAATGGGTGAGGGGATCACTTAACTTTTCTACTATATTCCGATCCAGTTCGGTTTCATCACCTTCCGTGATGAGTCTAATTTCTTTTTTTAATTCTTTTCCTAAATCCCGTACGATCCGAGAATATTTTTGAAAACTTTCCCCAATAGGAACCATTCGTAATTTCAAAGCAATTTCTCTAACTTCATTTAACAGTCGCATAACGACTAGAGAAGATTCTTGCAAATTTGGATCTTCTTTCTCACCTATGAGTTGGTTCATATTGGCACATGAAACAACAAGTTCTCCAACTCGGTTGATTAAATTGTCGATTCGTTTTGAATCAACTTTGATTGTACTCGATTTATGAGTCTCTTTGATTTGGTCTTGGTTTGTGGTATTTGATAAGTTACTAACATTAGGTTCATTCTTACTATTGGATTGGATGGAAGAAACAGATGGAATACCAGTTTTTCTCTGTTTAATTTCTTCTAAATAAGCTAAAAAAGTTTGTTCATTTAAAATTTGAATTTCTTTCCAAACGTTTCCTAGATAAATCTCTTCTTCTGGAAGTTGGTTTGATAAATCAACCAGGTCTTCTATGGAAAAACCAGGAGGGTAGATGTGTAAAAAACTATCTGCTTCAATGAAATTAAAAACTTTCTGTACTGTTTCCAAATTTTCTTTAGAATCAAAATTAATTTCAAAACCTAAGTAACAATTTTCCGGATCAAATTGATTTGGCCCAGGTAAAAATTGATCAATGGATTTGAGTGATATGATAGTGCCAATTTTTTTAAGATAACCTATGAAGGAGATTGGGTCAAGACCATGGGAAAAAACATTCTGGTTTGGTCGAAATGAAATTAAATAATTTGGAATTCCCCCGGAAAGTTTTAGTGTGCTTGGGTTTGGCTTGTGGATAAGATTTGGATTTTCTGAGATCGATCCAATTTCTGTTTGTTCCACCAATTTTCCGAAAGGAATGGGATCTGTTTGAATTGTGGATGTTTTATTACCCAAATACGGCTTCATTTCCTCAAGGATCGATAAACCGTATGAAATTTTATCGTTTGAGATTTGACCTTTTGTTTCCGCTACAACCAAAAAAGACAGATGGTCTTTTGCTTTGAGTAAAATTTCAGTAAGTGAAGGATGGAATTGGATTTCATGAGAACGTAAGTCATCCAAAAGATTCTCCACAACGTGGGTGAAAGATACTGTGGATTCAAATCCAAACATTCCTGCAGTACCTTTTATGGTATGAACAACTCTAAAAATAGCATTTAAATCATCATCTGTTGGAAGGGAAGACTCCGTATGAAGTAATATTTTCTCCATATCTCTCAATAGTTCTTCTGATTCTACGAGATATGCGTCGATTACTTCAGTTAAATCCATTACGATACTTTCCTTGTTCCGTAACGGAATTCCACTTCATTTGAGTGTTCCTTTTTTACCTTGATACGATCTCCAAAAAATGAAACTAATCCCAACAAATCCAATACTTTTAGGACAGAAAGAGAATGGTTGTGAAGTTCTAATATCTGTTGGTCAGTTTGGCATCTTTTTTTTAGAAACATCAATAATTGAATTCCAGATGAATCAATTCTTTCGATCGCACCTAAATTTAATTTAGTTTTTTTACCTTTTGGTAATTCCCATAATTTAGAGAGTTCTAACCATTCTTTGATATAAGGCACAGTTAGATACCCAGACCAGTGGATTTCAATTCCTTCTTTGGATGTTTGGATTGTTTGTGCCTGTTCCATCACGTTGGTAATAATTTCGTAATTGTATCTAACAACTCTTCTGGAGAAAAAGGTTTCGTTAACCAAGCTTTTGCACCAGCATCCATGCCTTGTTGTTTTTTTTCTGGTTGGGACTCTGTTGTTAACATGATGATTGGAGTGAATTTATATTTTGAATTTTCCTTCACTTTTTTAATGAAACTAAGTCCATCCATGTTTGGCATATTCATATCGGAAACTATCAAATCCACAACATTGGATTCTAATTGTTTTAATCCTTCTAGTCCATCACCTGCTTCGATAAGGTCAAAGTTAGCGTTTTTTAAGTGCACAGAAATTATTTTTCGAAACACAGCGGAGTCGTCGATAATTAGGATCTTTCTATTCATTTTATTTTCCTTTTTGCGTTTGGATTGGAAGAAATACTTCAGCGATGACACAAGATGCTTTTGTTTCAGTAGTGTGATCAATCGCGTTTCGGATAAAAAACATTCCGTTATGTTTGTGTAATAGAAAATCTACCATCGTAAGACCTAGTCCAAGGCTAAATTTTTCTTTATGATGGAAACTTTCAACAGGGGGATGGATTCGATAAAATGGTTCTACTAATTTTTTTTCGGAATGAATGAGTTGTTTTGCATAATCATCTTCAATTAAATTGTTTTTTGCGGACAAACAAAAATATCCGTCTACAAAGGTTACAAAAATATCAAAGTTGGATTTAGTTTTCGAATATTTTAGACCATTGGTAAAAATTTCATGTAAAATGATTTTGATCGAATTCAAATCAACTTCTAATTTTACATTTTGTTTCACTACTGGAAGATTTACTTTAATTTCTTTTTCTTCCATTTCAGAATGAAACTCTAAAACGATTTCAGGAAGAAGTGTTAGCAATTCATCACTTGTGATTGTTTCAAGTTTGATGTTTTTTTGGATGGTTTCAACAGCTAAATCCAAACCTCGTAACATTGTTCTGTTATGGTTTTGGTTTTCTGATAATAAATCCCAGAAATCTTTTGGTATTAAATAATTTCTGTCCACTTCCTTTTTCATCTTTTCAATCGAATCGATGATGGTAGTCATTGCACCCAAACCTGAACCCTGCATGAGAGTAGTTTTTAAATTGAGTATGGAGTTGAGTTCAGAATTCACTTCATTAGTTTTTCGATGTGATTCCTTATAGTTTAGCCATTCCAATTGACTTTTGAGTTCTTTTGATTCTTCGTCGATGAGAACTGATTCCATTCTTTTTAAGTAGACGTATTCTAATGCTTTTTCCAAACGATCGGCAACAATTTCTACATGTAGTGGTTTGATTAAATAATCATAAACACCCATTTTCATGATTTCAATTATATCGTCTGTATTGTCGATTGCTGTCTGAACCATAAAAATGGCTCTTGGATCGATTTTCCTTTGTTCGGCGATGAATGTTTTTCCATCCATCACTGGCATCATTAAGTCCACCAAATAGAGGCTATACGACTTAATTTTGGCCATTTCTATGGCAATTTTACCGTTTTCTGCAACTTCGTAAGAAACACCTATACGTTTACAAATACCTTCTAAAAGTACCTGGTTTTCCTTTTTATCTTCAATGATAAGTATAGGTTCTTTAGGCCTACGTAAGTGTTCTGTTTTAGTAACAGAAGAAGTTGTGAAGTCGATCGGTTCCACCATATAGAATATCGGAAATTCTATTATAAAATTCTAATTGGTTCAATACCTTTATTTATAATTTTCTGATAACTTGAGAGTAAAAGTGGATCCTTCACCTAAATGTGATATGAGTTCGATTTTCCCGCCTAATTTTTCTGCCAGACCTTGCGAAATGGATAATCCAAGGCCTGTACCTTCGATTTTTCCATCATCATTCAGTCTAGTAAAACTATGAAAAATACGTTTTTGGTCTTCTTCTGAGATACCTGGCCCAAAATCCCGAATCGAAAAATATACACCCTCGTCCGACCATTCGCAATGGAACTCGACATAAGAATGATCACCGTACTTGATCGCATTCGAAAGTAAGTTGAGTAAAATTTGTTGGATTTTCCCACTATCGGATCTTAGGTTTTTGGACTGGATGGGAGGGAAAAATCGAATTTCCATTCCTTTTGCATTCGCTTGTGGTTGGATTAATTCTAAAGTTTGCCGGCAAATTGTTTCGGGTTTGAATTCGGATACTTGGATTTTGATTTGTCCGGATTCAATCTTCATTAAATTTAATATTTCGTTGATCATCTTCAGGAGTCTTGTTCCACCAGAGTAGATATATTGTAAGTATTCTTTGCCTGTGACATCTTCTTCTGGTAATTGGATGAGTTTTGAAAATCCTATAATGGAATTGAGGGGAGTTCTTA
Organism: Leptospira sp. WS39.C2; assembly: GCF_040833965.1. Taxonomy (NCBI): domain Bacteria; kingdom Pseudomonadati; phylum Spirochaetota; class Leptospiria; order Leptospirales; family Leptospiraceae; genus Leptospira; species Leptospira iowaensis. Next base: position 1,680,178 of record NZ_CP162142.1, read on the forward strand.
ACTCATGACTGACATGTGCTAAAAACTCAGTTTTCGCTTTATAGGCGCGTTCCAATTCTTCTTTTGTTCTTGTTAGGTCTAAAGTCCTTTCCAAAATCAAAGACTCTAAAGTTGATTTGTAACGATTGAGTTCTGTTAAATCTTTGTCTCGTTGGACAAACAAACCCATCCAGCGACTCACTGTTTGGTAAATGAGTAAGTTTTCATGGTGGATGACAAAATTGGGAATGTACTTCTGAAATCCCATGATCCCTAAAAATTGATTCTCAAACTTTACGGGAATGAACAATATTGTTTCTGCTTTCGATTCTTGGAAATACCACTGTTCTTTTGGTAAGGCTTTATCTTTCGTTAGATAGATAATTTTTCCTTTTTTTAATTTATGAATCCAGCGGTTTATACCTTCCTTTCGCCAATTGATGGTTTGGAATTTTTTTGGCAATAAGGGATACTCGGTTGATTTTCTTTCGTTTACCCAAATTTCAAATTTATCGTTTTCATCATTTGCGATGTATTTAAGGAAAAAAATGGAATCCATTTCTGTGAAATAGAGAAGTTGGTAAAGGGCTTGTGGTAAACTCTCTCTAATCGATGGTTTTTGAATGAGAATTTGAATGGAAGAGGCAACACCTAACTCGAATCGAAGTCGCCAAGCGATTTCTTCTTCTTGTTTTTGTTTGATTGTTATATCTCTTATAAAGAATTTCGAATATTGTTTTTGGTTTGATTCTGATGGAAATTCAAAATGACCAAAAGACGTTTCCAATACTTTTCCATCTGTTTTGTAAATGACTTCAGTATTAAAATCGTTATTGGAAATTTTATTTTTTAGGAAAAATAAAAGATCAAAGTCAGATTCCAATCTTTCAAAGATAGAATTTTTTAATATGAATTGAAAATCTTTGTTTTTAGTATCAATTACTAAGATTGCCGTACCCCAGTCATTTCCCTCAAGAGAGGCTTTGAATAATGACAAAGGATCTTCGATCATATTAATATTGTTTCAATAATTCTTTAGGAAGTTTAAAACTCATTGTGTCTTCACGACTTTCTGGATAAAGAGATACTTTTGCATTTGGGAAATGTTTCAAAATTTCTTCCACAATCTCATCCACTAAAACTTGTGGGCTGGATGCACCAGCTGTGATGCCTAAAATTTTGATTCCTGAGCTTAGGATATGGTTCGGATTTACATCTTCTTTTTTTGAAATTTGAAAACTAGCAGGTCTTGTTTTTTTCGCCAATTGGCAAAGTCTTACAGAATTGGATGAATTTTCTGCACCGATAACAAGCATTGCATCGACCGCTTCTAACATTTTTTGAACAGCATCTTGTCTTTCAGTTGTCGCATAACAAATATCATCTTTTTGTGGGTGTTCTACAAATGGAAAAACTTCTTCAATTTTTTTGACAATGTTTTTGGTGTCTGCCACTGAAAGTGTGGTCTGCATTAAATAAGTAAGTGGTTTGTCAGTAGCAATTTTACCTTTCAAAGATTCTACATCTTCTTCAGATTCCACAAGAAACATCATCGCTTCTCCCATGGTTCCAATGGCTTCATCGTGCCCTTTATGGCCGATGTAGATGATTTGGTGGCTATCTTTGATATTCCTAGCTTTTTTATGGACTCTTGTGACAAGGGGGCAGGTCGCGTCCCCGATTTTCATCTTTCGGTCCGTGGCTTCTTTCACAACTTCTGGGGAGACTCCATGGGCTGAAAATACAACTGTAGCTCCGTCTGGGACTTCGCTTAGTTCATTGATGAACTGGATGCCTTTTTTTTTCATTTCTTCCACAACTCTTTGGTTGTGGACAATTTCCTTTCTCACAAAGAGTGGTTTGCTTGGATTTTCCAAAAAAGCTTGTTCCACATAAGAAATTGCATATTTGACACCTGCACAAAAACCACGTGGGTTTGCTAAATAAACCGTTTCTAACACGTAAAACCTACCTTTTTTCCAAATCCATTTCCATAGAATTCCTAGGACATATTTTAGAAAAGGGGAAGTTCTGTTTTTATTCAAATTTTATTTCATTTTCCCTATTATCCTCCCTCCCAGAATGACCGATCCTTATCTTGAAAAGGCCAAGGATGGCCTCTTCGAAAATTCATCAATTTCTTGGGTTCAAGGTGAAAACTTTGAGCGGTGAGAGAACGGATTCAAGGAGGAACCCGGATGATTATCAACCACAACGTAAGTGCGATCTTTGCACACAGAACTTTGAAGTCTAACGACGCGAACCTGAGCAAAGATATCGAAAAGTTGTCTTCTGGTATGCGTATTAACAAAGCCGGAGATGACGCATCTGGACTTGCAGTGTCTGAGAAAATGAGAACTCAGATTGCTGGTCTTCGACGTGCAGAACAGAATACTGAAGATGGTATGTCCCTCATTCAAACGGCGGAAGGATATCTTCAAGAAACACACGAAATCGTTCAACGTGTTCGTGTACTCGCGGTGCAAGCTGCGAACGGTATCTACTCGGAAGAAGATAGACAACAGATCCAAGTCGAGGTTTCACAGCTAGTGGACGAGATCGATCGTATTGCTTCTCAAGCAGAATTCAACAAAATGAAACTGCTTACAGGAGCATTTGCGCGACTCAACCCAACTGCTAGTATGTGGTTCCATATTGGAGCTAACATGCACCAAAGAGAGCGCGTGTACATTGAAACAATGAACACTGCGGCATTGGGATTAAGAAACCCTACGGTTCTTACTTTCATCTCTCTTTCGACTGCAGGTAAAGCAAACTCCGTAATCGGACTTTGTGATGATGCCCTAAGAGTGATCTCTAAACAAAGAGCTGACCTTGGTGCTTATTACAACCGTATGGAGCATGCTGCGAAAGGACTTATGAATGCTTATGAAAACACACAAGCTTCTGAGTCTCGTATCCGTGATACTGACATGGCTGAACAAATGACCAGTTTCACAAGATACCAAATCTTAACTCAGGCTGCTACATCAATGCTTGCGCAAGCAAACATGAAGTCTCAGTCAGTGATGAGATTGCTCCAGTAATAGGATAAGAGAAACTAAAGGCCGGGCAGGGTGGTTGGGGCCCCGTCTTTGGTTTCTCGATTTTCTTTTTTTATTAATTCCAACAAACCAAACGAGTGGTTGAAAGTCCTTCAAATGCAATTAGAGATTGATTCCGCTTACGAAATTCTAAAACCTATCATCAATCATACCCCATTACAATTCCATACCCGTCTTTCTTCTGTCTATGGTGCTAAAATTTACCTCAAACGGGAAGACTTACAAGTGGTTCGCTCTTATAAAATAAGAGGAGCTTACAATATGATCCAAAGTTTGACTTTGGAAGAAAGAAAAAGAGGAGTTGTTTGTGCAAGTGCAGGCAATCATGCCCAAGGCGTAGCCTATTCTTGTCAATTACTCCAAATTTTTGGTGTTATTTATATGCCAGAAGTGACTCCCAAACAGAAAATCAAGCAAGTACGCATGTTTGGTGGTGAATTCATCGAAATTAAATTAGTCGGCGATACCTTTGATGAATGCCAAAAAGAAGCAATTCTTTTTGCAAAAGAAAATCAGATGTCGTTTATTCCTCCATTTGATCATTCTAAAATTATGGAAGGGCAAGGAACGGTTGGAAAAGAAATTTTATCAGAGTTAAGTGGGATTGATTATCTATTTCTACCGATCGGTGGTGGTGGATTATGCGCAGGAGTTGGTACCTACTTCAAAAAACATTCTCCATCTACTAAAATTATTGGAGTTGAACCCTTCGGAGCACCTTCCATGAAAGAAGCTCTCAATCATGGAAAACCTGTGGTCCTAGATAAAATTGAAAAATTTGTGGATGGGGCCGCAGTTAAAAAAGTAGGGGATCTCACCTTTCCAATTTGTCAATCCGTGTTAGATGATTTACGCCTTGTTCCAGAAGGAAAGGTTTGTACAACAATTTTAAACTTATACAATTTAGATGCGATAGTCAGCGAACCTGCTGGTGCTCTTAGCATTACCGCATTAGATGATTTTAGAGATCAAATTCAAGGGAAAACAGTTGTTTGTATCCTAAGTGGTGGAAATAACGATATAGACCGTATGCAAGAGATCAAAGAACGATCCTTACTTTACGAAGGTCTAAAACAATATTTCATTGTTCGTTTTGCGCAAAAACCGGGAGCACTCAAACAATTTGTGAATGAGATTTTAGGACCAAATGATGACATCGTTCGTTTTGAATTCATTCAAAAAAATAATAAAGAATCTGGACCTGCGCTCATTGGTATCGAATTAAAATCAAAAGATGATTTTCAAAGTTTAATCAATCGTATGAAAGAATATAGATTGAATTTTACTGTCATCAATGAAGACGAAAATTTGTTTGAATATTTAATTTAATAAAATATTCAAATAAATTTTTTTTCTTTCAAAAAAGAAAGAAACCATTTCTGCTAATTCTTTTGATTTTCCTAAAGGATTTTGGATAAAGATCGATATATAGAGTGATCCCATGATCGCCGTACAGCTAAAAAACCCGGAGTGATTGCCGGGTTTTTTGCATTAATATGAACTAATTTTAATTAAAAAAATTTAGAGTTAGAGTTTAGGTTTCGTTATTTCTCATTCTATGATAGATAGGTCGTATTGGGTGGCGGGTGGATAACCCCACCCAGTTCGAATTGGGCGGGGATGGTATACCTTTCGATCTCTACATCGCTTGATTCAAACCAAAATCTAAATTCATAATCCACATCTAACCAGATTTTATTGATTTTAAATTCGTTTGTTTTGATTCTCTCCTATAATTATCCTAAATTCCATTCTTATGATAATGATGTCTTTGGAAAAATATATTGTTAACGTTATCTTAGATACTATTTTATTGTTTAATCTATGTGGCCTAAGTTCTGATTTCCGAGAATAGAACTCTATAACCTAAAGATTCAAAAAGAATTGAAAAAATGATTTTTGTAACCGAAAAAAAACGAATTCAAAGCTAATTGAAGTTCCGTAATCGTAGTTTCGTTTTACTCTAAAAAAAAGATTTTTCTGATTTCTTAGGCGCGAATTACAAACAATGCAAGTGTTGCATAAAGATTTGGAAATAATTTGATTTGGCGTGTTCTGTTAAAGAATGCTCTGTGTAATATTTTGATACGTTCAAATTCACAGAAGTCTTCAAAATCCTTTCCTGAAAGGTAATGTAAGTTGGGTGTATCATACCAATGGAATGGCATAAGATCTGTCACAGGAGTTTTGCCACTGAGTAAAATCGAAGTTCTGATTTGCCAATGAGAAAAATTTGGAAATACGATTATGACTTGTTTCCCGATGCGTAAACATTCTTTGATGATGTCACCTGGATTTAAAGTTTGTTGTATGGTTTGGTTTAATATGACAAAATCAAAACTATGATCCAGGTGGTGTTTTAAACCATCGTCAATATCACCATGATGGACATATAAACTTTTTTTCACACATTGGATGATACATTTATCATCCTTTTCTATCCCTTGGACTCGAACACCTTTGTTTTTCAAAATTAACATGAGTTCGCCGTAACCGCATCCTAAATCTAAAACTCGTTCTCCAGGTTTGATGAGATTTGCAATATAAGATATGTCTGGTCTATTTTTTAAGTCTAAACCCAGTGCTTCATTTGTATGGATGTTCAAAAGAATCCTCCTTCATCGGTCGCACTTAAAAAATCACGTAAGATCGAATCTTGTTCTTCACTAGGTAATAAAAAACTATCATGTCCAGCGGGGTTATTCAATTCAATGAAGCTGACTGGAACAGCGTTTACTTCCAATGATTTTACAATTTCTTCTGATTGGTAGGGAGGATATAACCAATCGGATGTATATGCAATTACGAGAAACCTACATCTAACTTTAGCTAAAACTTTTGTTAGTTCTTTTCCTGTTCCCAGACTAAAATGATCCAATGCCTTAGTGACATAGATATAGGAGTTGGCATCAAAACGATCCACAAAAGATTCCCCTTGGTAAATCAAATAACTACCAACAGCAAAATCTGTAGATTGTATATTTCCTTTGGGTGGTTTACGACCAAATTTTTCACGCATCATTTCATCACTCAGATACGTGATGTGTCCCATCATTCGCGCGAGAGCTAATCCTTTGGACGGGCGTTTGTCTTGTGTATACAAACCTTGGTTCCAATTAGGATCAGATAAGATTGCTTGCCTTCCCACTTCATTGAATGCAATTTGTTGGGCAGAATGTTCAGAGGAAGAAGCCATTACGATACAGTTTTTCAAACGGTCAGGGTATGCAACTGACCACTGTAAGGCTTGCATTCCTCCCATAGATCCACCAGCGACTGCAAATAGTTTGTGAATGCCAAAATGACGCACTAATTTTTCTTGTGCATTGACCATATCACCAATAGATACAAAGGGAAAAGTGGATTGGAAAGTACTACCCGTTTTTCCATTTTTACTAAGTGGTCCACTCGATCCCTTACATCCACCAATCACATTGGAAGATATGATAAAGTAACGATTGGTATCAAATGCTTTGCCTGGACCTATGTAATAGTCCCACCAACCAGGTCGTTTATCTCCTTCGTGAAATCCTGCTGCATGAGCATCTCCCGAAAGAGCATGGCAAACTAAAATAGCATTGTCTTTTTTTTCATTGAGAGTGCCGTATGTTTCGTAGGCAATCTCAAGAGGAGTGATGGTTTCACCCCCCTCAAGTGTTAAAGATTCAAAAGTGACAATATTTGTCTGTACGACACCTACTGATCCATGAAAAAAATCATTTGTTTCGGAAGTAGGCATAGTCTTAATCAGATATTTTTTAATGCCTCTTCTAAGTCTACAAGAATGTCATCAAGGTTTTCTAAACCAACGCTGAGACGGACAAATCCTGGAGTTACTCCAGCAGAGATTTGTTCTTCACCAGTTAATTGTTGGTGTGTTGTTGAAGCAGGGTGTATTGCCAAAGATTTCGCATCACCGATGTTAGCGAGTAAGCTAAAAAGTTCAAGACCATCAATGAATTTTTTTGCTTTATCCACTCCACCTTTAATTTCAAAACCTACGATTGCTCCAAACAGTCCACGTTCATGGTATTTTTTTGCAGTCGCATAATTTTTGTCAGTAGGGAGCCCTGGGTAATTGACCCATTCTATTTTTGGGTGTTTTTGCAAAAATTCAGCTACTTTTAATGCATTATAAGAATGACGTTCCATTCTAAGAGGGAGAGTTTCCACTCCTTGTAAAATTTGCCATGCATTGAAAGGTGAGATTGCAGGACCAAGGTCACGTAATCCTTGCACACGTGCTTTCAGAATAAATGCAATGTTGACTCCGCCAAATGGTTCAAATTTTCCAAATACATCCCAAAATTTGAGTCCATGATAGGAAGGATCTGGTTCCGTAAAGTTTTTAAATTTTCCATTCCCCCAATTAAAACTTCCTCCATCGATGATGATACCTCCAATCGATGTTCCATGTCCTCCTAGAAACTTGGTTAATGAATGTACAACTATATCTGCACCATGTTTCAGTGGGTTCACTAAATATGGTGAAGGCATTGTGTTATCAATAACGAGTGGAACTCCCACTTCTTTTGCAACTTTACTAACGGCTGCTATGTCAAGCGTGTCGAGTTTGGGATTTCCCAAAGTTTCTGCATAAAAAGCGCGAGTTTTATCATTGGAAGCTTTTTTGAAATTTTCTGGATTTGATGCATCAACAAAGTGAACTTTGATTCCTAATTTCGGAAATGTATAATGAAGAAGGTTGTATGTTCCACCATATAACGAAGAAGAAGCTACGATTTCTTGTCCAGCTTCAACGATATTGAGTAATGCTAACATTTCGGCACTTTGGCCTGATGCTGTGGCTAATGCTGCCACTCCACCTTCTAAAGCCGCCACTCGTTTTTCCAACACATCAGTGGTTGGATTCATAAGTCTTGTGTAGATGTTTCCAAACTCTTGCAGACCAAATAATCTAGCTGCATGGTCAGTGTCCTTAAAAACATAGGACGTAGTTTGGTACAAAGGCACTGCACGTGATGTAGTGGTTGGATCTGGCTCTTGGCCTCCGTGAAGTGCGATGGTTTCTGGTTTGTATTGACGTGGCATAGATTCCCCCGATGGTATCGCCTACTTTTCACCAGCTTTCTTAATTGTCAATAAAATCTCCAATAAAATAGAATAAATATCTGCTTTATTGGATGATTCCGTTTGAGATTATTTCTTATTTTCAAGGGAAAACCTTACGATAATGAACGTATCGTGGGCCAATCTTTTCGTACCTTAAGCATAGTATTTGTCTTTCTAAGCCTAGTCACAAGCCTACGAGCACAAGTTTGGGTTCCCACTGGCACTGAATCGAGAAGGTCTTCTGCCTTACAATTTGATGCCGGAGGTTCCAGTTTCCAGAAAGACTATTATGGATATGTTTCCCCAAACTTTACCTACAACCATGGGAATCAATTTGGGTATTCGTTTTCTTTACCCATAAATGTCCTAGCAGTAGACAAAGAACCAATCCAATTAGATAGCAAAGCAGGCAAAATCCGTGAGATGGATTATAATAGCCGCAATGATTACGCAAGAGTTCTTAATTATATTTCGTATGGAACCTATAACCAACAAATTCCAGGAAAGGTAACCTATTCAGCTTACACAGGTAAAATGGTCGATGGATACATTGGACACGGAACCATTGTTAATAAATACCAGAGTTCTTCCCGCTTTGATTCCTATAACCCTGGGGTGATGGCTGACTTAAATACAGATTATGGCGGGGTACAATATTTTGCCAATTCTGTTGTCAATTTTGAAGTAAATGCTGCTCGAGTTTATATCAAACCACTTGCGATTGGCAGGTCACTTTACTCATTATTTGATAAATCTGCAGATTTAGTTTATCTTATGAACCTCCGTGGCAATGTTCTTGATGAATCGGGACGGCTCAGTGTTGAAGAAGAAGCTGGAGCAGAAGAAATCCAAAAGAAAAAAGCAGAAGACCTTAGTAAAAAAGAAATTCGACCAATCAGCAAAGATTCGAGAATGGAACTAGTAGACAATGATCCATGGTACAATCGTTTAACGATAGGGTATACACAAGCATGGGATAGACAAGCTCCTGTACAAATGTCTTATAATACAAATGGTTCTCCCGTTACAGAAAAAAAATTAGACAATCCCAAAACAACTGAAGTCACAAGGGCCTCAATAGAAGGGATGGATATAGAATACCGATTATTAAATTTACCATTTGTAGAATTCACACCTTATGTTGATTTTAATAAAATCAAAGGTTTAGACGGGGCACAAGGTGCTCATTATGGCAGTATCTTTCGTTTAGGAACCAAAGATCTCAATATCATCCTAAAACCTGAATTTCGCCAAATGACTGCAAATTATGCACCCATGTATTTTGATAGTTTTTATGAAGTGGAACGATTTCAAAAATTTCCAGTATCAGCGCCCATCCGACCAAAATACGATTATTTAGAAAACCAATCCAATGCAAAAGTAACGGGTTATTATCATACGATTTATGTAAATTTTTACCATCTGGGATTTGAGTTTGCTGTTGAAGATTATGGAATCAAGGAAAACAAACGAGTGTTTGCTGCAGCTTACATACCACTAGGTTCTTCATTTTTAATGTCATTTTATTATACCAAAAAAGGTTTTGAATCACAAGGGAAAGCCTTTGAGCTCGATAACAATACACAAGCAGCTGCAGAAATATCGAAAGCCTTTGGACCTATTGTTTTAAGGGTTCAAAATTATCGAAAGTATTACCTAGACTCAAGTGAAAAGACCTTCCTTAGTATAGATGAAATCCGTTTTTTAGTCTCTGGTGGAATTAGTTTTTAAATAGAATATATAATAGAGATGAAAAAGCAAATTCTGTCCGTAGGTTTATATTCCCTAAGCTTACGATTTTAAATTTTTGTTTCTGAAAAAATTCCATATCCATTACTTTCCAACCAGATTCGGGTCCAAAAACAAATAAAGATGTATCGTTGGAGATATTTGTTTGGATCAATTCCTTTACATCTAAATTTCCACTTCGATCTAAAATAAATACATCACCTTCCCATGATTCCAAATAGGTTCGCCAATTTTCTTTTTGTCCAAATTTGATGGAAGGATTGTGGAAATTTCCAGTTTGGCTCATCCCAGTATATATTTCTTTTTCCCATTCATTGGTGTAAATAGGGGAAGTCCAATATTCCTTATTTTTTGTTTCTGTTGCAAAAAAACTAAGTGAGTTGATACCGTATGCACCCGCTAGGTGAAGGATTTTTTTTGTTGTTTGGGGACGTGGTAAAGAAAAAAAACAATTGGATTTTAATCTCGAAAATAAAAAGGAAATGTTTTCCTTCAGTTGAATCTTGACTTCTGTATCCTTCAACTCACTTATGAGAAACGTAAAATTCCCGAGATTGGGAACCACGACTTGGATCGTTTCACCAACTTCTTTTTTTAGAATGGTTTTGATATGTATAAAACGCCCATCGCGAAGGATCACTGAATTGTTATTATGCAATTCCTCTTTCGGTACAATTACCCAATTCAATCTTTAAATCTCAAAACTTGGTTTATCAGGAGTCGGAGGATATTCTTCTTCCATAGAATCTAAAGGAGGTTCTTCGAAATTGGGAGGAGGCAATTCCAAAGGAGATTCTCCTTCCCAATTTGGTTCTTTTTCAATGTTCGTATGGTTTTTGTTTGGTTCCGCCAAAGACCATTTCCAAATGTACATAAACAAAATGGCAAACATAAGTATTGGAATTAAAGAGAACTTAAATTTATCCTGCTTTTGTTTTGATTTGAAATAATCAATTGGAGCGTACATCAGATCAATGAATAGATCTTTGTAGTTTTGGATGGAAGGTTGGAATGAAAAGGAAGGGATTTCTTTTTCGTATGAAGTGAATTTAGAATCAATTTCTAAATCAGGGTCAAATGTAAATCGATGAGAACAAACTGGACATTGAACCAAAATGGTTCCCTGTGTAGCAGGGAACCGTAACATCGTGGAACAATTCGGACATTGTTTTACGCGATTCAATTAAGAACCTGTATGTTCTTAGTATTTCAAAGAACTTTTCAATGCTTCTACGTTTTTCTTATAATGTTTGTTTGAATCACGATCATTATAATCAAAGATTTTAGTGAATAATTTATCAAAATAATCTAAGTTTTTGAAGTAGAATTGTTTTTTGAAATTATTACGAATTGGGTTAGATTTAGTGTTTTCTACATTCGATAAAATGTATTTTCCAACACCTTTTTCAGATGGAGTTTCTGGAGTTCCCCAAACTGGGTAATCATCATGTTGGTAAAACAATTCAATTTTATCATTGTGAGCAGGATCACCATTAGGTGCAACATCTGCAATGACAGAAATGACTTTATCTTCCAAAACAAAATTGTTTTGGTAAATGTAAGTTCTCACCTTTGTAAGGTTACGTGGTTGTTCTTTTCTTGGATCTGGATCTGCGTTGTTTGAGCCTTCAAAAAAGAGTTCCATTTTTTTGAATTTTGCACCTAAGTTTCTGGAAGACTTTCCATCTTCACTTCCAACAAAATCAAATACTTCTAAATGCAAACAAGTGTTATCTTGTGCTTCTTGTTTGTCTGCAACTTCGCAACGTTCTCCGTCTGCACTTGGTTTCCCTTTATAAAGAACTGTTCTATGCGGAAGTGTTCTCACTTTCATTTTGAAAAGAACTGTATGAAGGCGAAGTCTTTTGTTCACTTCAGAAATATTATCATCCAGTTCTTTTTCTGTATCTGCCATCGATTTCCCTGATTGAGAAGGATCGATTCCTGCAGAGGTTGAGCCCGTTTCTGAGCTTCCAGTTTGAGCGAAAACCCCAATGCTAAGTAGTAAAATGGGGAGAATTAGTTTTATTTTCATGTCCGAATCTTCCTAAAAGGTTAATTTGAGGATACCAAGGAACGTCCCATGGGCGTAAACAAATATCCTGTAAATAGTATCGGTAAAATCCTGAAGAAGATTGAAGCCGAATCTCTCTCTTTTTAGTGTTTCCATCCAAAATCTGGAAAGGATTCCAAATAAAATCGTAGACCGGGAGCAGTCAACTGTTCCAGTTCTTTCCAATTTTTTGTGATCCAGCGCCTTTCCACATAATCACAATAGTCCTTTAGATTCCTTCCCGAAGCACCCTCTAACAAATCAGCAACTTGTTCACGGTCATTTTGGCTGAGTTGTTTTGCATAACCTTCCAATATTTTTGTCCTTTCTTCACGGTTTGGCAAGGGAAATCTGATTTTTCGATCAAAACGTGACAAAAGAGCCGAGTCTAGGTCGTCTTTTCGATTGGTTGCACCAATTGTGATGGTTCCTGTTTTTTCGGCAAATCCATCCAGTTTTCGGAGTAAAACGCTAAGGAGGTTTCTTGTGGCCTCAAATAATCCATCTTCTCTGGATGTTGCAAGGGAATCGATTTCATCTAAAAATAACATACATTTGGGAAATAAAGCGGCAGCATCAAAGACCATTGCAAGGTTTTGAGAAGATTCTCCATAATACTTACTCAATATCGATTCAATGGGAACATAGACCATGGGGACTCCACAGAGATGAGCGACAATTTTTGCCATACTCGTTTTTCCGACACCTGGTTCTCCTTCAAATAAAACAGCTCTTGGAAGATTCCCTGTGGGTTTTTTTCGGGTGAGTTTTGTAATTTCAAGGAAAGGTTCAGGTCGTTTCAAAGGGTAAACTAAACTTTCAAGGATTTGTTCTTTTACCGAATCATATCCAAAAACAGAATCAAAACCTAGTTCGTTTCCTTTTGCTTTTTCAAGGATTGGGTCATATACTTCCACTCCGAGAGGTTCTAAAATGGACCTAGGGTCTTTTGTTGTTCCACCATCTAATTTTAGAAATTGAAAAAGATGTATGATGGTTTGGACTTCTTTTGTAGAAAAATCACCCAATTTGGAACATTCAACTTTCAAATCTGATTTAAAGGAAAAACGGATCCGAAACCTTGTAGATAAATTCTTTTGGGGTTCGAAGAGATTCTCACCTAAAGTTTGTAAGCTTAGATAACCATCTTCAAAATTATAGATTCGGAAGTTTTCAATGTAATTGCGTACGATGCCAAGACTATCTAAGATTTTTTCTTTTCCGACTGCTTCTTGGCGGAACCGAAAGATTGTTTCATCTTTTTCCTGAACAAATTGGTAGTTTGCCTGTTTCAGTTCCGTAGCAAAAAGTTCCTTGGTCTTAAAAAAATCCAGAGCAGGGGTAGAATTGGACATAAAGAACAAAATAGGGAAGATTGGCTTTTTTTTCAAGGAAGGATTTTGATTTCCTCCGACGAATACATTGTAGAGGTTGTAGGATTATGGGTGAAGGTTCACTATCACAAGAAGATATAGACGCGCTACTCGGTGGATTTAGTGGTGGAAGCACTCCTGCGGGTGGTGGTTCTGGCGGAGGTGGTGGTGGCCTCGACGACCTCGATGCCCTAGTCGGTGGCGGAGGTGGGGATGATAATGGTCCATCTTTTGCTGACATTGCCGCAGCCTTAGGTCCAAGTGCAACTCCAGCTCCAACAAGGGGCCAATCAAAATCCCAATCCAGTTCTGGAAATAATACTGCAAATCTCAATTTATTACTCGATGTTACCTTACAACTCACGATTGAGCTTGGAAGGACCACAATGTTCATCAAAGACGTTTTACAACTCACAGAAGGAACCGTTGTCGAACTCGACAAAAACATTGGTGAAGAACTTGATATCTTAGCCAATGGGAAACTCGTTGGTCGGGGAAAACTCATTGTTTTAGATGATTATTATGGAATTCAAATTTCACAAATTGTAGATCCGATGGAACGCCTTGGCGGACCTGCTTTTTTATAAAATAGTGTTTTCCTTTCTACGTACGCCTTAGAGTATATAATTGAAAATGGAACTGGATCATATAGGTTACCAGATAGAAAGGATCAAAAATCCTTCAGAGTCTTTGCAAGAAGACCTTTGGAATAAATTGCATGAATTTAGTGTTTCAAAGTTAGGGGATAAATCTCTCGAATCGAAAGAATTTTTTGCCATTTTAGTGAAAGAAGGGGAAACTCTCATCGCAGCCTCTCTTTGTTATTTATTTTTCAAAGGGTTAAACCTCCAACTCCTTTGGGTAACTGAAAGTAAACGTGGCCAGGACTTAGGAACAAAACTTCTAAAAGAGATTGAAAGGGAAGCACAACGTTTGGGAGCCACTCTCGTGTTTGGGTATTCTTTCGGATTCCAAGCACCCAAATTTTATACCAAACTTGGATATGAAGAAGTCGGTAAAATCCCAAATTACCCAGAAGGCCAAAATTGTTATTTCCTTTGTAAAAAATTGACAATGGAATCTACTTGACGACAATCCCCCAAACATACATTTTGTAATTCTATGTTAACTCTAGCCATTGTGTAGACCGCCAAAACGGTGATCTTGTTTTGGATACCCCGCCTAAATTCAATTAGGAGGCGGCTATCTTCGCGCAGGCGGTTTATTCCCTCTCATCCACTGTTTTGGTTTCCTCTTTTTGTTTTGCCGCAAAAACTGGTATGTCACGTAACAATGACCAAAAGAATTTCCAAAAAATTTCTAAGAAAAAGCGTTTTTTAGAGGAAGACGAGGAAATCCATTATCCTTCTGTCAAAAAAAAATCTCACCGCTTTCGTTCGGATACGGATGAGTTTCGGTGTGTGGAATGCAAACAGATGGTGTTCCCTCCAGGCTTTGGAACTGACCAAAGGAACCATTGCCCCAATTGCCTCACAAGCCTTCATTTGGATAATACTCCAGGTGACAGAGCTGCAACGTGTGGGAGTAAAATGGAAGCTATTTCGATCTGGGTGCGAAAAGGAGAATGGGTTATTTTACACCGTTGTAAAGGGTGTGGTGTGATCCATGCTAATCGAATTGGACCCGATGATAATGAAGCATTACTTGTGTCACTTGCTGCACAAGCCATGGCCAAACCAAGTTTTCGATTGTTTGCAGAAAGTCCGGTGGAAGATCCACCGGATTTGTTTGGTTAGGCGAGTGTTTATGCCTTTGGTTTTTTGGATTCTGTTAGGTTCGCAATGAGAGTTGGTAAATTCATCACATCTGCTGGGATGAGAATTTCCGTGCTTTCTTTTGCTACGTGTAAGAAGTTTTGGATAAAGGCTTTGGTGATTTGCAATTTGATTGCAGAAGCACCACCTTGGTCGGAAATGGCTCCCGCAATCGCTTCGATACCTTTAGCCGTTGCGACAGCCAAAGCTTCGATTTCCGTTGCCTTACCTTCAGCAGAGTTAATCCTTCTTTGTTTTTCCCCTTCCGATTTGTTCACTGCTTCCTCTTTAAATCCGAGGGAGCGGTTGATACGGGCGTCTCTTTCTCCTTCTGATAATAGGACTTGGGAACGTTTTGCAATTTGTGCTTTTTTCTCTTTTTCCATCGCATCTAACACAGACTTAGGTGGAACAATGTTTAGGATCTCGTAACGATTCACTTTGATCCCCCAAGGTTCTGAAGCTTGGTCAATTGCGGCAACAATGGTAGAATTAATTAAATCTTTTTCACCAATTGTTTTGTCAAGTTCCATCGTTCCGATCACAGAGCGCATTGTGGTTTGTGCAAGTTGTATGGCTGCAAACTGAAAGTCTTCAATTCCATAAGAGGCCCTTACTGGATCGATGATTTTTAAATAAATCACTCCATCTACTTTTACTTGTACGTTATCATGTGTGATACAAATTTGAGGTTGTACATCAATGGATTGTTCTTTGAGTGTGTGGTAATACGCATCTCTGTCAATGAAAGGGATGAGGATATGAAACCCAGCTCGTAACGAACGAGAATACTTTCCTAGCCTTTCTACGATAAGAACATCTTGCGCAGGGATGATGCGGATACAACGAAAGATTTTAAAAATCAAATAGATGGCAACAATGGCCCAAAAGCCTAAATATACAAATTCCATCTTATTCTCCTACCTGTGGGATTTTGGTTGTGATTTTGGAAAGCCCTTCAAACACCCCACCGATATTGGCTAAGGTTTCGGGTACCACTGTTGTTTTGGAAGTTTTTAAAATTTGTCCAAGGGCGTCCAAGTACTCTTGAGTGATTTGTAAACTCACCGCTTCCTTTCCCCCTTTTTTGCTGATGGCTTCGGAGATGAGTTGGAGGCCTTTTGCAGTGGCATTAGAAATCAGGGTGATTTCTTGTGCGCGACCATCGGCTTCATTCACCAAGCGGATTTTTTCTCCTTCAGAGATATTAATGGATTCTTGTCTTTCCCCAACAGAATGGTTCACACGAGATTCTTTTTCTCCTTGGGAGATGGTGATCTCAGCGCGGCGTTCCCGTTCCGATTTCATTTGGTTTTCCATCTCAATCAAAATTTGTTTTGGAGGAGTGATGTTTCGGATTTCGTAACGAGTG
Source organism: Leptospira sp. WS39.C2 (assembly GCF_040833965.1). Classification (NCBI taxonomy): domain Bacteria; kingdom Pseudomonadati; phylum Spirochaetota; class Leptospiria; order Leptospirales; family Leptospiraceae; genus Leptospira; species Leptospira iowaensis. Next base: position 1,696,617 of record NZ_CP162142.1, read on the forward strand.
ACTTTGATGCCCCAAGGGTCAGTAGCTCTGTCAATGTTTGAAACCACACGGCCATTGATTTCATCACGTTCGGATAGAAGGTTATCGAAAATTAACTTACCAATTTCAGATCGTAAAGTGGTTTGTGCAAGTTGGGTGGTTGCTAACATAAAGTTATCAATCCCATAAGATGCTTTTTCTCCATCGATGACTTTTAGATACAAAACTCCATCCACCTCTACTGAGACGTTGTCTTTTGTGATACAAACTTGTGGATCAATATCGATGGTTTGTTCTTTTAGGTTTTGTCTATAACGGATTTGGTCTACGAACGGGATCATGAAATAAAATCCCGATTTCAAAACTCCATTCAAAACCCCTAATCTTTCTTTAATATAAACACTTTGTTCTGGTACGATAATGATTGTCTTTTTGATGATATAAACAACGACCAAAAAAACAACGATGACGGATGCGCCCATTGTTTCCTCCTTTGTGACTTGAAGACGGTACATGGACTTCCAAAAGAGAAAAGGGTTTTTTTATTTTGTTTGAAAAAAAATGAATTTTGGCTTTAAGGTTCCACTTTTTCTACTGTGAATGTCAAATTCTCTCGAGATAAAATTCGCACATATTCACCTTTCAATATTTTGTTATCTTTGGAAATGGCATCCCATACCGTTCCTTGGAATCGAATTTTCCCACCAAGACGGTTCACCAGCACATCGATTTCTACGGGAACAATTTGGTTTAGGAAATCATCCTGAATAAAGGGATCGACCGAAGACTCTGATTTAAAAAATTTTTTAACTAGGGAACCACCGAGTAAAATGGATACTAAACTGGAAATCACCCATACGATGACCTCAGTATAAAATTCCATCGGGAACAATCGAGTTAAGATCCCTGTAAAGATTGCACCCACACCCAAAAACATGACAAAGGTTCCAGGCAAAAGAAATTCTGAAAATAGTAAAATGATACCTGTCAAAATCCAAAGGTAGGCCGTGTTTGCGAAAATCAAATCCAATGTGTGAACCTCTAAGAAAGTAGACATTTCTAATCGGATCATGGCAAGAAAAATAATACTTTGATTCATGACATGGGCAAAAGAAGCTGTCTTGTGTGAAACGAATTATTTATCTTCTTTTCTCCGTTTTTATTTTTTTCCAATTGTTTCCTGTTCCCAGAGAAAATCCACCTGTGACATCCGAAATATCCACACCAAAAGAAGTGAAACAGATTCTGAAACGCAGTTGTTACGATTGCCACTCGAATGAAACGATTTGGCCTTTATATTCCTATGTATTTCCTGTTTCTTATTTTGTGTCTAAACATGTCACTGAGGGAAGGGAAGAATTAAATTTTTCTGAATTTGGCCAATTAACTGAAAGGAAACAAAGGAAAAAAATTTACGAAGTTTGGGAACAAGCAGACGAAGGGGAGATGCCACCAAAGGACTACCAATTGTTACATCCAAGTTCCCGTTTGTCTGAAAAAGACAAAGAAGTTTTAAAAAACTGGGCAGATCAGTTCAGTGAGGATTCAGAATGAAAGAGAAAAAATTATGGGGTGGGCGTTTTGATGCCGCACCTTCTTCCCTTATGATACGCATTGGTGAATCCATTAGTTTTGATAAAGAACTTTATGAACATGATATAGAAGGGTCCATATCCCATTCTCGAATGTTGAAACGAATTGGGATCCTAACAGAATCCGAACAACGTAAAATAGAAACAGGACTAACCCAAATCAAAAAGGAAATTGATTCTGGGAAATTTGAATTTAAAATCGAAAACGAAGATATCCACATGTCGATAGAATCTCGCCTAACGGAGCTTCTTGGTGATTTAGGAAAAAAACTCCACACAGGACGCAGTCGAAATGACCAAGTGTCCCAAGATGTTCGTCTCTACATTAAATCGGAAATCCATTCCATTTTAGTTATGATGATTGATTTGCTTAATGTTTGGGTAAAAAAAGCAGAAACCCATACCAAAACAATCATCCCTGGTTATACTCATTTACAAATAGCCCAACCCATTCGTGCTTCGCATTATTTTTTGTCCCATTTTTGGGCGAATGTTCGAGACTTTGAAGACTTTTTTTCAGCTTATGAAAGGGCTGACGAACTTGTGTTAGGTTCAGGTGCACTCGCAGGTGTCAATTACCAAACAGATCGAGAGTTTTTAAGAAAGGATTTGAACCTTGGTAGGATGTCCGAAAATTCGATGGATGCTGTAAGCCAAAGGGATCATATTTTTAAATTTTTATTTGCCTCTTCACAGTTCATGATCCATGCTTCTCGATTTTGCGAAGAAATCATTTTATATTCATCCCAAGAATTCAGTTATTTTAAATTGCCAGACCACCTAACGACAGGTTCATCCATCATGCCTCAGAAAAAAAATCCAGATGTGGCTGAACTCATTCGTGGAAAAGCAGGTCGTGTAGTGGGTAACCTCACCCATTTACTTGTAATGTTAAAAGGTACACCACTTTCATACAATCGCGACTTCCAAGAAGATAAAATTCCACTCTTTGATACTGTAAAACAAATCAAAATTTGTGCTGAAGGCATAAGAGACATGGTGGAAGGGATTCAGATTTTCCCCGAAAATGCCATTAGAAGTCTTAGGAATGGATTTTCTACTGCAACCGACCTTGCGGATTGGCTTGTGAGTGCTAAAGGAATTCCCTTCCGTTCTGCCCATGAAATTGTCGGTGAACTAGTAAAACATTGTTCTAGCAAAGGTTATGATCTATTTACCATTCCAAGTGGGGAGAGAGGACAGATCCATGCTGTTCTCACAGATCCTGGGTTTGAAGCTGCTATTTCCCTTGAAACCTCTTGTGATAAAAAAGATGTCTATGGTGGGACATCTTTATTGCGCCAAAAAGAACAGATCAAAAAAGCCAAAGCCAAGTTAAACGAATTGACCAAAAAAATAAAAACTCTAGAATTAAAAGGTAAAAAATAAACATGAATCAATTTGCAAAGTTCCATTGGAAACAACTTTCTCTTACACTTCTCCTCTTTAGCCAAACTGCTTTTTGTAGTGACCAAACTTTTAAAAAGATCACCTATGAACCAGTCACTTACTCGCCAACAAAAGTTTTAGTCAAACGAGTAGACCAAACGTCCGTTAAACTACCAGAAAAACCTGCGATTTATGCCCTTATCCAAACTACACAAGGTGACTTGATTATAGAACTTTATGACGAGGCAGCTCCCAAAACCGTTCAAAACTTTATCGATCTTGCCCAAGGAGAAAAGGATTTCAAAACAGAAAAAGGTTCCGAAAGACGGCCGTTCTACGATGGTTTAAAATTCCACCGAGTCATCGAAAATTTTATGGCCCAAGGTGGATGCCCAAGAGGTGATGGGACAGGTGGACCAGGGTTTCAATTTGAAGACGAAATCAATGGAAAAGCACTTGGTTTGGACAAACGCAAAATCAAAGATGCACCCGAATTCCAAGCCCAATTACAAAGGGCAGTCCTTTCTGAATTTAATATCAAATCTCGCCAAGAGTTTGAAGATAAAAGAACTGAGGTGGAAAAAGCATACCAAGAAGCTATGGAGCTACCTGTCCTTGAGGTTTTATACCGAGTTGGATATCGTTTCAACGAAGTATTACCAAGTAAAAAAGCTACCAGAGGAGCACTTGCCATGGCAAATGCTGGACCCAATACCAATGGATCACAATTTTTCATTAACCAAGTGGACACTCCTCATTTGGATGGGTTACATACCGTTTTTGGTTTTTTGATCACAGGGTATGATGTACTTGACCGAATCATCGAAAAAGGTAATTTACAAACAACCATTCGTAAGGTTCTCATTTTAGACAAACGACAATGAACTACTTAGAAGGCATCGAAGTCATCCAAAAATACACATCAGGTTCTTCCGTAGAACCTGTGTTAAAATTCATTATGACTGTTCCTCATAATGAAGAAGCCTTCGCCAATGCTCTGGATGAAATTGGTGGGATCAACAAATACCCTGATACTTTTGTAGGACTCTTGAGTTTCATTAGTTTCATTTTAGGCCAAAAAACAAAAATGAATCATTTATATGAAACGGCTTTGGAGAAATATGAATCTTTAAACCAAGTTACCTCGAAAAAACGCCCCACAGAAGAAGAGGCCAAAATCAAAAGAACACTCACAGACTTTATTTTAAAAATTGAAAAGGTATTTGAAATCCAAGACTTAACAGATGAAAGTTTGGTGAAGGAACTCAATCGTTTTGTCTCGGAAGCAAATCTTTATGGTGTCACAGAAAATGAGATTAAAAATTTAAAATTAGCATCAAAGACAGTTGCCCTCGTGGAACCACATTTGGACAAACAAAGGGAAAATTTTTACCAATACAAAAAATTGGTCGCGGTGATGACCCGACTCATCCGGATAGCTGATTACATCCTCGACGAAGCCAAACTCGGAACCAGTTAATACCAACCATCGCAAATCAAATTACTCATAAATTTTATGTCGGAAATTCAGCTCTTTGCCGAAATTGAATAGAGAATGCGTCTCCTTCCAACCTTCATATTTTTGGGAATATTTGCCTCCCACTCCTTATTTGCATTTCCAGACAGAGATGCGAGGGGGGAAAGGGTTGATAATTTTGTAGCTCTCCAATCAAAAATCAGTCTGCAATTGACAAAACGGAGTTACGAAGCTGGAGAAAGGATTCCCCTTACTTTCACTGTGACAAACACAGGAAAGGAAGTGGTACGTATATTCCCATCCTTTGATTTTCGGTATTCTTTCCAAATCATTGTAAAAGATGGGAATGACAGAATCCTCACTCCAATAGAAGACCCAGATTTCCCAGATCCCATTTTGAAACGTAGGACAACCATCGTGAATTTGGTAGGTGATGAAAATAAAGAGGTAAGCCTCCACCGAAATGAGTCCTTTTCTAAAACCATCTATTTAGATGAACATTATCAGTTTTTGCCGGACCAAAAATTTTATATCACTGGTTATTTTTACCCAAATTATACAGAAGATAAATCCGCTTTTTTACGTTCTGGGAATACAGTTGGTTTTTTATTCCAGAACTCCAAATTAGAATCAAAAGAAACGGTGAACAGGCAAATCACGGAAAATGGTGGATTATCCCCGGAAGAAATTATCTTTTTATTCCTTGGTGCTGAGATGAAAAAAAGATGGGAATACCATTTTAAATGGATCGATTTTTCTGAATATATCTTAGCTTATGATCGTTATAGCAGTGCCTATGCGGAAGCAAATGTTGGGGAACGAGAAACCATCATAGAGGACTTTAAAGAATATTTGACGGAGTCTCCATCAGGTGTTCTAAAATACTTTAAAGTTATGAATGTGGATTATCCTTCTAAACGTGATGCGCGTGTGCAAGTGTATGTGGAAAGAATGATGGGTCGGTTCAAAACAAGGTACGAATATATATACACCTTGCGACAAGAAGAAGGAAACCGTGTTGGGTTTTGGCAAATTAAAAACTTACTCGTGAAGGTAAAAAAATGACAGAAATCCTTTCCCAAGATGAAATTGATGCCCTGTTAAATGCTATCTCCTCGGGTGAAGTCTCTGAGGATGAATACTCATCGGTTGGGGAACAAAAAAAAGTCAAAATTTACGACTTCAAAAGACCAGATAAATTTTCAAAAGACCAGATTCGTACCTTACAAATGATGCACGAAACATTTGCTCGTTTGGCAACCACTGGATTATCGGCACAGTTACGTGCCCTTGTTGTGGTGCACGTGGCATCGGTTGACCAGTTAACGTATGAAGAATTCATTCGATCGATTCCGAATCCTACGACACTCGCCGTCATCAATATGGACCCACTCCGTGGTTCAGCAATTTTAGAAATTGACCCTTCGATTTCATTCACTATCATTGATCGTCTTTTCGGTGGTAAGGGAGAATCTTCCAAAGTCAACAGAGAACTTTCTGATATTGAGTTATCTGTAATGGAAGGGATTATCGTACGGATCCTCGGTAACTTAAGGGAGTCGTGGTCAACGGTAATTGACCTTCGCCCAAGACTTGGTAACATCGAAACGAACCCGCAGTTTGCGCAAGTAGTTCCTCCCAATGACATGGTGGTATTAATTACCCTCGAGACAAAAGTGGGGGAAGTGGAAGGGATGACAAACCTTTGTATTCCTTACATTACGATTGAACCCATCATTAATAAACTTTCAGCTCAGTATTGGTATTCCTCGATTCGGAAAGGGGAAGTGGACGAAAACCGCGCCGTCATCCAAGAGCGACTCGACCAAGTCAAAATCCCTCTGATTTCAGAAGTCGGCAGTGTTGACATTTCATTAAATGACCTTATGAACCTCCATGTGGGTGATGTGATCAAACTCGAAAACACTCCGATCAAATCTGATTTGATGGTCAAGGTTGGGGATCGTAGTAAGTTTAAGGCTACACCGGGTCGTGTAGGGAACCGCCTTGCCATCCAAATTGGTGATAGTATTGAGGACATTCCAGATGAACTCCTTGGATCTACTAGATCGGAACAAGAATATTAATCTTTTTCGCTAAACAAAGTTTATGCGAAGATTAGAACCATCTGAGAAAAGATTCTCCACTTTAGGGAAGATTTTGCATCCAACTTCATTCACTTTAGAAATTGTCTCTAAGGTATTTTTTTCCTTGGGAATGTATGTTCGTTTGGTTTCATCCTTCGGGTTTTTGATGGTTCTTTGCGGTTCTCTATCCTTAGAGGCGAAAACCCTCCAAAAAACTTTGAAAAACCATGCTGGGAAATCTACAAAGATTCGCCAAACAATAGTTTTATCGATCGATGGGTTTCCTGCTTATTATTGGTCGAATCCCAAATACCGTTCTTATTTCCCTCACTTAAGCGAACTCTTTCAGAAATACGGCGTTTCAGAAATTACTACAGTCAATCCCTCTGTGACTTACCCAGCCCATACCTCGATGGTGACGGGAAAAGATCCCGCAGAACACGGAATTTATAACAATACCCTTTCCGATCCATTTGAGAAAAATGATGGGGGATGGATGTGGTATGCGGAAGACATCCAAGTTCCCACACTCTGGAATTTAGCAAAAGAAAATCGAAAAACTACTGCTAATGTATTTTGGCCCGTGACTGTGGGTGCCGATATGGATTGGAACCTTCCCCAGTATTGGAGGAAAAAAATCCCTGAGGATGATAAACTCCTTCGTGTTTTATCCACAAAAGATCTTCACAAAGAAGCAGAGATGGTCGTAGGATCTCCGTTAAACGATGTTTCGAAAGATGAAGTGAAGTTAAAAACGGCTACCTGGCTATTTCATAAGAAAAAACCTGATTTGTTATTTGTCTATACTACAGATTTGGATTCCAACCATCATGGTTTTGGTCCTGGTTCTGAAAAGGCTTTGGTTCGGTTGGTCGAACTAGACAAGGCCATCTTTTCTTTTTTACAATCGGTAGGAGCCTTTACTCCCAAAGGACCTGCTATCGTGATTGTTTCTGATCACGGTTTTCATTCGGCCGATTCTGTTTGTGCTCCTAATGTAATCCTCAAACAAAAGGGGTACATTAATGATGAGGTTGGCACTTACAAACTTACCTTTAAAAGTTCTGGTGGCACCGCCATCCTTTTGCCAGGCGGAAACGTAAAAGTAACTCCGGACGAGATCCAAACCATTGTTTCTGCAATTCTAGAGTCCTGTCCTGGTGCCGAGTGGATTTCAGGAACAGAGGTAACTTCTGCTAAGGAAACGAAAGTTGGATCAACGGAGAGTTTGCATCTGCATGATGATGTAAACCTCCTCCAATCGAAAATCCATCCCTCAGCCTTAGGTGTCCTTCGCACATCGGAGAAATTATTTTTTAGTGGGACAAGAAAGGGGGAGGTTTTTTCTAAATCACAAAATCCGATACATGGTCACGGGTATTGGAATGGCCTACCGGAAATGAAGACCATTGGGTTTGTCTACGATCCACGTGGAAAAGAACATTCCTTTCAATCGGTTAAAGATGTATTTGGAATCATAAAAGATATGTTAGGTTTAAAAGAAAAGAAAACCAAAGGGCCTCGTGTTTCCACAAAGCCCTAATCTCTATTAAGCGAATCTTTGGCAATCGGCCTAAGTGTTTTTTAATAAACCAAGGATCGCTTCTCCCACTGCTTTTGCGGATTGTGGATTTTGTCCTGTAACAAGTTTTTCGTCCACTTCTACATGAGAATTCCAAGGTGCTGATTTGGAATACTTTCCACCCGCAGCAATCAGTTTGTTTTCCAAAAGAAAGGGAACTACTCCTTCCAGTTTGACAATTTCTTCTTCCTCATTGGAAAATCCATTCACTCGTTTTCCTGCGATGAGTTTTGATCCATTGGATAATTTCACATTCACAAGAGCCGAAGGTCCATGACAGACCGCTCCCACAATCCCACCTGATTCATAGATGGTTTTGGTAAGATCTTGTAAGTCTGTATTATCTGGAAAGTCCCACATGGTTCCATGCCCACCAGCAAAGTAGATCGCTGAGTAATCACTGGGATTGATTTCTTTTGGCTTTTTGGTATGGATTCGTTTTTCTTTATAAACCGGATGGTTCCAAAATTCTTTGTTTGTTGGATCTTCTAAGTCAAATCCATCTACGGGAGGTTCTCCTCCCTTCGGACTTACCAAATCCATTTCCACACCAGCGTCATGTAAGACCTTCCAAGGGTGCGAAACCTCACCTAAATGGTATCCGGTGGAACCAGCATTTCCTTTTTCCCCATGGCTTGTTAATACAAATAATACTTTTTTCATTGGATCCTCTCCTTGATTCAAATTTTTGAATAGCTCCATTAAGAAAATATTTCCTTATCTATTTTTTAGACAAGAGTAAGTTATTATTAAAAATATGATGGTGCTGATTGCTTGCTATTAGAAATATTATACCAAGATGAATCCCATCGAATTGTACCAAAGTTTCTACTGTATTTACCGAGAGAAAAATCTTACGAAGGCGGGAAAGATCCTGGGTTTATCACAACCGGCGCTGAGTTTGCATTTGCAGTCTTTGGAACGGCATAGAAAGGAAGTCCTTTTCCTACGGACATCTAGGGATTTGGTTCCTACTGAGGCCGCCAAACGTTTGTATGTGAAAGTGGCCGGTCCCATTGAAGAATTAGAACGATTGGAAGGACAAATCCATCCAGTCGAAAAAACAAAACGCCTGAGAATTGGTTCTGCTAAAGAATGGTTCCAAGAAAAAATTTTACCAGATTTAACAAAGTTGGAAGAGAGTTTTCATGTCCAATATGGTTATCCAAGGGAACTTTTGGAAGCATTATCAAATAAGGAAATTGATCTTGTTATCGCCAATCAAAAGTTAAATGTTCCAGGGATTAGCTTCGAAGAATTGTATACAGAATTTTTTGTTTTTGTGGCTTCTGAGAAGTTAAGCTTTGAGACTTCTTTTCCCTTCCTTGGGAAAACGAAACCCAAGGTTGAGGGGATTCGCGAGTGGATGGAATCACAACATTGGTTTGTTTATAGTGAAGACTTTGCTATTGTTAGAAGGTTTTGGAAGGTAAATTTTGATTCTCGTCCGAAACTGAAACAATACACAGTATTACCCAATCTTCATGATATAAGAACTGCCTTGGAACTCGGCCGAGGAGTATCCGTTCTTCCCACTTATTTATTGGGGAAAAAGACATCCTTATATACAAATGAGAGGGAATGTATTAGTTTCCAAAACCAATTGTATTTGGCATTCAGAGCAGGGGAGAGGTTGTCTTTGGAAACACAGATCCAAAGACTTCTGGATTGCGTTTAAACTTTTAGATTAGTGTTTTTTCCAGTGGATACATTCCCCTGGGCATTCATCCATTTCTTTTTGCACTTTTTTTTCGTCTTCATCTGGGATCATAGCATCATTGATTGCATCGCCGCTCAAATGAGTTTGTGACAAATCATCTTCGTCCATCATAAAGTATTTGGGTAAATTATCTGCGCATTGGTTACAAGAAGTACAATTGTCTTTATCTACATAAGCCTTTCTCATGTTTCTTTTCCTTCTGTGAGTTTATAATATAAAATGATGGTTACAAAAAATAAAGTGACTACGTTTGCAAGGATGATCGGAAAATCGGATTTTAAGAACCCGTATACAAACCACAAAACAACACCCAAAAAAAACATAATGTACATGTTTCGGCTGATATCTCTTGTTTGTTTTGTCAAAACAACACGAAGGACTTGAGGTAAAAAAGAAACTGTTGTTAAAAACGCAGCTACATAACCTATGAAGTTTTCCATTTAGGCTTTGTACTCTCTTTTTACGACTGTTTTGACCCCACCGCGCACATTATAATCCCCAATCACTTTAACAAAGATTGGGTCGACAGCCTTTACAAAATCTTCTAGGATTTTATTGACCACATTTTCGTGGAAAATTCCTACATTTCGAAATGCCATCATATATTCTTTTAAGGATTTTAATTCCACACATTTCTCTCGTGGGATGTATTCTATGTAAATTGTCCCAAAATCAGGAAGTCCAGTTTTTGGACAAACGGCGGTAAATTCTGGAATGGTAAATTCGATATTGTATTCTCGACCAGCGTAAACATTGGCAAACCATTCGATCGGGGGGGTGGTCCAAGACGGGATATGGTCTTGTTTGTCCTCGTAAGAAGATTCTGATTTTTTTTCCGACATTTGTTTACCCCGACATTAACAAAAATATTTTGGAACCATCCCATGAAAAGTGATAAAAAAATTGCAGTCGTCGATTTCGGCGGTCAGTATGCTCACCTAATTGCTTCCCGGATTCGTAGACTTGGTGCCTATACCGAGATCCTTTCGAATGAAGAACCTCTTTCTGTTTACAAGTCTTATGCTGGGATCATCCTCTCCGGTGGACCAAGTAGCGTATACGAAACAGGTGCACCCCAATTACCAGATGATTTTTTTGGAATCTCAGTTCCAATCCTTGGGATTTGTTATGGCCACCAACTGATGATGCGTGCCCTTGGAGGTGAAGTTGTTTCTGCCAATACAAAAGAATATGGTCCTGCCATTTTAGAGATCCAAAACCCTAATTCGGAATTATCAAAATCATTGTCCCTCAAAACCAAGGTTTGGATGAGTCATGGAGATGAAGTGGTGCGGATGCCAAATGAGTTTGAGGTAATCGCACATTCGGACCACTGCCGTTATGCGTTTGTTTCCCACCATTCCAAAAAACTTTTTGGAATCCAATTCCATCCCGAGGTAACCCATTCGGAAGAAGGTGAAATTTTACTGAAAAACTTCGTGGAATTATGTGGTGCTTCTGGAACTTGGAGTATTTCTAAATTCTTAGAAGAACAAATATTAACCCTACAAAACAAGATACCTTCTGGAAAAAATGTATTTTTACTGGTTTCAGGTGGAGTTGATTCATCTGTCGCATACCTCCTCCTTGCAAAAGCACTTGGCAAAGACCGAGTGAAAGGCCTTCTCGTGGATACTGGTTTTATGCGTAAAAACGAAGTGAAGGATCTTATGGATAACCTACACCAAGTTGGTTTTGATTTAACCATCTGGGATGAAAGTGATGTTTTTTACAAACACTTACAAAAGGAATTTGAACCAGAGAAAAAACGTAGGATCGTTGGAGATCTATTTTTAGAAGCACAAGGAAAAGCGACCACTTCCTTAGGACTCGACGCCGAACACTGGTTACTTGGTCAAGGAACTATTTATCCAGATACAATTGAGTCAGGTGGAACCAAACATTCTCATAAAATCAAAACCCACCACAACCGTGTACCACAAATAGAGGCCCTTATCAGAGAAGGAAAAATTGTAGAACCAATTGCTGACCTTTACAAAGACGAAGTGAGAGATTTAGGACGAAAACTTGGTCTTCCGGAAAAATGGATCGAACGCCACCCTTTCCCAGGCCCAGGCCTTGTTGTTCGTATGATTGCCAGTCCCAAAACAAATCCACCGAAAATTGATTTTCAAGTATGGAAAGGAAAGTTCCCTAATGCGGAAATTCAGATTTTACCAATTTTATCTGTGGGTGTCCAAGGGGACCAAAGGAGTTATGCTCACTGTGCTGTTCTTAGTGATTTCACTTCCGATTGGAAGGAACTCGACCAGTTGTCTGTTGAAATCACCAATACAAAAAAAGAAATCAATCGTGTTGTGTTTGCTCCAGGTATCACCCATTTTGAAAGAGATTTTTATTATACGAAACTTTCGTTAGATAAAGAACACTCAGATATTCTACGGGATGCTGATGCAATTGTGAATCAGATTTTATATGAAGAATCAATCCATACAAAAATTTGGCAAATGCCAGTTGTACTTGTGCCTGTGGGTCTACGAGAAAATTCTTATGGAGTAGTGTTACGTCCTGTAGAATCTACTGAAGCTATGACGGCAAATTTTTACCAAATGAACCGAAACATCCTTTCTAGGATCACGGGTGAACTATTAGCATTGCCAAAGATTTCACTTGTGATGTATGACCTTACACACAAACCCCCTGGAACGATTGAATGGGAATAAAAAATTCGAATCGATAGATTTTCGGAAAGTCTGAATGTAAATAACGGTTTTCCTACTCCGTTTACGGAAGTAGGATCCAAAGAATTGCCATACCACCCATTGTCAGTTCGGGAAGGCGTTTTGAAATAAAACCTTCGTTTTCTTTGTTTTCATTTGTTTGTTCTTTATTTCCCTCTGTTGTTGTTTCAGTTGGTTTTTCCGTTTCTTGTGCATTTTTAGAAACAAATAATCCCGAGAAAAATCCCGGTTTTTCTTCTTCTTTCGTTTGTTCCCAAGAAACGGGAAGAGAGGTAACTTCTACAGCTGCTTTCTTAAACGCTTGTTTTGTGCCATCTTGTGACTCTACTAAAACATAATTTGCCGTTGGAGAAGAAGTTTTTACATTTTCTAAAACTTCTTTTGTAGTTTTAACTTTCACTGTGTCTGCAGTAAGCGGTTGGAGGAAAAATGATAAAATGGTTACAAAAACAATTCTTTGGAGCTTCATATTTGCACTGCACCTCGCAAAAAAAAAGGGGGCAATTTGATTTTTGGAAGAAATGTTACAATCCGATGAAAAGTGAATTCAGTTTCCATTTGACACCTAGGTCTCCTATTTTAGCCTATCCAAAGTCACGATTGGCGTCGTGGCCAAGTGGTAAGGCATGGCTCTGCAAAAGCTTGACCGCCGGTTCGAATCCGGCCGACGCCTAGTCTTACAACAAACGCCTGGATGGTGGAATTGGTAGACACACAGGACTTAAAATCCTGTGGGAGTAATCCCGTGCGGGTTCGATTCCCGCTCCAGGTATAAATCGAACGATTGCGAGTCTAAAAAAACGTAGCGACCCCGCGTAGGCTTTATAGAAGCCGGAGGCGAAGTTGGCCTTGGGCCAAGGGTGTGCGTGTAGCTTCCTTTCAATCACAGTTCCCTAGGATTTGAATCCTAGGCAAATGGGCAGTGTTTCCCTCCCACTCATACCAAAATCCAAAATCAACAAACTCTGGTTCTTTCTGTAATTGGTCACTTGGATCTACACTTACCAAAATGTCCTTCCCTGTGATGGGAAGCGAAATCGTTTTGAGGATGCGTTCACCGTGCACTTTGTATTCCTTGTCTTGGTCAAAACTCTCTCGTTTTCGAATTTCCACTCGGATGGAGTTCGGAAAATGCTCTTGGAAATCGGAATCCCAAATTAGTTTCAACTGGATTGGTTTTTTTCTTATTTTTGAATCCGTTCGGAAATTCACTTCCTTATCCAAACAACCTGAGAGTTTGAAATACCAATCCTTGGTGTTTTGCGGAAGAGGGACGGGTTTGGCGGCCCCAATAGACAATTGAGATAAGGGGCTTGGAAAGTTATCTTTTGTTCTTGTTCTGTGTAAGACTAAATCTTTATTTTCTGTACGGCTCCATAAAAACGTAGTCATAAGCGAAGTAAGGATCCACAAAAGAATGATTCCAAATGGAAGATTTGCTTTTTCGAAAGAATATCTCCAAAGGTGGTTTGGAAAATGATTTTTTCCATTCTCAATCTGTATCTTATGGTTTTGATTTTTTCGGGAGGGAAGGAGTGTCAATATTCCCATAAAGGGTAATAATACTTCATCATCTAATAAAAAACATTGGAAACTTCCTGCAATTACGATAACAAAAATCCCTAAATAAAAAACAAACAAATGTTTTGTGGAAAAAATTTGTTGGAAAGTTACCCATAAAAAACTAGAAAAAAATACACAAGCGAATACCCCGCCCAAAATTAAATCATGTAAGAAGTCAAAATGAGCATGTGATTTTGGAGTGATGTAAAGGTCATAGTACAATTCAGGGAAATTGTTGACGATGGGTATGGCAGACTCAATGAATTTGTTCCCATAATTACCAGCTCCAATTCCAAAAAGAAAATTCTCTTTTAAAATGGAAAAATTCATTTTATGAATCCAAATTCTTTGGTTTTCTAACGAACGTTTAGCGAATATATCATCGATGGCTCTTTGGAAAAGCCAATTGGTCATATAAACTATGGTAAAAATCACTAAAATCAAAAAGGCAAATGCCAATAATCGCGGCAAAATTGATTTAAAGGAATGTTTTTGTCTCAAAAAAAGAAATAGCGATCCAATGATGAGACCGATCCAAACCGATCTGCTTTGGTTTAAAAATAATAAAATGAAACCAAGGGAAGAGATTAAAAAATATAAATAGGAAATTTTCCAATAACGTTTGGTAATGTTTTTCCGTTGAAAGAGACGGAAGGTGATTTCCCATAATGGAGGAAGGTATATTGCGATTAATCCCCCATAGGTCAAATGGGTACTTTGGAATCCAATTGGCAAATACAATGAAATCCCATGGAAAATACTCATTATGTGAGGCAATCTTTTGCCTTCTAAATACCGAAATCCATCCATCACATAAGGGGCAAGGCGGTAAGGGGAAAAAAGGGAAAGTAGTCCGGAAAGGATTAAAAAAATAGCTCCTAAAAGAACTGCTTTCTTCAGTCTCTTTTTTTCCCAATTGGTAAGGTAGGGTTGGTGGAGGAGTAAAAAACCCATCCAAAGATCGCCAAACTCTGATTTAACGATATCCCTTTTCCAATCAATTGTATGGTTTTCCCAAATTGGTGTGATTAAAAAACTGAGATACAATCCAATCCAAAAAATGAGAGCTAATGGGAATTTTGGAAAATTTCGTTTTTGTAGATGGTCTAGGAATAAAAAGAAAATGGAAAGGCCTGCAAATATTTGGCATAGGCTTATGGAAAAGGGAGAAAGGGTAAAAAAAAGCGTAAGAAAAACGTAGGAGATCTTGTGAAATGTTTCTTTCCCAATCATATTTGGTTCTAAGAATAGGTATTAGATCCTATGGAAGGCAAGAGAAAAAGAAAATTGTCGGTAGCTATCATCACCTTCAATGAAGAAAAAAATATCGGAGATTGTATCCGTTCCGTCGAATCCTTTGCCGACGAAATCATCGTATTAGATTCGCTTAGTTCGGACAAAACCAAAGAAATTGCCACATCCTTTCCACTTGTCCGTTTTTTTGAAGCACCCTTTCCTGGGCATGTTGAACAAAAAAACAAGGCCATATCCTTTTGCCAAAACGAATGGATTTTTTCTTTAGATGCTGATGAAAGGGCAAACGAAACACTCCAAGCTTCTATTCGTGCATTTTTGGATGCAAACACCGTCAATTGTGACGGATTTAAGATTGCGCGTCTCACTTTCCATTTAGGTCGTTGGATTCGATTTAGCGGTTGGTATCCCCAAAGAAGGTATCGTTTGTTCAAAAAAGAAAAGGCGAGTTGGGTAGGTGAGAATCCCCATGATTATATTGAATTAAAATCTGGTTCGATTGGAAAAGTGATGAAAGGTGACATCTTACATTATAGCTTTCAAGATTTCAGCCATCAAATCAACACTATCAATCAATTTTCAAGTATTGTTGCATACACTCGTTATGCGAAAGGGGAACGTTTTTCCCTTTTCAAAACCATTTTGAAACCAATTGGAAAGTTTTTAGAAATTTTTATATTTAAGTTTGGATTTTTAGATGGAATTGCTGGACTTTGGATTGCTCTAGCTTCTTCTTTTTCAACTTATTTAAAATATGCAAAATTGTATGAACTAGACAAATTAAAAATGGAACGCCCTTCCAATGTTAAAAAAGAATATGGCAAAAAATAACTCCCAATCAAAAAAAGGGTTTTGGAGTAAAATTTTTTCACTCTTTCAATCCAACAAAAATCAACAAGATTTAGATCAAATCAAAAGGAAAAAAGAACCCAAATCATTTGATATGGAATGGGCTACAGCGATTGATACTTGGAAAAAAAAATTACCTACCAAACAAGTTAGTTCAGGCATCGTAGTCGAAAACAAAAAGTTTCGCTTAACAAAGACAAACGATAAGTTGTTTCGAATTGAGGGTGAAGATTATTCTGTCATTTTAGTAACCGATAATCATTTGTATAAAAATAAAGATGGTAAATGGACAGGTGTACTTTTCGTTGATGAAGGATTACTCAACCAAAATCTATCAAAAGAAATCCGTAGTTTAGATGATTTTTTAGACAAACAAAATATCCCCCGATCCGATTTGTTTTTAGAAACGGATACACCAAAGGAAGACTGGCGACTTGTCCTTGGATGGGAACGTTTTTGGCAGGAACAATTATTATTACAAATTTCCCCTAACTCAATGGCACTCGTTATGCTTGCGATAGGAGAAGAGTGCAAAGAATTTTTCAAAAAGATTGCGACAGACAGACAAAAACGTCTGGTGAGAGATGAGTTATTTTATTTGAATCTTGGGAATACAAATCTTTCAAACCCACATTCCAAAACCAAAAATCTTTATGGTTTTGCCAATGCTATGAAAGAATTTGGAACAAAGATCAATTTAATCAGAGAAAGAAGAGAAAAGGAATTAGAACATGGAGCATAACCAATTAATAAAGTCCCATATCGAAGAGTCAATCCGAGTGAAAGAACAACTCCTACCTACACTTTTGCCAAATATAACAAAGGCGGGTGAAGTTTTAGTTGGGTCTTTAAAAGGAGAAGGGATTTTATATTTTTGCGGAAATGGTGGTTCTAGTTGTGACGCTTCTCACATTGCAGCCGAATTAGTGGTTCGGTATAAATCTGGAAACGAACGAAAAGCGATCCCTGCCATTGCTCTTAATAGTGACCAAGCAGTTTTGACAGCTTGTGCAAACGATTATGGGTATGAATACCTTTTCCAAAGACAAATCCAAGCATTTGGAAAATCAAAAGACGTTTTTGTTGGACTAACAACTTCTGGAAATTCGCAAAACATTATTTTGGCGGTTGAAGAAGCAAAAAAAATCGGTATGAAAGTTGTATTACTCCTCGGTGGTGATGGAGGAAAATTAAAAGGAAAAGCGGACGTGGAAATCATTATCCCTTCGAAAGTGACAGCGAGGATCCAAGAATCTCACATTCTCATCGGCCATATCCTATGTAGTATTATCGAAAAGGAATTGTTTGGACTCGACTAACGAATACCACATCCAAATACAAAATGCCTCATTACAAACTAATGAAGGTCATTCCATTTGGAAATCACTCAACTTAAAGATTAACAAAGGAACCATTCACGGCATCATAGGGGAATCTGGATCAGGGAAATCGACTCTGGCATTGGCCTTATTTTCAATTTTACCAACTGGATCAAAACTTGCGTATGATTTATTTTCCGTGTTAGGGGAAGATATTTTTCCAAACCAAAACACTGTTAAAAAAGATTTATTTCTTGTACCTCAAAATCCCAATTTAGCATTCCATCCATACCGAACAATGAAAAGCCAAATCCAGGATTTTTTGCGTTTGTCTCAATTATTTCATGTAACAGAGGAAATGGTTTTTTCTCTGTTTGACCAACTCAGCATCCCCCGTGGTCACTGGAAACAATATGCAAAAAACTTATCTGGAGGAGAAAAACAAAGGATATTATTGACACTCGCTTTCCTTAGGCATCCAAAAATTTTAATCTTAGATGAACCAACTACGGGACTCGATGCATTTTCTGAAAAAATTGTATTGGAAACTATACAAAAATTAGCAAAATCAGGGGTAACAGTTGTTTTTATTACACATGAACTGAGGATCGTCGCAAGTCTAGCATCCGAAGTTACGATAATGAAAGAAGGGGAAGTGGTTGAAACTCTTCCCATTTATAACCAACAATTGGAGCCAAATTCAGAATATGGAAAACAACTCAAGGAAGCTTCTAACTTATTTTTATAAAGGGTGTTTCCTCTTCCATTTTCTAATTCCCTTCTCACTTTTTTCGGAAAGCCAATTTACATTTCGGTCCATTGATCTTAGTTCCTATCCTGAAGTGAAACTTCGTTTGCATGCTAACGGAGAACTTATGCCTAGCGGTAGCGGGTATTCTTTGTCTGAACAATTGGGAACAATCACACGGTTCACCGAAGACATTCGCCTAACGAGGTCCGAAAAAAGAAATAGAATTTTTTTGAATATTTCGATTCCCTCTTATACCAATTCGAAGGACAGGAGATGGTTACTTAGTTTAGTAAACCACCTTGTCAAAATTTCAGAACAAAGTGGTGGCCACTCAAAACTACATGTCCAATCAGATACAAATTTCCATGTATTTGAAAGGGTCAAATCACAAGTATTAGATGTATCCTTTCCGTTTCCAAAAGAATCCATTACACAATTTCCAATTCGGGGATGGGAACAGTTTTTGGACTCCCTTCAAACTAATGAAACAAATGAAGATCATTTTTTACTCTTGGTAAGTTTTTCAAAGGAATGGCCTGATCGATTTGAAATACCGGAATTTGCAAAGCGCCTTCGAGAGAAACGACTCAAACTAATTGTCGTTTCTCCGAATTCTTTGGAAGCGGAAAAACTCGTAAGTTATGCGAATGGAGATCTGTATCCAATTTCGAAACCAGAAAGTTTTGAGGTATTATTTTCGAATTTGAAACAGAATACGGACCCTGATTGGGAAATGGTTTATACCTCACCTTGGAATTTATCAATTTGGAAAGAAAATGAAGTGTATGGGAATTTGACTTCCGTTATCACAGGAACCTCCTTTGAATTTCAATACCAAATTTCACCCATTCAAACTTTGTATTTAAAGTTTTCTGATCCTTTTGTTTTTTTCCCAGTAACCTTATTTCTTATCTTATTATGTTTTGCCTCTTTGTATTACTTACGTGGGTTTGAAAATCCGAATGGAAACAAAAAGATTTCGGAACTAGCTCCTTCCGTCCTTCTCTCTGAGAGTGAAAATTCGGAACGAAAAGAAGAACTTGCTGTATATGATCGGATGTATGGAGAAACCTTAGAAAAAGCGGCAAAGGATCGCGAGGTTGCCCTTGCGACCAAAGAAAAAGAAATTTTACCAGGTATCTCATATACCTATGCAGTTGTACAAGTCAGGGAAGGGAGCCAAATGTATGAACCCATTCCATTACAATGGGAAGTGATGACCATTGGAAATTTTGAGTCCAACCACATCGTTCTACATGACCCAACGGTTTCAGGCCTTCATGCGAAGATAAAAAATCGAAAAGGGAAGTATATATTGTTTGATTGTGTTTCAGAAGTTGGTGTATACTTAAACGGCAAAAAATTGTTACGCCCGAAAGTTTTACACAATTTGGATGAAATCCAACTGGGAAAAACAATCCTTACGTTTCGAGGGAGATATTAGTATGAACTTTCCATATCCATTCAATATATGTGTTCGCCTCCTGAGTGTTTTTGGTTTCTTATTTCTATTTACGTTTTGTTCTGGTGAAACTTCAAATAATGATGCCGCAACATCTCTTTTCCTAGCCAAAGAAACGGGAGAAAGTGGGTGTACGGTGGCTGGTCTTGGTTCCCAGTTGAAGGCAGGTTATACGGGGATAACAACTAGTTCTCAATCGGTTTCGTTTTTACTCGCTGGAGATACGTATTATGCAGTGATGCAAATCAAAGGGGCACAGATTGGTACTAGAGTTGTTTTGTCTCGTTATACAAAAGTTGCAGTCTACACTTCAAGTAGTTGTCCATTAGAATTGAATATTGCACCTTTAGCCAAAGAAGGAACAGAATACACAAAAACAGACAATTCGCAAACCATCATTAGTTTTACAAAATCAGGCAGTTACCTATTGTACGTGTACCAAAAAGAAAGTGGAACTGCCAATCCTCTCTCAGTTTTGACAGATGGAACGGCAGTCCAAACTGTTTCAGATTCTGATTTGTCTGATTTATTAAATGGTGGTTCTACAAAAACTTATAAATTTGCCTGTGCGATTGGTGGAGGAGTATGCCAAAATTATTATGGATACCTTACCAGTTGTTTGTCCGGAACCAAACAAACTGCCAAATGTACGGAAACGAGTGTTGTAGGATCTTGTAAAGTCACCCAATCCAGCGTGGGTTACATCATTAGTGTATATACAGCTCCCTTAACGGGTGGGGCAGGGACTGCAGCAGCTCACTGCAGCAGTATTTCGGGCACCTATGTAGACGGCTCCACCGTCCAAACCCCTTAAGAATCAATCTATTTTTTCAAATTCCCTGGACACAGACCCCCATGTCCGAGTTATGACAGGAAGTGAGGGGAGTCTAGTTATGAAAACCATGTTTGAGAAGATTTGGAATGACCATTTGGTTCACGAGGAAGATGGGACCTGCCTAATCTATATAGATAGACACCTTGTCCACGAAGTCACAAGCCCACAAGCCTTTGAAAGTTTAAAATTAACTAATAGAAAGGTAAGACGTCCAGACGCAACTTTTGCGACTATGGACCATAACGTTTCCACAAAGACTAGAGACTGGAAATCAGTGGATCCCATATCCGTTTTGCAAATGCAAACACTTATGGACAATTGTAAAGAAAACGGAATTACATTATTTGATATCAACCACCCTGACAATGGAATTGTACACGTTGTGGCTCCAGAACTTGGCCTCACTCACCCAGGGATGACAATTGTTTGTGGAGATTCTCATACTGCGACCCACGGAGCATTCGGTGCTCTAGCGTTTGGAATCGGAACTTCCGAAGTAGAACACGTGTTAGCAACACAAACTCTTGTCCAAAAAAAACCAAAAACATTAGAAATCCGTGTTGATGGGAAACTCTCTCCCCTTGTGTCCGCAAAGGACATAGTGCTTGCCATCATTGGAAAAATTGGTACGGACGGTGCGACTGGGTATGTGATTGAATTCACTGGAGAAGCCATTCGTTCATTGAGTATGGAAGGTCGTATGACCATTTGTAATATGGCAATTGAAGCCGGTGCAAGAGCAGGGCTCATTTCGCCAGATGATACAACAATCAATTATATCAAAGGAAGGGACTTTGCACCGAAAGGAGAAGAGTTTGAGATTGCAGTAGCTAAATGGAAGGCGTATGCATCAGACCCTGGCGCAAAATTTGATAAAACGGTAATTTTAAACGCAAATGAAATAGCTCCAATGGTATCTTGGGGAACCTCTCCTGGACAAGTGATCCCCGTTACTTCAACAGTTCCGAGTCCAAATGATTTTACAGATCCAGTGCAAAAAAAATCTGCTGAATCGGCTCTTGCCTACATGGATTTAAAACCTGGCCAAAAACTTTCTGATGTCAAAGTGAATAAAGTATTCATTGGATCATGCACCAATTCAAGGATTGAAGACCTTCGGGTAGTTGCAAACACAGTCAAAGGGAAAAAAGTCAATAAAGAAGTGGAAGCCATCATCGTACCAGGATCTGGTCGAGTGAAACGCCAAGCAGAATCGGAAGGACTTGATAAAATCTTTCTCGAAGCTGGTTTCCAATGGCGTAACCCAGGATGTTCAATGTGCCTTGCGATGAACGACGACGTATTATCACCGGGTGACCGCTGTGCATCTACTTCCAATAGAAACTTTGAAGGAAGGCAAGGAAAAGGCGGAAGGACTCATTTAGTAGGACCTGCCATGGCAGCGGCAGTTGCCGTAGAAGGTCATTTTGTAGACATTCGGGAGTGGAAATAAGATGAAAGCATTTACGAAATTAAAAGGCATCGCTGCTTTACTCGACAAAGCAAACGTAGACACAGACCAAATCATTCCAAAACAATTCCTTCGTAAAATCGAAAGGTCAGGGTTTGGAAAACATTTGTTTCATGACTGGAGGTTCCTTGATGACGCAGGTCAAAAACCGAACCCAGATTTCATTCTCAATGCACAAAGATACCAAGGGGCAACGATCCTTGTCACTCGTGACAATTTTGGATGTGGATCCTCTAGGGAACACGCACCTTGGGCACTAGAAGATTATGGGTTTCGCTCCATTTTATCTCCATCTTATGCGGATATCTTTTACAATAACTGTTTCAAAAATGGAATGCTTCCCATTGTTTTACCAGAAGCGCAAATCGAGGAAATTTTCCAATCCATCGACAAAAAACCAGGTGCCAATTTGGAAATCGATTTGGAAAACCAAGTGGTGATCACAGAAGATGGGAAAAAATACCCATTTGAAGTGGATGCGTTTCGCAAACATTGCCTACTCAATGGTTTGGATGACATTGGGCTCACCCTACAAAAAGCAGATTTTATTCAAAAATTTGAAGAAAAGAACCAAAAAGATGTTCCCTGGTTGTACAGAAAGAGTGTATAATTAGCCTCATGAAACAGTTTTTTTTGACACTCAGTTTATTTTTATTTGTGACAAGTTTATCTGCGGAAGAACTTCTCATTCAAGACACCAAACAAGGGTTAGGCAAAGAGGCAATCCGTGGAACTACAGTGGTTGTTCATTACACTGGCAAACTCACGAATGGAAAGGTATTTGATTCTTCTGTAGACAGAGGAGAACCTTTCAGTTTCCAACTTGGCCAAGGTCAGGTGATCCAAGGTTGGGAACGAGGGATTGTAGGAATGAAGGAAGGTGGAAAACGAAAACTTACTATCCCTCCTAAGTTTGGATATGGTGACAGAGCTATGGGTCCTATCCCGGCAAACTCTACACTTGTGTTTGATGTTGAATTAATCAAAGTAAAATAAATGATAGAGCCTATTTCCAAAGGGATTGATGACTTTGGCAACAGTTTGTTGCAAGCGCTTAATAATGTACAAGGTATCTTTGGAAAGGAACTTTCCGTTGCCAAACCAATCAAGGACAATGTCATCCAATTGATTGGGAATACACCTCTCATTCGTTTGAACCGAATTGGTTCAGAATATGCGGGGGTTCAGTTTTATTTAAAAGCAGAGTTTTTAAATCCAACTGGATCAGCAAAAGATCGGACTGCCATTGCAATGGTGTTAGATGCTGAAAAACGTGGGAAGTTAAAAAAAGGAATGCCTATCGTACTTTCTGGGGCAGGTTCTTCTTCAGTCAGTTTTACATGGATTGGGAAAGTAAAAGGGTATCCAGTTACTTGTCTTGTTCCACTCACAACTTCACCGGAACGAGTTCAACTTTTAAGAAGTTATGGAGCGGAAGTCACTGTCACCAATGAATCTGACCCATTGAAATTAATGGAACTTGCTGAAGAAAAATCCAAAAAAATGGGCGGTTATCTTCCAGATGAATTAGAAAATCCAGCAAATCCCAATTTTCATTTTAAGACTACGGGGCCAGAGATTTGGCGTGATTTACAAGGGAAGGTGGGAGCTGTGATTTCTGCTCCCGGTTCTGGTGGTGCCATCACAGGGATTGGTCGTTACTTGAAGTCACAAGACAGAAGGGTAAAAGTCATCATTGCTGGAAAACAAAACTCACCATTTATGGAATATGGAAAAACAGACAATCCAAAAGAACGAGAAAGGATTCGGTTGCCTGCTGTCTACGACCCAAAACTCATAGACCATTATTTCCATGTCACAAAAGATGAAGCCTTACACCTACAAGCGGATCTTTATGAAAAAGAAGGGATTTTTGCAGGACTCACTACGGGAACTGTGATCACTGGTGCCTTACGATTTTCGGAAACACTTTCAGAAACAGAAAAAAACGAAAGGAACCCTTTTAATATTGTAATCCTATCTCCCGATAAAGATTAGTTTTTTTCGCTAAACAGTTGTTTGATTTCTACAATGGAGGATCTACCAACTGTTTCACCAAGTTCAATAAATTCTTTGCTCCTCCAAAATTCAAACCAATTAGAATTGGGGAGTATAGGGTTTAGATATACATCCGCTTCCTGAGCACTGTATTTTCCAATACGGTATTGTAAGGAATACAAACTATTCACAATGATATCGAGTACATTTAAATTGAGAAGTTTGTTTGTTTTCATTTCATCTTTGGAGCTTGGCATAGAATTGATGGCGATGATTTTTTGGATCCCTTCTTGCGTGAGAGCGGATACTGGTAGTGGATTTACAATCCCTCCATCAACATAGGTTTTTCCATTTTCTTGTGGTTGGGGAACGAAGACTCCCGGGATGGAAATACTTGCCATGACCGCATCGAGAACTTTCCCCTCTGACAAAACAATTTCTTGCCTGGTTGAAATATCACAACTAATGAGTCTTAGTTTGATAGGTAAGTCTTCAAAATATAAATCTCCTAGGTATTTTTCAAGGAGAGTTCGAACATGTTTTCCATGGAGTAAACCTTGCCCTGGAAAGGATAAGTCTACTAGTTTGAACATTTTAAAGAGGCTATCAATTTCACCGAGTAATGGAAGGATCCCTTTGTAACCAAGCCCACTTGCCCAAAAAGCTCCGATGATGGCTCCGATACTTGTACCTGCAATCATATCTGGGATGATTCCTTCTTCTTCCATTACCTTCATGATTCCCACTTGGGCAAGACCAAGGGCTGCCCCTCCACCGAGGGCAACACCCATTTCAACTCCAGAAAGTTCTCTTGCTTTCCTTCGGATAAAAATATCCCATTTCCCATGGTCTAGGATCTCTCGGATATTTGTTTCATGGTATAGAATTTCATTTTCCTTTGCGTCTTTGGTGATTGAGTCACATAGATTTGTTTTAAATTCTTCGGATAAAAAGTTTTCAATATGGTCAGCTTCTTCGAGTAACAGATGTTTTAGGTCTTCATCGGTTTCGGGAAATACTTCTAAAAATATAAAGGAATGGCTCGCATAATGTTTGCCTAAAGTTTCTTTGATTCTATCTTCATCTTTGAATTTATAGGATTTTACCAAAGGAGAAGGTGTAGTTCCATTTTGACTAAAATGTAATATGACTGCTTTTTTTCCAGATTCAGATTCTATCGTTTTTACAAGATCTGTTGCAAGTTTGTCCTTGGTAATGGGATCAGAATGGACTAAACAGACGACTGAATTTCGAAAGTATTCTTTTCCTCCGAGCAGTTCCCCTCGTAAGGATTTTGTCAACATTTTGGAAAATGTAATGGAAAGGTAAGGGATTTTTTGGATGAGTTTTTGGAATTCGCTTTGAGATAGGACTAAAAATCGAGATTCCGTTACTGTAACTGCTGTGTGGTTGTGTTTTTCGCCTGCGAGTAAAGCTTGGATTCCAAAATACTCACCCTTTTTAAGATACTGGACTTCTTCTTCGCGTTTCCCCTCTCCTTTTTTGGGAAGGAAAAGTTTGATCCCACCAGATAAAATGAGAAACAAACTCCGATCACTGTCTCCCGCGGTGAAAAGTACTTCATCCCTTTCTCGTTCCACAATGTGCACAGATTCTGCCACCCATGTTTTTTCTTTTTTTGAAAGACTGCGGAAGAGGGGTAAACTTGAAACGAGATGGATTTTGCCTTCAAGATCTTTCATAAGGTGCCTTTTCCACCAGAGTTTCAAATTGGAAAGGAAGAGAAATTGAGATTTTTCATAGTTTCTAAAAAATTTTATTGACTACTTGTATGTTAAGTAGTAACTGTATGTATAGCAAACAGGAGTCTATATGATTACATATTTGAAAATTAAGGATTTTGCCCTTTTTGAATCGCTTGAGTTATCCTTATCGGATGGTCTTTCTGTCTTCACTGGAGAATCTGGTGCAGGAAAATCTTTAATTTTCGATGCATTGGCATCACTCTTCGGGGGGCGATGTTCCACGGCAAACATTCGGCAAGGGAAAGATCGGTATTCATTACAAGCAGTTCTCTCACTCAGTGGGCAGAATATGGCAAAAGATTATTTAATGGAACAGGGGTTTCGTTATACGGGGGATGAAATTGTCATCACGAAAGAGCTCATGAAAGATGGTAAAGCAAGGGTAAAAATTGGCGAGAGCCTTGCTTCTACCACTCACCTAAGGGAACTCGGAAAAACGATGGCGGAGATCCATTGCCAAAACGAACAATTGTTTCTTTTAGAAAAATCCAACCAATTGGAATTTCTGGACCGATTTGGTAATTTGGAATCACTGAAATTTAAATTCAAATCAGCCTTACAACAATATAGACATTGGAAACAAAAATTATCAGACTTTGAAGAAACTCGAAAAACAATGTTAAAACGAAAAGAAATTTTGGAATATGAAGTGGAAGAAATTGAAGCTATCTCTCCAAAAGAAGGTGAAGAAGAAAGTTTGAGTTCCGAAGAAAGTTTACTCGCCAATGGAGAAAAACTAGCGGAAAACTATCGTTTGGTATTAGAGGAACTTTCCGAAAAAGAAAATTCCATCCTAAAGGTATTTCCCAGTCTCATCCATGCCATCCAAAAAGTGACCATCCTCATTCCTGAAAAAAGAGAAATGTTAGATGAATGGGAAGAAGTTTATGACCGGCTGAAATCTCTAAAATCCGTCATCCGAGAAGAGGAAGAAGAACTATTTTTTAGTCCTGAACGTTTGGATATGGTGCAAGCAAGGCTCCAAGACCTAAAGAAATTGAAAAAAAAATACAATGTCAGCATTGGCGAAATCAACCAACTTTTGGACGAGAAAAAATCCGAACTGGAACGATGGAAAGAACAAGCGGGAGACGAAGATTTTTTACGAATCAAAAAAGACCAATGCTTGGTGGAATTGAAAGAATTAGGTTTCCAACTTTCCAAATTAAGGAGGAATGCCATTTCCCAATTTGAGGAAGAAGTGCAAAAAGAGATGGTGGATTTAGGCCTTGAGTCTGGGAAACTGCAAGTAGTCCTCCGTTGGGAAGAAAATCCAGAAGGTGAGGTAGAAGAAGGATCCAAATCCTATTTCTTATCCGAATCTGGCCTTGACCAAATCGAATTCTATTTCAGTGCCAATCAGGGAGAAAAACCGAGACCATTACGCAAAGTGGCGTCTGGAGGGGAACTTTCTCGGGTGATGCTTGCCCTGCGCAGTGTGCTCGGAAAACAAGCTCCGTCACCACAAATGTTGGTCTTAGATGAAGTGGACACGGGTCTCGGTGGGGAAGCGGCGGAAGCGATGGCAACAAAACTCAAAAAACTAGCACGAAACTCACAAATCCTCCTCATCACACACACCCAACAGGTTGCAGCAGCTGGTGACCACCAAATTAAGATCGAAAAACGACAAGAAGGTGGTCGTACGATCTCGCTTGCATCTGTTCTCGACTTTGAAGAAAGGAAAAGGGAACTTGCGCGGATGATTGGGGGGAAACAAGTGACTTCGGCTGTTCTCAAAGCGGCGACCGATCTTTTGATGAAAAAAGCAGGTTAGTCCTTTAAAAATAGTATTTGGCGAAAAAGGGAAGACTGAAAACTCTATTCGTAATCCTCCAATGGGGTCTCATTCATGTCTTTTCCTTTCGCTAAATCAGATTCAATTATTTCCTCGGTTCCTCCGCAAACCATACCAATCTTAATCATTTTTGTTTCTATTGTTGGTTTTACCATCATTGTGGAACGAATGGTGTATTATTGGAGATTAAAGAGTATCCCTCAAGACCATTTTCGAAAAGTCAGAGAACTGGCTCGTGAAGGAAAATGGGATGATGCTAAAGATGTCCTCACTCAAGAAGTACAATCTCCAGCAGCCATTCTCCTTCGTATGGCATTCGACTTAAAACGCCGTGGTGTTTCGTATTGGGAAGAAGATATCAGGCAAGAAGGTTTTCGGCAAATTTATTTAATGGAGCGTTACCTTACAGGGCTTGGTACAATTGCAACGATTGCTCCACTTCTCGGTGTACTTGGAACCGTGATTGGTATTGTAAGATCATTTGCTGAAGGTGCTGGAACACAAGGTGCAGAAGTTGGTATTTCGGAAGCGTTGATTACAACTGCTATGGGATTGGGAATTGCGATTCCTGCTTATATTTTTTATAATTTTTTCACACGTATGAAAGAAGAGAAAATTACGGAAATGGAAAACGTAACAGATCTAGTTCTCCCTCATTTGAACAAACGTTAACAAATAATGAAATTTCGTAAAACGACCAAGTCATTTAATAACATCGAATTAGCACCGCTAATCGATGTTATATCTTTTATAGTGATTTACTTTCTAATGAATGCAACATTAGAAAAAAACACTGCATTAAAAGTAGAGTTACCTAGATCGTCTAGTGTTGCAAAAGAAAAACAAAAAGATGAACTTGTCATCACTGTTGATAAACAGGGGAAAATTTATTTGGATCAAAATCCTGACCCAGTCCAATTGGAAGGGCTGACTGAAAAAATCAATGGGTTTTTGGGACCAGAAAAAGATAGAGATCCTAAAAAAAACAAAGTGATCATTCGCGGAGATGGTGGTGCGTCTTACCAAGTTGTAGTTAAAGTGATCGATGCCGTAAATGCAGCAGGTGTTAGTCGCTTTAATTTAGCAATGGTAAAAGGTACATCAAAGTAATTTTTGAAACTTCGTAAAAATTTAAAACTTTTCAGTATATTTATATTATCTCTGCTTTTTTTAATTTCAGCAGAGTGGGTATCCCTATGGTCAAACCGTTCTGTTTATTTAGACAAAGTGGTGACCAAAATTGAATTTAAAGGGAACATCAATACTTCTTCAGATGATATTTTAGATTTAATGGATATGCGTCCAGGGATTCAGTTATCCCAGGCAATCCTTAATGCAGACATGCGTGCTTTGTTTGTTTCAGGTTTTTTCTATCACATTGATATCCAAGGGGAAGCAGATGGAGATGGAGTAAAGATTTTAGTCATCGTCAAGGAACGCCCGCGAGTCAAAGACATTGATTTTATTGGTGCAGATGAGGTGTTTCCATCTGATCTAAGAGATAAAATCCCATTAAAAGAAAACGAAGTCATTACACCTAAAAAGGTAACGCTTTCAAAAGAAGTGATTTTGAAAAAATACCGTGATGAAGGATTTTTTCTCGCTTACGTTCGTTTTGAGACGGAGCCAGTGAATCCTGAAACTAACACTGTGAAGGTTAAGTTTATCATTGATGAAGGTGAAGAAATTCCCGTCAGTAAAATTAACATCTTTGGTAATAATGAAATAGATACTTATGATATCCAAGGTATCATGGATTTAAAAGAAAGTGGAATCATTGAATCTGGTGTTTTTAAAGAATCTGCTTTTGAATCTGATAAACAAAAAATTGCTGCATATTTAAAGTCCCGTGGTTATGTCGATGCTGAAATCAGCAATGAAGGAACCAATTGGGAAATCAGATGGGAAAATCCCAAGAAAAAAGACAAACGAGTTGTCATCGTAAATTTTAAAATTCTAGAAGGCGAACAATACTTCTATAATGGATACACAACTAACCATGATATGACGATTGCTCCCAATGGGATGCCTCAATTTTTAAACAAGGAAAATAACCCGATTGGAACTCCTAAAGAGGAATGGGCAGCAGTATACCCAGTAAAATTTTTAGAAGACCAATATGAATTTGCGCCAGCTGATGTAGGAGAGGTGTTTGACGAAACAAAATTCCAAAAAGATAGGGCTTCCATTAACGAAGCTTATTCGGCAAAAGGATATTTGTTTGCGCAGGTCATTCCGCGAAGGAAAGTTGTTGAGCTTAGTGATGGATCGTTATCTCGGTATGAAAATTGTGATAAACGAGGTAATTCGGATGCAGTTGCTGATTGTAATGAAGAATACAATCGTTTGAATATTGCAAGGCTCAGAAAATTATATGAAGCCGAACCAAAACTACGTGGCAAAAAATTTATCCACGTTGATTTTACAATCCGTGAAAACAATTTAGCATTTATCGAAAATATCATCATTAAAGGGAATAAAAAAACCCAGGACCGAGTTGTACGTCGTGAGTTATTATTCAAACCAGGTGACTTATTCAATTCAACTCTTGTAAATCGTTCCCGGGAAAGGATATTTAACTTAGGTTACTTTAAAGAAGTAAACTTTAATATGAGACCAGGTTCTGATGAAACCAAGATGAATTTGATCATCGAACTTGTGGAACAACCTACGGGGACTGTCTCCATGGGAGGTGGTTATGGAACCATCACTGGATTTTCCATCTTCACTCAATTAGGTGAAAATAACTTAAACGGTACAGGACAACAAATCACAGGTCGTGTTGAATTTGGTCCAATCCGCAGATACTTACAAATTTCCTGGACAGAACCTTGGTTTATGGATAAACCTTGGTCATTAACCTTGTCTGCTTTTTATTCATCTCGGACATTATTCGTGGGCGCTACTTCCATCACGGAAAACAACAACCAAGGGATTAAAGAAGTTGCATCTTATGAAAGGTCAGGGGTTGGGGTGAGTGCTGGACTTGGTCACCGATTCCTCATTAACTGGACACACTTTCACAGATACTCACCATCCTTTTTTGCTTCTACGAGACCAACTTCCCTTGTATCAGACCAAGTCCTCGCGGAAGTAGACAGAGGGTGGCAGTTCCGTTCTCAATTGACCAATGGAATTGCTTACGATAGCCGTGATAACGTTTTCAATTCAACCCAAGGGTTTAACTTAATATTTTCAGTTGATAATGTCGGTCAGTTTTTGGGTGGAGAGAGTCATTTTGACCAATTTAGTCCCATCCTTGAATACTACCACACTTGGTTTGATTATACGTTTTTTGGACTCATTCGCAAAAATGCGCTCAGACGTTGGCGTGTCGTACAACAATTCCGAACTTCTTCTGTGTTCACGTATGAAAGGACCCCAAAGTACAGAAACCAAGACAAAGAAAGAATTCCTTACATCCAAGTACAAGATCGTTTGTTTTTAGGTGGTTATGAATCATTAAGAGGTTGGTTTTTTGATGATAAGTATTACCCTGATGAGTGGAAAGATGGAGCTTCAAGTAGGGTTCTATTTACATCAGAGTTAAGGTTTCCTATTGAACCTTCTTTATTATGGTTTGTGATATTTTTTGATGCAGGTTCTATGTTTGAGGAAATCAATAGGGCTGTTGGAGAACGGAAAGAATTTTTTAAGAACTATGATAGTTTGGTGGCTTCTCAAAGGTTTTCAGAACCGATCGAAACCTATTTGTTTGAAAACTATAATTCCTTTGGTAAAAAAATCCCAGATTCTCCGCTTGTGGTCAATGACCCAGGTAATCTAGTTTTATCTAGTAAAAATCTATCGATGTCCAATTTCAGATTCTCTTGGGGTTTTGGATTGAGAATTCAAATTCCTGTTTTACCTCTTCGTTTGTATTTTGCACAACGGATTCGTTATACAGGCGTGGAAGATCGACCTTTTGGATTGTATCCTGATAATAATAGTTTCCAATTTGTTTTTGGAATTGGGGATATGCGATTCTAGGTGGAGTTAGTTGGTCTCAATTCAGAACAAAAACTAGCTGTTGAAACTGTAGATGGCCCATTATTGATTTTAGCAGGTGCTGGTTCTGGAAAAACAAGAGTCATCACTTACCGAATCGCAAATTTAATACTCAATCATAAAATATACCCTAATCAAATTTTAGCTGTTACGTTTACAAACAAAGCAGCAGAAGAAATGCGTTCCCGATGTCGAAGTCTCCTTCCAGAAGGAAACTACGAACCCTTTGTTCGTACGTTTCACTCCTTGTGTTTGTATCTACTGAGAAGAGAAGGGAAAGCACTTGGAATCGGAAGTAATTTTACCGTTTATGATAGTGATATGCAAGAGTCACTCATTAAAGAAATTTTAAAATCCAAGGATATGGATACAAAAGAATTTCGCCCATCAAGCCTTGCTAATCAATTTTCCCAAGCAAAAGATTCATTTTTAACAGCAGAAGAATATGCGAAAAAAAAAGCTGATGACGCTTATACAAAATCAATTGCCTCAGTATTCCTAGAATATGAAAAACGAAAGGAATTACGAAACGCATTAGATTTTGGTGATTTGATTTTAAAAACAGTGATTTTATTTCGAGACTTTCCTGTGATATTAGAAAAATACCAAAGACTTTGGAAATACATCATGGTAGATGAATACCAAGATACCAATAAAATCCAATACCACTTAGTTCAATCCCTTTCATCGTTGCATCAAAATTTATGCGTTGTGGGTGATGATGACCAGTCCATTTATTCTTGGCGCGGGGCTGATATTTCTAATATTTTAAATTTTAAAAAAGATTACCCAGAAGCCGTAGTAGTTAAACTAGAGGAAAATTATCGTTCTACTAAAACCATTATCGAGACAGCTGCAGCATTAATTTCGCATAACAAACAAAGAACAAACAAAACATTACGTACAGAAAATCCAATTGGGGATAAAATTAAATTCACTTCTTACCAAAATGAGATGGAAGAATCAGAAGGAATTGTCCAAAAAATTGCAGCTGGAGTTCGAAAAGGTCAAAAATATTCCAACTTTGCAGTATTTTACAGAACCAATTCTCAATCTAGATACTTTGAAGAAGCCCTTAGGAAACGTGCTATCCCTTATAAAATTTTTGGTGGTTTCCGATTTTTCGACAGAAAAGAAGTAAAGGACCTAATCGCTTATTTGTCTGTGGTTGTGAATCCTGTGGATTCCACTTCTTTATTGCGAATCATCAATTCTCCTCCGAGAGGGATTGGTGATACTACCGTTAATCGACTGTTAACTCATTCAGTTAAGGAAGGTTTATCTTTATTTGAGTGTTTGGGAAAACCAGTTCCAGAAATTAAAAAAGGAACATTACAAAAGTTAGCTTCATTGTATCGCATGTTTGATTCAGCAATGGAAGATTTAAGTAAAAAAACTCCTTCGGAAATTGCTTATGAAGTCCTCGAACATTCTGGGTATCGCGAATTTTTGGAGAATGAGGGAACGGAAGATTCTTTTTCAAGGCTCTCCAATTTAAACGAATTTGTGAATGCTTTGAAAGAATATGAGGAAACAAATCCAGAAGCAACTTTAGAAGAATACTTAAGCAATATTTCTCTCATTACAAGTGAAGAAAACTCAAAAGACCTTCCTGATTATGTGATCCTTATGACGGTGCATAATGCTAAAGGTTTAGAGTTTCATCATGTATTTATGGCTGGCATGGAAGAGGGAACATTCCCACATTTTTTATCCATTGATTCCCCCGAAGGGATTGAGGAAGAAAGAAGATTGGCTTACGTAGCCATCACACGGGCAAGAAAACATTTAGAGATTAGTCATTCAAGGTTCACACGAAAATTCGGAGAAGTGGATGCCAGACTTCCCTCACAATTCTTAGAAGAATTACCAAAAGAATATTTGGAAGGTGAATTTACTGAAAGTCGTTATGGTGTCAGAAGACCAGATGCTACACCTAGAGCAGAACGTTTTCAAAAATCGGAAGAGAAATTTGAGTCTGTTCTTGCGAAATCTGGAGATGGTGAGTTTCAGATTGGGACAAAAGTCAGACATAAAGTGTATGGGGATGGCCGAATATTGAGTATTTCAGGTTCTGGAGACAATAGAAAGGTTGAAGTGAGATTCGGTGCCCATTTGGATAAAAAATTCTTATTGGCATATACACCATTAGAGATAATATCATGAGGAATTAGGGGTAAGTGTATGAATCTATTTTTTAAAAGTTTGGTACTATTCTGTTGTTCTTTTACTTTTTTGTACTCACAACAAAACACTGGATTGGCGGAAGAGTTCACTAAACTAGAAGACCACTTAAGAAATCCTAAACTTACAGAAGAACAAAAGAAAAAAAATTTCGAAGCCAATATGGTAAATTCTGTAAGAAGTACCTTATCGAAACGATTTGCAAATCCAAAAAAAGAATTAAAGGAATTAAAATTCCAAGATTTACAAACAGAACGTCCAGAGGGAACAAACACTTTCTACGTAAAATATAAAAATTATTATTTTCAATACTTGTTTCCAGTTGATCCGGAAACGTATGTTACCTCACCCATCGAAGAAATTGTCCTAGAAAAACCGGAAGGTTTGGATTTAGGCTCAAACGCACACAAAGAAGAAAAAAAGAATTAATTGGTCCAAACATAAGGACGGAATGGAAGAACAAGAATTTCAGGAAGTATGGCGGTGGGTCCTTTCAGTTGGTGATTCCATCTTAAGCATTTATAAAACAGATTTTGAAATCCGAGATAAGGGTGGAAACGATCCTGTCACAGAAGCGGATTTGTTTGCTAGTGAGTTTTTATATGATAAAATTTCCAAACGGTTTCCAAACCATGGTTTTTTATCTGAAGAAAAATTGGATTCCAGCAATCGTTTAGATAAGGAATGGGTTTGGATATTAGACCCGATTGATGGAACAAGAGAGTTTGTAAAAAAAAATGACCAGTTTGCATTGAGTTTAGGCCTTGTTCGAAATGGGGAAGCTATTTGGGGCATTATTTTCAATCCAGCAACAGGAGAATTTTTTTCAAAAGGGAAATATAGCTTTTTTTCTAAACTAACACCAACATACGATACTGAAGAAAATTTCAGAACCTTAGTCGTAGAAAGTAGTTCCATATTACATCCGTTACAAAATGGAAAAGAAAAGGAAAAACCGATTTTGTTAGTATCCGTTTCTGAAATGAAAGAAGGTTTGTTTCAAGATCCTTTTTGGAGTGAAGATTTTGAAATTCGAACAATGGGAAGTATAGCTTACAAACTAGGTTTACTTTCAGCAGGATTTATTGATTTAATTGTATCATTAAAACCAAAAAATGAATGGGATATTTGTGGTGGAATCGCCTTATTAGATGAAGAGAATTTTACATTTTTCCCTTTAAAAGATAAACCTTATGTTTTTAACCAAAAAACAACGTTAACATTTGGACTCGTTGCAGGCAAAAAAACTGCCGTAGATTATTTGGAAACTAAAATTGATTTTCACCAACTTTCCCTAAAGGTAAAAGAAAGATGGTGAAAACCTATAAAATTGGTTTAGATGCAAGGCCACTTTCCACTCGGATTTCAGGTGTTGGTCGTCTGATTGCGGAAACTTTAAAAGCCTTTCCAAATAAAGAAAAGTATGAATTTCTTCTTTTTTCTCATTTGCCAATCCATCCCGACCATAAAGCAGTCTTGGAATTAAACAATGTTAGGTGGATCGAAGGTGGTGGAATTTTACGTTGGAAAGGTGGATTGTATTATAATTTTTACATTCCATTTTATTTAGCCACCCATCGTTTGGATTTATTTTGGGGTTCTCAACAAGTATTACCTCCATTTTTGCCTTCCGATTTAAAAGCTGTTTTGACATATTGCGATTTGGTTTTGTATTTATACCCGAATACTATGCGTTGGATTGCAAAAATCCAACAACGAATGTTTCAAAGTTATTCTGTACGTAGGTCTAGTTTTATCCTATCTATCTCTAAACAAACCAGTGATGATATGTGTAAAAAATTTGGATATCCTGTCCACCAAACAGATGTATCTTATCCTGGTGTGAATCCAAAAGAGATCACAAAGTTATTAGACACACCAATATCAAACCGTGTGAAAGACTTGGGATCTGGTTATGTGTTGTCTGTATCCACAATTGAACCGAGAAAAAACTATCCATTTTTACTAGAAGTATTTCGCGAATACCGTAAACGAAACCCTCACCATTATAGACCTTGGGTGATTGTAGGAAAAATAGGTTGGGAATCTCCAGAATTTATCGAAGAACTCATCCAAGAACGTACTTTATACAAAGATATTTTTATTTTGGATTCTGTTTCGGATTCAGAACTACAACATGTTTATAAACGTTCTGGATTGTTTTTATTTGCGAGTAAATATGAAGGTTTTGGGATTCCTATGGTGGAAGCTTTGTTCCATAAAATTCCATGTATTGTCTCAGACATTCCCACGTTTCATGAAATAGGAAAAGATGGTGTTTTGTATTTTCCTGCCGAATCAAAGGAAGATAGCAAACGATGGGCAGAGGCTATTGATCACTTTTTCCAAAATCCAACACAAGTTGATGTTTCCATAGATGAATTCCGTTGGGAAAATGCAGCCAAAATCACAGAATCTGTATTCAAACAAGTATTAGAAGAAGGATAACAATCCTCTCTTTTTTGTCACTACGCCAGAAAATAAAATTTTTGTTTTGTCCCGTTTGGGAACTACATGTAGGTGGAAACGTTCGTTTGTCATTGCTTGGATTTCACATTCCCAATCTTCAGAGTTTGCAAAAAGTTTGATACGGTCACAAAGGATGGGACCGTCCACTGACCAACTTATATTGTATTTTGTTTTTCCACGAGAAAATTTGGACTTGAATGAATTCGGTTGG
Source organism: Leptospira sp. WS39.C2 (assembly GCF_040833965.1). Lineage (NCBI taxonomy): Bacteria > Pseudomonadati > Spirochaetota > Leptospiria > Leptospirales > Leptospiraceae > Leptospira > Leptospira iowaensis. The sequence continues at coordinate 1,733,083 of NZ_CP162142.1, forward strand.
AATTTCCACGTAACGAAAGTTTCATCACCTGTTTCGTAAGGTTCCGTGAAAGAAGGGATCATCGAAATTCCTTTTCCCTTCCAGTTTCCCTTTACGTAATCATTCCATTCGTCTAAGTTGGAGAAGTAGTTGTATATTAATGAATCCAAAAATGAAAACTGTACTTTACCGATTGATATCTTCCAGGATTTATCTTCTCGTTTTCCTTTCTTTCTTTTTTTGTAAACCTAGTAGTGGAAAAGTAGATTTTTATCCGACCCCACTCCTCAATGCAAATGGAAATTTTGAATCACTTTCTGATTGGAAAGGAAAGGTTATTGTTCTCGATTTTTGGGCCACTTGGTGTGAGCCATGTGCAAAAGCAGTACCTACCATCAATGAATGGAAAAAGTCTGTTTCTGAGAATGATTTTGTATTCCGTGGCATAAATACTGACACTTCAGAACCTTTGGAAAAAATCAAAGAAGACATGACACGCTTAAAAATGAGTTATCCCACCTTACTTGATAAAGACTGGAAAATGACTGATTTTTATCAAGTGGAAGGGATCCCTTGTGTCTTAGTATTTGATCGTTCTGGAAAAATTGTGTACCGACAGTACGGTTTGGAAAAAGAAGACCTAACAGGTCTTTTAATCCGTTCACATGTTTGGGCTCAGTCTCTTTTGCCATAATTGTGCATTGCGAAACAAAATTTTCGACGTTCCTTGATTTCAATGACAAGATTGAAAATGTCTTGACTCATGTTCGTTAAAAAAGTCCCTTAAAGATACCTTTTACCGTTTTCTTTTCAGAAAGGAGTCAGAATCATGCCAGCCAATTTGCCCGAACTCTTCCAGCAGAGTGCTGAAAAATTTGGGAACCGTCCCGCATTCGTTAGTAAAGACGAATCCAAGTCCTATAAACCCGTTACCTTCAAAGAAGTGTATGATCTTGGTATCAACTTAGCAGAAGCACTGATTGATTTAGGTGTGAATGCAAAAGAGAATGTTGCCTTGCTAGCCGATAACCGATTGGAATGGATTGTTTCCGATTATGGAATCCTTATGGCAGGAGCAGCTGATGTTCCTCGTGGGACTGATATTACAGATTCAGAAATTGTTTATATTCTCAATCATTGTGAAGCTAAAGTAGTTTTCCTAGAAAACGACAAAATGCTAGAAAAATTCCAAAAAAATCGTTCTCAGTTGGAGTTTGCCAAAACACTCATCGTGATGGATAAAAAATCCACAGCGACTGGTGTTTTAAAAATGTATGACCTAATTGAAAAAGGGAAAGAACTGAGAGCCAAAGGATCTAAAAAAGCTGAGGATAGAATGAAAGCCATTCTGCCTGATGATCTTTTTACCATCATTTATACTTCGGGTACAACAGGAATGCCTAAAGGGGTTATGTTAAAACACAGTAACATGATCCACCAGACAAAAGCAATTCTTGGAAGTATGATTGATATCAAAGCCGATGAACGTATGTTATCGATCCTTCCCGTTTGGCACGTATTCGAAAGAGTATTTGAATACTTAGCAATTGCTGCCGGTTGTGCTACATATTATACGAACGTACGTGATCTTCGTGATGATATGAAAAAAGCAAAACCAACGTTTATGGCATCTGCTCCTAGACTTTGGGAAAGTATCTACAACGGCATTTATACAAGAATCAATGATCCAAAACAAACTCCTGCCATTCGCAGAGGACTGTTTAACTTGGCATATTTTTTCTCCAAAAATTTTAATGCAGCCACTCGTTTTCTCAAAGGGAACCAAGTTGATTACGTTGGACGTAATCCAATCGTTTCCTTAGTGAAAGGGGTTTACTATTTTGTTGTGGCAGTTGTTCTTGCCATTCCATATTTCCTTCTTGACCTAGTGGTTCTTTCTAAGATCCGCGAAGCAACAGGTGGAGAACTAAAGGCATCTGTTTCTGGTGGTGGAGCATTGCAACGCCATGTGGATGCTTTCTTCAATGACATTGGAATCAATGTTCTTGAAGGATACGGTATGACGGAAACTTCTCCTGTGATTTCTGTGAGAACTTTTAAAAAACTAGTGCAAGGTTCTGTTGGAGTCATCACTCCTGAAACAGAAGTCCAAATCCGAGATGATGTGGGCAAAGTTCTCACGCACATGGATGCGAACCAAAAATTGGTTTCTGGTAAGTATGGCCAAAGAGGTGTGATCCACATCCGAGGACCACAAGTCATGAAAGGGTATTACAAAAACCCTGAAACCACTGCAAAAGTTCTGAAAGATGGTTGGATGGACACGGGTGATATTGGAATGTTCAATTTCAAAAAAACACTCACCATCACAGGTCGAGCAAAAGATACAGTGGTCTTATTAGGTGGCGAAAACGTTGAGCCGGTTCCTATTGAAGACAAACTTACAGAATCACCTTTCATTGCACAATGTATGGTAATTGGACAAGACCAAAAGAATTTAGGGGCACTCGTTGTACCTGATTTTGACCAATTGACATCTTGGGCGAAAGAAAATGGAATTGGTGAGACAGACAAACAGAAACTCATTGAAAATCCAAAAGTTCTCGATTTTTACAAAAAAGAAATTAAGGCCCTAAACAATACAAAAACTGGATTTAAGTCTTTTGAACAAGTGACTCCTTTCATCCTCATCACAAAACCATTTGAAGTGGGTGATGAATTGACAAACCTTTTCAAGATGAAACGCCACTTGATCACAGAGAAATATAAAGACAAAATCACTTCCCTTTACGCAGCTGATTAGTCCTTAAAAACTCTCAGAGAGATACTTTCCGCCTCGGTCCAAGAGGCGGAATTTACTCTTCCCTTTTCCAAAGTCCGTCGATACTCTATATGTGAATCGTTTAGATGGATCCTTAGTTTCTTCCAAGGCCGGTGTATTTTACCCTTACCAACACCAAGATTTTTATGCAATGGATTCCTTGTTTTTATCCCCTCTCAAAGAAGAGGAAATCTGGGATTTCCAATCCATTACGCATGTCCAAATGGGATTTTTAGGATTTCTGACTCTCAGAGGGTTTATCCGAGAAGATTTACAATTGCCGAAACTCCAAGTAAGAGGTCTTTCTAAACATTGGCGTTCTTACTTAGCAAAAGAAAATTTTTTAGGAAAACAAGTCCCTTGGGAAAATTTGGATTTTATACCAAACTTAGTAGGGGAATCACTTCCAAAAGAAAATTTATTTGGGAAAAAAGGCCACTGGTCAAATGAATTTCATTTTGAGAAAAAAGATAGTGGCACTACTTCCTTATTTTTTATCGCAACAAAGAAACAAAGTGATGGTGAAGTGGCAATCAGTGATTTGATGAAGGATTTTTTATCTTATTCACAAACAAATCATTATTTGGAAAGAGCTTACATTCGAAAAGAAAATTCTAGTTATCTATATTTAAATGCGAAAGAAACAAATCCGAGAGTGTTTTATAGAGAAAATAATACAAACTTTCCCGCTTTTTTATATTTAGTAGCGGAGTTAAAAAATAAATAATCATTCTCCTAAGTTTAATCCCATTAAAACTTGTTTTAATAGATCAGCTTTGGTTTCTAAATGTGTTGTTTCCAAAATTCGTTGTTTGGTTTTGAAATCAAAATAAATTAACGAAGCTATAAAGTCTACAGGGAATGGGTGAACCAAAATTTGGTTCATCTTGAGGATTAAATCCTCTTCTGCACCTTCAGCAAGTAATATTCGTTTGGTGAGAACTAATAGTTCTTCAATTTTTTCTTTTAATTCTTCTGTAACGTTTTTATTTCTTTCGTGTTCTCTTTTGGATACTTGTGCTATATAAAATGGATCGGTAGAAGAAAGACTTACAATTTCTGCAGTTCCAAGTCCTTCTAAAATGATATTTGACCTTCCATCAGGTAATGATTCTTTTTGGATGATATGACCAAATCCTACAACTTCTGGAATCGGGGGTAATCCTCTTCCCAAAAATCCTTTTGGATAAGGTGCCATTCCCATTTCTCCACCATTTTCCAAACAAAAATCAAGTAACATTCTATACCTGGGTTCAAAGATGTGTAAGGGTAAAAACATTCCTGGAAACAGAAATACATCTGGCAAGGGGAAGAGAGGCAAGGGGAAGGTTGACACAGAGAAAGGTTTTAGATTCTATGTTTAGTTGTAAACCAATTCAAGGATTCTGCTTTGTTCAAAATCAAAAAATCTTTGCTCCACCAAACATTTACCAAACTTTCTGAAATCAAAGTTCTCGTGATTGGGGATTTGATTTTAGATGAATATTTAATTGGTTCTGTGGAAAGAATTTCACCCGAAGCCCCCGTTCCTGTTGTTTGGGTAAGGAACGAAAAACAAACTTTAGGTGGATCTGGTAATGTTGTACAAAACTTAACATCGATTGGAGTGAATGGAATCGTTTTTGGAAGGATCGGACAAGATAAGGCAGGGGAGAGTTTAGAAAAAATCTTACTTTCCAATACTGTGGCAAAAGAGGATTTAGTTTTACTCAAATCTACAAAAATTCCTACCATTTTAAAAACTAGGATCATTGCATCTCATCAACAAGTTTGTCGGGTAGACCGAGAAGAAATTGTACCACTCACAAAAGAAGAAGAAACTGTAATATTATCTCAATTTAAAGAAAAAGTTAAGGATGCATCCGCCGTCATTTTATCAGATTATGATAAAGGTTATCTGACTCCTTCACTCATCCAATCTGTCATTTCTCTTTGTAATGCAGAAAATAAAATTGTGACTGTAGACCCACAAGTCAGTCATTTTTTCCTATACCAAAATATTCATATCATGACTCCCAATCATCATGAAGCAGGCAAAGCTCTTGGTAAAAAACTGACTACTGACTCGGAAATTGAATCGGCTTGTCGGGAAATTTCTGATAAAATTACTCCAGTTGCAATGATGATTACCAGAGGGGAAAAAGGGATGTCTATTTATGAACGTAATGCTAATTCCTTCTATCATATCCCAACTGTTGCCAAAGAGGTATTCGATGTCACAGGAGCGGGAGATACAGTGATTACCACCTATACTGCGTTTGTTGCGAGTGGAATGAGTATCAAAGATGCCGCTTTGGTTTCCAATGTAAGTGCAGGCATTGTTGTTGGAAAATTAGGAGCTGCTACTGTCACACAAAAGGAAATCGAAGAAACACTCAGGTCTCTTGGTTACCTAGAGGAGAATGTATGAGTTTTTATCAAAATCTCCAGAGTAAAATCATACCACAAGAATCCATCGAAACAAAACGAAAGTCTCTCGAAGGGAAAAAGATCGTATTTACCAATGGTTGTTTCGATATTTTACACCCTGGTCATGTATCTTATTTAGCACAAGCACGTGATTTAGGGGATCTTTTATGGATTGGAGTCAACTCGGATGAAAGTGTTAGGCGACTGAAGGGTGAGTCTCGCCCTATCAATTCATGTGAAGATCGTATGTTGGTTTTAGCAGCGCTTTCGTCTGTTGATTTTGTTACCAGTTTTTCAGAAGACACACCATTGGAAATTTTGAAAAAAGTGAAACCATCCATCCATTCTAAAGGAGGGGATTACCAAGTGGAGACCCTCCCAGAATACAAAATTTTAAAGGATATGGGTGCGGATATTCAAATTTTACCATTTGTTTTTGGGAAATCCACCACCAAGATTTTAGAAAAAGCCAAATCTCCCTCCTAAACGTATTGATTTTGGACCCAAATCCCAACACTCTGTAAAAAACATTCTTTTTTGAGGTCCAGTTTGTCCAAGACCAGATATATATTCATTACCGGTGGTGTTTCTTCTTCATTAGGAAAAGGGGTCACCGTTGCCGCTCTCGGTTGTTTACTCGAAGCGAGAGGTTATACCGTATCCTTACAAAAGATGGATCCCTATATCAACATTGACCCAGGTACGATGAGTCCTTACCAACATGGGGAAGTGTATGTGACTGAAGATGGGGCTGAAACTGACTTAGATTTAGGGTATTACGAACGTTTTACGAAATCAAAATTTTCCCGTAAAAATTCAGTTTCCACAGGACAGATTTACCACGCTGTCATTGAACGAGAACGAAAAGGGGATTACCTTGGACGTACCGTACAAGTTGTACCTCATATCACAAATGAAATCAGAAATCGAATTTATAACCTAACACGTGACCAAGAAACTGATTTTGTGATCGTGGAAATTGGGGGAACGGTTGGTGACATTGAGTCAATTCCCTTTTTAGAAGCCATCCGGCAAATGCGTTATGAACATGGAATGAACCAAGTTTTATTCCTTCACCTAACGCTCGTCCCAACAATCACTGCTGCTGGTGAAGCAAAAACAAAACCAACCCAACATTCTGTCAAAGAATTACTTGCACTTGGAATCCAACCAGATGTTTTGATTTGCCGGATCAATAAACCTATGTCAAAAGAGATGAAAAATAAAATTTCTCTTTTTTGTAACGTTAAAGAACAAAATGTAATCTCTGCTGTCGACATTACAACATCCATTTATGAAATCCCTTTAATGTATAGAGAAGATAAATTGGATGAAGTAGTTTTAAATGCCCTTGGAATGGACTTACGAAAACTCAATTTTTCCCAATGGGAAAATATGGTCAAAAAAATTCGTAATACCAAAAAGACCGTCAAAGTAGCGTTAATCGGAAAATACATATCACTCCAAGATGCATATCGTTCTGTTTATGAATCTCTTGCTCATGGTGGCATCTCTAATGATGTAGAAGTAGAAGTTGTAAAAATTAATCCAGAAGACATTGATTCAAAAAATATCAAAGAACTCTTAAAAGGTGTTCACGGTGTACTTGTGCCTGGTGGGTTTGGAGAAAGAGGAATTGAAGGTAAAATTGCAGCAATCCAATATGCTCGAACCAAACAAATTCCTTTTTTTGGAATCTGTTTAGGAATGCAATGTGCAGTGATTGAATTTGCTAGGAATGTTCTTGGTTTCAAAGATGCTAATTCCACAGAGTTCAAACCAAATGTGGAATACCCAGTCATTTCCATGATAGAAGAACAAAAGGAAATTGAACGTATGGGTGGAACCATGAGGCTTGGTGCTTACCCATGTCTTGTAAAAAAGGGAAGTCTCGCTTATACTGAATACAAAGCCGAAAGAATTTCGGAACGACATAGACATCGTTTTGAGTTTACACTTCGTTACAAAGATGATTTTGAGAAAAAAGGTATGAATTTGTCTGGATTTTCGCCTGATGGAAGTTTGGCGGAGATTGTAGAAATTCCAAACCATCCTTGGTTCATCGGAGTACAGTTTCATCCCGAATTCCAATCTAAACCAACTGACCCACACCCACTCTTTGCAGGATTTATTAAAGCTGCATCGAAACTAGCCAAAAAAACGGAGGATTAAGGTGTACGATTTAATAGAAGAAAGAGAATTTTTTGGAAAAAAAATCGGAGGTCGAAATCCGTTTTTTTTAATTTCAGGGCCTTGTGTCATGGAAAACAAGGACCTACTGGATCGAGTTTGCGGTGAAATGAAAGCTATTTGTGATGAATTAGGGATTGTATATATCTTTAAATCTTCCTTTGATAAAGCAAATAGATCATCCATCAATTCCTACCGAGGCCCAGGACTCGAGGAAGGGCGTAAACTCCTCGATTTTATCAAAAACAAATACAATGTTCCTGTACTTACCGACATCCATGAAACGATTCAAGTTGATCCTCTAAAAGACACCGTTGACATCTTCCAAATCCCAGCCTTCCTTAGCCGCCAAACCGATTTAATTGCAAAAGCGGCAGAAACTGGTAAATGGGTAAATGTGAAAAAGGGGCAGTTTATGGCTCCTGACGATACAAGGCATATCAAAACCAAAATTCAAGAATCTGGTTCTGAAAAATACATGGTCACTGAACGTGGTGCAAGTTTTGGGTATGGAAATCTAGTGTTTGATTTACGAGGAATTCCTATGATGCACAAACACGGAATACCTATTGTGTTCGACGGAACCCATTCTGCGCAGCTTCCAGGAGCCGCAGGGAACATAACAGGTGGTTTGCGAGAATTCATTCCTCATATGATGAGGGGTGCAGTTTCTGTAGGTGTTGAAGGATTGTTTATGGAAGTCCACCCTGATCCTGAAAAAGCACTTTCAGATGCAACTACCCAGTTTCCATTAGCAAAAGCAAAAACACTACTCACCCAACTATTAGAACTAGATCGTTTGGTGAAAACGAAGTTCTTAGAGGACTAATCGTTTTCCAAATGAATATGAAGGTGTTTACATTGTGTATGCTTTTGGTGGTCACCAATTGTAAAGACAAAGAATACCTTCGTATCGAAGTAGAAAAAGAATCGGGTTCTATGGTTTCGATGAGAGACTTTAGTCGTGCTTCTTACAAAGAATCTGGCGAATTGGAATGGAAACTAAAAGGAGCTGAATCTTATATTTTCCCTAAAGAAAACAAAACCATCGTATACGGTTTTGAATTTAACCAATTTGAAAAAGGAAAAGTCACCTCGATGATGACAGGGAATCGGGGTGAGATCAACCACCAAACCAAAACCGTTGTTTTGGAAGGTAAAGTTCGACTAAAAACTAACGATGGAAAATTCATCGAATCCGAATCTCTTACTTATAATTTAGATGAAAAAACTCTCTCCTCCGAGGCAGATGTTTTGGTTTATTCCGATGGCACTACGATTCGGGGTAAAGGACTTAGGGCAGATAAAAGCTTAAATAAATTTACCATCATCCAACCAAAGGCGATAACTGTTGGTGGATCCAATCCGTTAAAGGAAAAACCATGAAGGTAACTTTTATCTTCATCGTCTTTTGTTTGTTTGCAGAAGGAATGTTTGGTTCACCAATCCCAATTCTTTATGGAACAGAAGATTTTTTCAAAAAAGAAGATCCCTCTTTATTCAAAGAAGAAAAAAAGAATAAAAAGGACAAAATTCCTATCATTTGGGGTGGAAGTAGCCTAACACAAGAAGAACGTGTAGTCAATGGGTTTCCAGTCAAAGTATTCATATTAGGTGGTGGCGCTTATATCATGCATAAATCCATCAAACTCAGTGCAAGGGAAATCGAAATCATTGGTGAAGAAGCTTTGCTTGGAAACCTAAAAGGCCAAGTGATAGTAGAAGACTTTCAAAACGGAGTCACACTGACAGCAACGAAAGGAATTTATGATAAAGTAGCGGGAACTGTGAGTTTAGAAAACCAGCCAGTACTTACTCAAAAAAAAGATGGTAAAGTGGTTCGAATTAAATGCCAATCCATCGTTCGATACTTAGAAGAAACAAAAACAATCCTTGCAGGGAAAGTCGCTGTTACATCTGAAGAATTCCAAGTATTCGGGGAAGACGCAGTTTTTTCCGAAAAGGAAGATCGTATTGATTTAAAAGGGGAGCCATTTTTGTTTTCAGAAAATCGATTTCTCATTGGACAAACTCTCTCTTACTTTGTTAAAGAAGGAAGTATCCAATTGGATGGAGATGCAACCATTTACCAAGTCAGTTACGAAAATAAAAAAGACAAAGAAAAAGATACGGTTACAAAAGAACGAGTCATCACACAATTTTCTGGAAAAACACTCACTCATCTGAATAAAGGAAAAGAAACTGTGACTTCTATGAATGGTGATGCTTTTATGTATCGCAAAAATTCGGAATTTAAGGCAAATCTTTTAGAAAGTAGAAAAAATAATAAGGAAATCAAGGCGACAGGTAACGTTAGTTATTTGGATAAGGAAAATGGATACCGAATGGAAGGTGGTCTACTTTTTTATGACAAAGAAAAAGGTTACTCTTATTTAACAGAATCACCAAAAATAGTTTTTCTGAATAAAAAGGATTTAATAGAACGTGGTTTTTTAACTTCAGTATTTATAGAACGATTTGATGAAAAAAATGAAACCGTTGCAAGAGGTGATGTGATTGTAGAAACACAATCAGCCAAGGCAACTGGTGAATTTGGCACTTATTATGAAAAAAAAGATGAACTTGTTTTGGAAGGGAATCCAACTCTTGTCAGAGACACGACTAAAATCTCTGCTGGAAAAATCATCTTGTACCCAAAATCGGACAAAGCCTTATTAACAGATGGGCTAAAGGTAATCCCGAATGGTGAAAAAAAGTAAAGTTTCTCAAAAACAAAAAGAATTAGATCCAAATGTGAAAACATTTCGGATGGAAAACTTAGTAAAAATCTATAACAAACGTAAAGTTGTAGATGGAGTGAGTTTTTATATAAAAAAAGGGGAAATTGTTGGTCTTTTAGGGCCTAATGGTGCAGGGAAAACCACAAGTTTTTATATGAGTGTGGGATTTGTAACTCCTGACGAAGGCCATGTTTTTATAGATAACGAAGATTTAACAAAAGCTCCTATGCACATTCGTGCTAGGATGGGAGTGGGATATTTGGCCCAAGAAGCAAGTATCTTTCGCAAGCTGACTGTTGCCGAAAACTTAGAAGCAATTTTAGAAACTATGAATTTGCCTGGAGATGAAATCATTCGTCGACGGGATGAACTACTCATGGAATTACAAATCATGCGAGTTGCAAACCAAAAAGGATATACTCTTTCTGGTGGTGAAAGAAGAAGGTGTGAAATAGCCAGAGCACTTGTTACGAATCCCGACTTTATCTTGTTAGATGAGCCATTTGCGGGTGTTGACCCAATTGCAGTAAAAGACATTCAGAATGTAATCCAATCCTTGAAAGAAAGAGGGCTTGGAATTTTAATAACAGATCATAACGTAAGAGAAACTTTGAAAATTACGGATCGAGCTTATATCATGTACAGTGGTAGGATTTTAATTTCTGGCACTGCGGATGATCTCATCAATGACCCAGAAACACGTCGCATTTACCTGGGTGAGGATTTTAAACTCTAAATGAAACTCGGGGCTTCACTATCACTACGCCAATCCCAGAAACTGGTGATGACCCAAGACTTACGTCAGTCTATAGAACTATTATCTTTATCCACACTTGAACTTTCAGATAAAATCCAAAATGAATTATTAGAAAACCCACTCCTTGATGAATTAGGTGTGGATGAAAAAACAAAAATGCCTGAGTTATTTTCCATTGATGAAGTCAAACGATTGGAAAAACTCAATCACGAGAAAAGTACCGACGTCAATTGGCAAGATACATATTCAATAGAAGGTCCTAGATCTTATGATTCGGAAGCAAGTGATAGAAACCAAAAATATATAGAATCTTCCACCAGGGGAGAAACCTTAGAAGAACACCTGCTAAACCAATTGCGCCTTATCAAACTAACCAAATTGGAATTTGAAATTGGCGAAGTCCTAATCAGTATGATAGATGAGAAAGGTTTTATAACTGACGACTTGTCTCTTGTATCAAAAGAAATGAGTTTTCCGGAAGCAAAAGTCAGAAGAGTTTTACAAGTCATCAATGAATTGGATCCAATCGGGATTGGTGCAAAGGATATGCAAGAAACCCTTCTCATCCAAGCAAGGATCTTATTTCCTGAGAATACTTTGTTACACCAATTGATTGGTGAATTTTTGTCTGACTTAGAGAAAGTTGATTATAAAAAAATCGCAAAAAACTTAAAGATTACGGAAGAAGAGATTTTAAGTTTAGCAAGGTTGATTAAAAAATTAGAACCGTATCCCGCAACCACCTACCAAGGTCGCAAAATAGATTATGTGGTTGCTGATGTTGTAGTTAAGGAAGTGGGGAATGAGTTTAATATATTCATCAATGATGAATGGTTACCAAAACTAACAATCCAAGAAGAATACAAAGAACTTCTAAACCACAAGTTACCTCCAAAAGAAAAGGAATACTTCCAGACTAAATATAGTTCCGCACAATGGCTCATCAGGTCAATCCAACAAAGAAGGCAAACCTTACAAAGAGTTGTGAGTTGTATCATAGATTTCCAAGTTGATTTTTTTCGAGGTGGGATTGGTTTTATCAAACCACTTACTTTGAAAGAGGTAGCAGAAAAACTTGGCCTACATGAATCAACAATTTCAAGGATCACAACAAATAAATACATCCAAACTACTTGGGGAATTTTTGAGCTAAAATGGTTTTTTTCATCTGGTGTAAAGTCTTCCGAAGGTGGAAAAGAGAGTTCCAAAAAAATCCATGAAATCATTCGAAATTTGGTCAAAGAAGAGGATGAAAACAATCCACTTTCCGACCAGGACATAGTGGAACTTATGGAGAAAAAAGGTATTGAAATTGCCCGAAGGACAGTGGCAAAATACCGAAAGGTTTTACGAATCCTTCCATCCAACGAAAGAAAACGAATTAGTTCACTCAAGGGGTAAACGATGCCAGTTCCAGGAATTACAGTGGATACCATTTTACGAGACCACGATGACTTGCAACTTGTACTCGTGACAGGTGAAGTTGGACTTTCGAATCGAATCAATAGTGCTGAAATCAACAGACCTGGCCTATCACTTACAGGATTTTTTGATTTTTTTGCCAATGATAGAATCCAAATTTTAGGCAAAGGAGAATGGGCTTATCTCAATTCATTATCAGAAGAAAAATTGATGGAGATTACAGATAAGTTTTTTGAATTCCATTTAAATTGTATTATATACACCCACGGTAATGAACCCCAAATTCCATTTGTGGAAAGGGCTAAAGAAAAAGGGATTCCTCTTTTCAAAACTGAAATTGCAACCCATCGATTTATTACTTTAATCTCTCAAATTTTAGATAGAGCTCTTGCACCAAGAACCATGCGCCATGGTGTTCTCATCGAAGTGTTTGGCATTGGAACTTTGCTTACTGGTAGGTCTGGTGTAGGTAAAAGTGAAACTGCTCTAGAACTTATTGAACGTGGGCACCGTCTCGTTGCTGATGATATGGTGGAGATTAGGCGCCTTAGCGAAAGTTATTTAATCGGTTCATGTTCTGATTTACTCCGCCATCATATGGAAATCAGAGGCCTCGGAATTCTTAACATCAAAGATCTGTTTGGCGTTGGGTCAGTAAGAGATCACAAACTCATCGAACTCATCATCAATTTAAAAGAATGGGAAGAACAAACTTCAGGGGATTATGAAAGAACAGGAATCGAACAAAGTATGGAAGAAATTTTAGGTGTTTCCGTACCTTATATTGAAATCCCTGTCAAACCGGGACGAAACATCCCCATCATCGTGGAAACTGCGGCAATGAACCAAAGGTTACGAAAGATGGGAAAAAATAGTGCCAAAGAATTTTCCAATAAACTTAATACTTATATCCAGCAGAGTACCATTGAAACAAATCCAATTAAAGATTAGAGAGGATAGTACAGGACTCCATGCAAGACCTGCTTCCTTATTTGTAAAGGTCGCAGCGAGTTTCCCATGCGAAATTTTTGTCATTAAAGACGACATAGAAGTCAATGGAAAATCCATTATGGGTCTTATGATGTTGGCCCTTGGTCCAGGAACAGAATTTTCCGTCAAAGCTGATGGAACTAGGGAAGAGGAGGCGTTACAAGCTTTAGAAACTCTTGTTGTTCAAAATTTTGAATCAAATGCCAAGTAGACTCATTCGTTTTTTACCCAATTTATCCGATGAGAACCGTTATTATTTACGTGATATATTCATCTTTTTTTTAACATTAGCTGTCTCCATTGGTTTTTCTGAGCTCGTTTTTTTTCGGAAAGAAGAAGATATATCGTTTTATTCCAAATTAGATACCTACGTTTTCATACTTATCCCTTTTTTCATTCTTTCCCTAATCTTAAGTTATATCTATAGAAACAGACGAAATCGGGAAACAGGTAAAATTAGGAGTTCCATTCGATACAGATTAACCCTTGCATTCTTATTTGTTGCACTTGTTCCTTCTTTGCCTATTTTCATTTTGTCTTCCAATTTAACAGGTAGGCTTATTGAAGGATTTTATCGGGTGGATATATCAAATGCACTCCGGTCAGCGAATTATTTTGTCCACCAAGTAGAAAAGGAAAATGAAATTTCCTTTCTCGACATAGTTTCCCGATTTCGTTCAGTTCTGTTACGCGAAAAAACTGACGGGTATATGATTTTTCAGAAGGGAATCAAAAATGGATTGTTTGAAAAAAATGAATTTTACTTAGGTTTTAGTGAAAAACATAAAGTCCAGTTTGAGTCAAAGAATTTGTTTCGGTATTTTGATACATTAGAATATACGGAATCTAAGGAATCTGGAATTTTCCTGAGTCATTATTATGATTCAGAAAAAGCTTTTATAGTAGCGAAATTTAATCTCGAAGGAGATAAAACTATTTTCATTGCAAAACGAATCCACCGTGGAATGGAAGTAGAAGTTTTGAATATCATCAATGCAACGTCCACTTATGAAAAAGTGAGTTTGTGGAAAGAGAAAATTCCATTTAGTGTTCGTATCACAATTGCCAGTTTTTCATTTTCGATGTTTCTCATCGCCATCCTCTTTTCTTTTTTATTTGCGAGACGAATTTCAAAACCGATTATCAATTTGGCAAATGCTACAAAAAAAGTTTCACTTGGTGAATCGGATATCCGTTTAGAAAAGACGGAAGAGGGTGAGATGGGAATCCTCATTGATAGTTTTAACCAGATGGTGAGTGACTTAAAAGCTAAATCAGATGAGCTTATGCACACCCAAAGGATTGCTGCTTGGAAAGAAGTGGCACAACGGATGGCTCATGAAATTAAAAACCCCCTAACCCCAATACAACTTTCGGCTCAGAGGATCCAAAGGAAATTCCAAAATCCCAAAAAGGAAAATTTGGAATCAGTGATTTTTGATGCCACGGAAACCATCATTGGCCAGGTAAGAGTTCTGGAACATTTAGTAAAAGAATTTAGTGAATTTGCAAGGATGCCAGTCCCTGTTCTCATCAACCAAAATATCAATCCAATTCTAGAAGAAGCTGTAGCACTTTTTCGTGATACCACGGATATCGAGTTTGAATTAAAACTCGCGGAAAACTTACCGGAAGTTTTTCTCGATAAACGATTGTTTCTTGGTGTTATTAATAATCTCATCAAAAATGCAGTTGAGGCAATAATAACCAATGACAACTCTAAAGAGGAAATGGACATCTTAGAAATGAAACGGAAAAAAATCCGTGTGATGTCAAAATTGCAAAAAAAGGCTCTTAGAAAAAACATTATCGTTGAAATTGATGATTCTGGACCTGGATTAAAAGAGGAATGGAAGGAGAAAATTTTTGAACCCTATTTTTCAACAAAAGAAAAACATGGATCAGGGATAGGCCTTGCAATTGTCCAAAAAACAATTATCGACCATCATGGCCATATTTCAGTCGAAAACTCTAAGTTAGGCGGCTGTAAATTTCGAATTGAACTTCCATTGGAACTTTCCTAATGCAAAAATTGATCTATATATTAGATGATGAAAAAGAAATCCGAAAAACTTTACGTGTAATCTTAGAGGACGAAGATTATACTGTCGAAGATTTTTCGAATGGGAAATCCCTCATGAAGGCTTTGTCAAAAGAGAGACCTTCCCTTGTTTTACTAGATGTTTGGGTTGGAAAAGAAGATGGTCTAACCATATTAGATGAATGTAAAAAACTATACCCAAGCCTTCCGATTGTTATGATTTCAGGCCACGGAACCATTGAACTTGCTGTCAATGCCACAAAAAAAGGGGCAGTGGATTTCTTAGAAAAACCTTTATCGATTGAAAAGGTCATCCAAACCATCGAAACATCGATTGAAAAAACCAAGGAATCGGATTTTCCAAAATTTCAATTGGACGTGGATGAAATTCTCGGCGAATCTCCATCCATTACTCGTGTGAAATTTGCGGTTTTCCAAGCTGCAGAAACCAATGCACGAGTGTTTATATATGGTGAAAATGGAACTGGCAAAGAATTAACTGCAAGATCCATCCATTTGAATTCGAAACGAAAGGGTGAACCTTATATTGAATTTAATTGTGCCTCTTTTCCTGAAGAAAATATGGAACAAGAGTTATTTGGGAGTGAACTTGTTTCCCAATCTGAAACACAAGATGTCAAAATTGGGAAATGGGAGCAAGCGCAGAATGGTACTCTTTTTTTGGATGAAATCTGTGATCTTAGTTTATCCCTCCAATCCAAAGTACTAAAAGCCATCCTTGACCAAAAGATTGAACGAGTGGGTGGAAAAGAATCCATCAGTGTTGATGTAAGAATCATTGCCGCAACCAATTCCAATGTGGAAGAAGCCATTCGCGAAGGAAAATTTCGAGAGGATTTATTTTATGCTCTCAATGTAATTCCTCTCGAATTACCACCGTTACGCGAAAGAAACCAGGATATAGCTTTGTTGGCAGAATTTTATTTGAAAAAATCTATTTCTGAAAATCAACTTCCAAACAAAACCATAGATCGTGATGGTTTAGATACACTTACTTCTCATTTTTGGCCGGGAAACGTCAGAGAACTTGCCAATATCATCGAACGTTTGAGTATTCTTGTTCCAGGTGAGACCATAAGAGCAAAAGATGTCAAAGAAGCTTTACATGGATTCAAAAAAGCGAATGAAATGGTAGCAAGAGGTGATTTAAAACATGCAAAAGAAGAATTTGAACGCCAATACATCATCAAAACCTTACAAATTTGTGAAGGGAATGTAACCCGCACATCGAAGGCACTGGGGATTGAACGCACCCACTTATACAGAAAATTAAGATCACTCAATATTTCTGTGGATCAATTGATAGAAGGATAATATGGATCAGAAAAAAATTTTAGAAAGTTTTACTGATATTTTAAAAGAAACAAAATTTCTCATCCAAAACCATTCCATTTCTATATACCGTTTTCAAGATGAACAAGATCCCAATGATTTTGTTTTCCCTTGGAAATCAAAGGTTCCAGAATCATTGGAAATTCAAAAAAAACAACAAAAGGAAAGCCAACGTAACAATCGTGATCTCATCAATTTTTCCTGTACACTTTGCCAAGGAAAACTGAGTGGAGTGAGGCAGTTTTTACACAAAGGTCGTAAACCAATATTGGTATTACATTATTCAGGCGCAACAAGCGTTAAAGAAAAACCCTTTACCAAAACAAGGCCAAATCAAATTTTTAAAGACAAATTAACGGAAGTAAGTTGGGATACCATCGTTAAGAAAGTTTTTGGGTTTTCGTATGAAGAATTTTATTATGAAGAATACCCTGCCTGTACGTTCTCCCATACAGATTCAAAAGAGACAGATTGGAACCTTCGGTTGGAAAATTGTAAAGTTCATGTGAAAGAAACAGTAGAAGAATTTGGTATCAAAGCAATTGTAATTTTAGGTTCTTCCGCAAGGTTACTCTTCGGTGCTGACAAAGCAAAAGAACAATTAGGAAAGGTAATGGAATGGGAGTTAGGTGGAAATAAAATTCCACTACTCACAACAAGATCACCTGAGGCACTGGTTTTCCTTGGTGAAAAAGCAAAAAAAGCAGATTCAGAAACAAACCTCTTCCAATATGGAAAGGAAAAACAAGACTTAGAGGATAGTTTTATCTCCCACCTTTCCATTTTAAAGCCATACATATAAAATGATCCAATATGCGGAAATTGCACTCAATCTATCCTGGGAAAGTAAAACCTTAACATACGAGATTCCCACTGGAATGACTGGTTTAAAACCAGGCATGCGAGTCCTTGTTCCTCTCAATGGAAAGGAATGGGATGGAGTTGTGATTGAGCTCCATAGGAACGAACCAAATTACGAAACCTTAACCATTCTCAAACAAATTGATACGGAACCTGTGCTCACAAGAGAACAAATGGATCTGGCCAATTGGATGGCTGACCATTATTTGTCCTCTCTTGGTGAAGCATTGTTTCTAATGGTACCAAAAGGCAAAAAAAGAAAAATCCTAGAGTCCAAAAATCATACCATCCAAAGCCAACTTTTACTTCCGTTAAATGAAGCACAAACAAAAGCTTTCCAGGAAATCAAATCGCAAGTTACCTCCAACACACATTTGTTATACGGAATCACTGGGAGTGGAAAAACAGAAGTATATCTGCATTTGATGCGAGATATTTTAGATTCACCCAAAGGAACGGTGATTTTTCTGGTTCCCGAAATTTCTTTGACCTATCCCACGATTGCAAGGATCGAAAAAATATTTCCAGGACAAGTTGCCGTATTACATTCCCACTTACGGATCTCTGAAAAATTCCAAAACTACTTGGATCTAAAAGAAGGGAAAAAAAGAATTTGTATTGGAACTCGTTCTGCAATCTTTGCACCTGTTTCTGACTTACAACTTGTCATTATGGACGAGGAACATGACGGGTCATATAAAGAAAATGGATCTCCCCGTTACCATGCCCGCCAAGTGGCCTTACAACGAATTCAAAAATCAAATGGAAAACTCCTTCTTGGATCAGCTACACCAAGCGTGGAATTGTATTATCTTGCCAAGTCGGGCCAAATTGGTTTTTCCAAGTTAGAACATAGAGCAAGTCCCCATGCTAAACTCCCCCATGTGGAAATGGCAGAAAAAGGAGATGATAAAAATCTCATCGTGGGTGACTTACAATTTAAAATTGCAGACCGACTGAAAAAAAAAGAACAGATCATTTTACTACTCAATCGTCGTGGTTATAATCCTTTTATCTTTTCACCTAACACAAAAGAGTTTGTCCATTGTCCAAAGTGTACCGCCACTCTTTGTTACCATTCCGACCAAACAGTTCGATGCCATTTATGTGGTTACAAATCCAATTTTCGCAATTTAAAACAAATGATGGGGGAAGATTTAGAACTCTTTGGGGCTGGCACACAAAAACTCGAAGAATATTTACTTTCCCATTTCCCACAAGCAAGGATTGAACGGCTCGACCAAGACAGTTCGAAAAACAAAGATGTGACCCGCTCCGTACTTGAAAAATTAGGGGAAGGGAACTTGGACATCCTCACAGGTACCCAAATGATTGCCAAAGGTCTTGACTATGCCAATGTAACCCTTGTGGGTATTCTTAACGCCAATCATGGGTTAGGTGTTCCTGACTTTCGCAGTAGTGAAAGGACCTATGCCCTTGTTTCACAAGTTGCTGGTCGTGCTGGACGTGGGGAAAAACCAGGAGAAGTCATCATCCAATCCAATGACCCCGAGCACCCAGTACTCAAAATGGCAAAGGAACAAAACTACCCCGCTTTTTTTGAGTGGGAGTTGGAATTTCGAAAGGATTTATTTTACCCACCTTTTGCAAGGCTTGCAAGACTTGTCTTTCGTTCCAAATATGAAGAGGTGGCAAACAAACAATCCGTATTGTTTGGAGAGCTCTTAAAAGAAAAAAAAGACGAATCCATTACGATGTTAGGGCCAACCCAATGTCCTTTTTATAAAATTGATAATAATTTTCGGTATCATATTTTACTTAAAAGCAAATCCATTACGGCGATCCGAACTCTTTTAAAAGAAACAAAACAAACATTCAAAGTTGATCATAAATGTTATATTGAATATGACTTAGATCCTTTGGAACTTGTATAAGGAAAGGTTATGAAACTCTCTATTGGTTATTTTGGTTCTCCGGAACATTCCAAAGAATTATTACGAATGATTCTCGATGCGGGGATCCAAGTAGATTTTGTGGTGACAAACGTCGACAAACCTGTGGGCAGAAAACAAATCATCACTCCCACACCAGTGAAATTGCTTGCAGAAGAAAAAGGAATTCCTGTGATCCAATCACCTCGCCTTCGCACAGATGAAGGGGCACAAAAACAAATCCTATCTTACAAGTCTCCCGTGCATGTGGTGTATGCCTATGGATCCATTGTGCCAGACCTTGTGTTTTTAGATCCCAAATGGGGGAGTATCAATTTACATGGAAGTCTCCTTCCTAAATACAGAGGTGCCTCTCCCGTACAAAGTGCTCTCCTCAATGGGGAAGAAGTCACTGGGTTTACCATCCAATACCTTGCAAAAGAAGTAGATTCGGGGGACATCATTTCCCAAAAATCCTGGAAGATCTCTCCGGAAGAATCAACTGGATCCCTTTTGCAAAAGATTACGCAATTTGGAGGGGTAGAAATCATCGAACTCTTAAAGACCTTGGAAACCACAGGCCAAAGGTGGGAAGGAACCCCACAGAATGCAAAAGAAGCCACCCATTGCCAAAAAATCACGGCAAACCATAGACCTGTTCACTGGACAAAAGCAGCAAACGAGATCCACAACCAAATCCGAGCTCTTTACCCAGACCCACTTGCTACGACCGAATTCCGGGGAAAAAAACTCATCCTTGTGTCTTCCTTTTTGCTCGAACCGAGCCTTGAACCCATTCCAATCCCCGAGGGAACAAAACCGGGTTCCTTTTTTCTTCACCAGAAAAAAAGGCTTTTCTGCCTCTGTGGAGACGGAAACCTGCTTGGTATAGATACCTTACAACCCGAAGGGAAAAAACCCATGAAGGGATTTGAATTTTTTAATGGGGCGCGGGTTTTGGCCGGAGAATCATTTACGTGAAAGAAAAGTTTCTTAAAATTTTACCTTACAGTGGTTATGTTCTATTTGTTTCCTTGGGACTTTTAGTATTTTTTGTCGCTGCCTTCCTGGTTGTTGTGGTTCGTACCAAAGAAGAACAAAAGGTGATGATGCCTTATGTGATTGGGAAAAACTACATCGAAGTGCATAACGAACTCCAACGTTTGCAACTCAAAGTGAGATTAGAATCAGAACGAATCCCAGAAAAAACAGATGGGATCATATTAAGCCAATCCATTGATGCGGGAAAAGAAGTAGAAGCTGGATCCAAACTTTACCTTACCGTAAACATTGGATTTGACCGAGTGACGATCCCCGATGTCAAAGGACAAGACCTCAAACGTGCAAAAGCCATTTTAGAAAAAGTATTATCTGGGGAAGTCTATGTTCCCTTACAAATTGGTGGGATCACGTATGTGCCTGCTGTGGGAGATGAACCTGCCGACACCATCATTGACCAAATCCCAGCTCCTGGAAAAGAAACCCATTCCGGCGAAAAAATTTACCTTCTTGTCACAGAATCAAATTCGGATAAAAAATCCAACCAAAGTTTAAAAGATGGGTCCGATGAATCCAAGTTAGTTGGAACCCCTGTTCCCTTTGCCATAGACTATCTGCAAAGGAAAAAAATTCCGTATCGAATCAAAGAAGCCACAAAACCTGATTTTCGTGATGGTCATGGACTTGTTTCCTCGTTTGAATTAAAACCTACAGGTGCCGAAATCGGAGCATTTTATCTAAAACCATCAGCGTCACTTGTGCAAGATTATGAATTTTTAGAATACGAAATTGACGACGATGATGTCTATTCAGCTAAGGTAAGTTACACGAAGCCTGGAGAAGACGTGGAAATCGAAAAAGAAATTCTAACAAGCCAATCTCTCAAAGAAGATGAAATGGTTCGTTTTGTCATCCATCGTTCCGTAAATACAAAAGTCACTCTCGTGGGAAAAGAAACGGGTGTAGCTAAAGTTTGGAAATTAAAAGGAACCTATTAAGATGAAAATTTCTGCATCCATCCTTGCCGCGAAACTCACTGGTCTTTCCCAAGAACTTCCTACTTACAAACAGGAAAATATTGATCTCATCCACATTGATGTGATGGATGGGAATTTTGTACCTCAGATTTCCTTCGGGGAAGCCTTCACAAAAGAAGTGAAATCACACACTGACATCCCACTCGATGTCCACTTAATGGTGAGTAACCCCGAACTCCATGTTCCAAAATACTTTGACCTAAAACCTTATTGCATTACCTTCCATATTGAAACGACCAATTTCTCCGTGCGTCTTGCAGAAGAGATCCGAAAGGCTGGAATCAAAGTGGGTGTTTCCTTAAATCCCCAAACTCCACCCGAATCCATCTCGCAAATTTTGCCCTATCTAGACCTCGTGCTTCTTATGACAGTGGATCCTGGGTTTTATGGACAATCCTTTGTGAAATCGGGGTTTGAGAAAATCGCTGCGGTTCGCAAACTCACAAAACCCTACAATATCGAACTCGAAGTGGATGGGGGAGTGAACGAATCCAATATGGAAGAACTCGCAAAACTGGGTGTGGACATCACAGTTGTGGGCTCTGGGCTCTACAAAACAGGTGATCCGAATGCTCAGGGCAAAAAATTAAAGGAACTGGCTGCAAGTGCAAGAACTCGCTCTTGACAGAACGTCCCTATTTAAAAAACTCGCTAGAAAAGGGGTATTTTTCCTTGGTTAAATTAAGATTACAAAGAACGGGAACAAAAGCAGACCCGCACTATCGCATTGTTGCAGCAGACATTCGCGCTCCACGAGATGGAAAATTCATCGAAGCGATTGGTCACTTTCACCCAACTGCTTCTGCTGTGAAAAAAGCAACTTTCAACGAAGAAAAAACGCTTTCTTGGTTAAAAAAAGGCGCACAACCAACTGACACGGTTCTTGCTCTTTTGAAAAAAGACGACGTTTGGTCAAAATTCAAAGGTTAGTCTGTAAATGGATTCCTTAGTTCGTTATATCGTGACATCTCTCGTTGACCAACCAGACCAGGTAGCAGTCAACCAAGTACCCGGAGAGGAAGAA
Source organism: Leptospira sp. WS39.C2 (assembly GCF_040833965.1). Taxonomy (NCBI): domain Bacteria; kingdom Pseudomonadati; phylum Spirochaetota; class Leptospiria; order Leptospirales; family Leptospiraceae; genus Leptospira; species Leptospira iowaensis. Next base: position 1,755,560 of record NZ_CP162142.1, read on the forward strand.
ACTGTGATCGAACTTCGGGTTGCTCCTAAAGACCTCGGTAAGGTGATCGGAAAAAACGGAAGGATTGCAAAATCTCTTCGTACGGTGTTACAAGCCGCGGGAACCAAACAAGGCAAAAACTATACTTTAGAAATTGTCGACTAAACCAAGTTTAGTAAAAGTGGGGGTCTTTGGATCCTCACATGGTATCAAAGGGTTCATCAAAGTTTTCACAGAAGGGGAAACATTGAGTTCCCTGAAAGCTCCTACTACATGCACCATCCAAGACCCTCTTGGCAATACCACAACGATTGAAATTGAATCAATCAAATCCAACGGAAATCATTTTCTCGTAAAAATCAAAGGGTATGAAACACCAGAGACGGTTGTGAAGTATCGTGGTTTTTCAATTCTTTGGAAAAAGGAAAACCTTCCAAAACCACAAGATGGGGAAGTGTATACAGAAGACCTGATTGGTCTCGAAACCATTTCCAAAGAAACAAGATCTTCTCTTGGATACAAAATCACTGACGTCATCGATAACCCAGCTCATCCTATTTTAGAATGTAAACCCACTTCTGGCGCAGGAGAAACCATTCTTGTTCCCTTCCTCAATCGATTTGTGGGAGATTGGAATTTAGAAGCAAAAACAATTGAGATGATCCAATGGGAGCAGTGGATTGCGCTTTAATTTCATCACCCTTTTTCCAGAAAAGATCACATCGTATTTTGATACAGGGATCCCTGGCAAAGCTGTAAAACAAGGCGTAGTGGAAATCAACACCGTCCACTTGAGAGACTTTGCCGACAACAAACACCAAAAGGTAGACGATACCATTTACGGTGGTGGACCAGGTATGTTATTGCAAGTGGGACCCATTTACCGCGCATTAGAATCCCTTGGGGAAAAGAAGGGAAAGGTCATTTTACTCAGTCCTTCGGGGGAGCTTTTCAACCAAACCTTGGCTCGTGAAATTTTTGAATCTTCTGATACCTTTACCTTGGTTTCGGGGTATTATGAAGGAGTCGATCACCGTGTTACGGAGCATTTAATTGACAGGGAAGTGGCCATTGGAAACTATGTTATTTCATCGGGGGATTTAGCTGCTCTCGTTGTGGCAGATTGCCTGTCTCGGTTTGTACCGGGGTTTTTAGGGAAGGAAGAAAGCCTTCTCGAAGAATCACACAACGAAACGGAAGAATTAGAATACCCCCAGTATACAAAACCCTATGATTTTATGGGTTGGACTGTTCCAGATGTGCTCCTCGGTGGACATCATGAAGAGATCCGGAAATGGCGGCAAAAAAACCGCAAAACAAGAAATCATTCTTAGAGGAAGCCATGAATCAGATTCTAGAAACAGCACTCGCAGGCGAAGCAAAGAACGAACTTAATTTCGAAATTGGTGATACTGTAAAAGTTCACTACAAAATCGTTGAATCTGGAAAAGAACGTGTTCAGGTTTACGAAGGTGTTGTGATCTCCATTGCGAACAAATCGCAAAGCAAAACTTTCACTGTAAGACGTGTTTCTTACGATATCGGAGTGGAAAGGATTTTCCCACTTCATAGCCCAAGAATTGCAAAAATTGAACTCGTTCGGAAAGGATCTGTTCGTCGTGCGAAACTATTTTATCTCCGTGATAAAAAAGGAAAAGCAGGACGTATCAAAGAAAGAAAAGGCGGACAAGCAATTGTTGCCAAAGACAAAAAGAGACAGGACGAAGCTTCTAAGGCAGCGAAAGCAGCCACTGCAGAAGCACCTAGCGCATAATTTCTTTCGATCTAACGGCCATCAAACGGCCGTTTTTTCCTGAATTCCAAATCCCCGAATTAGTCACTTTCTCTTTTGATGAAGCTGGCCGTGGCACACTTGCAGGTCCAGTATCTGTTGGTTGTGTTTCCTTCGAACTTGATACGCTAAAAAGAATCCAGTCAGGTGAGATCTTAAAAGGCCTCCGCGACTCCAAAAAAATCCCCGAACCCAAACGTCTCGAACTCCGAAAGGAAATCTTACAATACGTCCGATATTGGCATGTTTCCTTTGTCAGTGCGAAATTCATCGATAAATTCAATATCAACCAAGCCATCTTTTACGGAATAGGCCGTGCATTGCCGAAGGATAGTTCACTGAAGAGGCAGACGCATCCAAATGGAATTCTAAGTCCTCCTTCCCAAAACCTAAATGTAGGAAATCTATCCTCATCCGATCTCAAGTCCCCAGCCGAACAAAAAGATCCCAATTCAAATCCGGAACGAAGCCCCTTTCTTTTTTTGGATGGGAATTACAAACTAAAACTCTCAAGCCCCATCGAAGGTTACCTTTCGATTCCTAAAGGTGATGATTTGGTGCCTTCGATTTCAGCAGCCTCGATCCTTGCCAAAACTTACCGAGACGAATATATGGAACAAATGGACCGAAAGTACCCAGGGTATGGATTTGCCAAACACAAAGGGTATGGAACAGAAGAACACAGGGAAGCCCTAAGAAAACTCGGAATTTCTCCCATCCACAGGTTGAGTTTTTGTGATTTTCTCCGAAGGGAAGGGAGTGAGCCCTCTCTTTTCCCCATTTAATCCGACTGGAACTTCCCTCTCGCAATTCCTAAGGTCGATTGGTAAACCGATATTATCTGAACTTGAAACAAACGGCCGTTTGCCTCCAAACTCCAATCCAAAAATTCAAAAACAAACAGAATCGATTTCCCCTCTGAAGTTTCATCCATCTGAGAAACTCTCATTAAACGAAATGAAATTTGTTACAAATCAGTCCATTCATCAAAATACAAAGGAACTGTCTCGTTGGGAAAAATTTACAAAACATAGTGGTAGTGATACCCATTCAGGTGAAACTAGCTCTTTAAAAAACATTTGGAATTACCTTCTTTCTGAATCGAAGGATCCAAATTTTGTTTCTTATCACACCCGTGAAAGGAATGAGAATGTTGAAATGGTTATGGAACCAAGCGAAAAAGGTTTCACACTCTATGTATTTTGGAAAGCGGAAGGATTTGGACCCTTTGGGATACTTTTTTATTATGAACCGGACCTGAAAAAACCTGTTCGCGTCGAATTTGTGACTCATGGGTTGGAAGAAGAACGAACACAAGCGGATTCACAGTCCCTCAAACAGAGGTTACAGGAATTAATACGGGACTTCCCTCAAATTGGAGAGATGCGTTTTGAGGATTGGATTGAATCTTCTTATAACGGGGATTATAGATGAAACAGAAAATGGTGGCCCTAGCTTATAACCCAAAGGAAAATTTTGCTCCAAAAATTGTTGCAAAGGCAGAAGGGATTCTCGCAAACAACTTGGTTCGGATTGCGGAAGAAGCGGGTGTCTTCATTGTAAAAGATGAGGTTATGGTAAGTACCCTAGCACATCTCCCCAATGGGAAAGAAATTCCAAGAGAATTGTATGAAGTCGTTGCCGCAGTCTTCCGCATCCTTGTTTTAGAAAGAGAAAAGAAAAACAATTGAAGTTTCTAAGCTTCTTACTAAGATTTACGCAATTATGCGGAAAATCTCCATACGTGACTTAGAGGCTGGTTCTAAGTTTACCAAGTCTCTTTACCTTGATAAGGACACTGTTTTTGTTGGAGCTGACCAACCCATCACACAACAAGACTTAGACCGTCTCGTCCAATTTGGGATTACATTTATCCTAACTGATGGTGAAAAAGTAAATGCGGATCAAAATGACAAATCTTCCAATTCTAGTGGTCCAGGTTATTTTGATACCAACCTTCCATTTTACCAAGATGATGAAAATTCCACTCGGTACAAATATCTACTCGAAAAAACCAATACATCGAAGGTAGAATTTAATGCTGTCTTTAAAGATTGTTTTGATTTAGTTCAAAAAACATACAAATCAGCATCTGAAGGTCGTTATACGGAGATTAGAGAGTTCCGAGAAATTGCAGAACGAATCGCAGACCACACCAAAACAAACGCACAGATTCCCATCCTACTTTTATCCCATTCCCATTCAGGTTATTATTTATACACTCATATCTGTTATGCGACATTCTTTTCGGTGATGCTTGGAAACTTTTTGGAATTTTCAAGACCCAAACTCATTGATTTGGCACTTGCTTCCCTTTTTGCTGATATTGGAATGGTGACTGTTCCCGAAGAAGTTTCGGAAAAAAAAGGAAACCTAACTGAACTTGATCTTAAGACAATCAAACGCCACCCCGTGACTGGTTACCAAATCCTCACCCAAAGGTTAAAGTTAAAAAATTCACTAGCGATTGTTGCTTTACAACACCATGAAGCTGTAGACGGATCGGGTTACCCACAACGTATCCTTGCCAACCAAATTGAAGAACTCACCAAGGTGTTTATGATCGCCGACCAATTTGCGGCTATGATCCACCCAAGACCTTACCGTGCTGCCATACTTCCGTATGAAGCGATGAAGATCATGATCAGTGAAAATGTGAACCGATTCGATTTAAAAATGGTACGTCTCTTTTTAAATAAACTTTCTATGTTCCCTGTGGGATCCGGAGTTGTACTTTCTGACCTCAGAATGGGAATGGTCATTGAATCCAATAAAGACAAACCACTAAGGCCTGTGGTGCGAGTGACAAAAGATGCAGATGGAAAACGCCTAAAACATTTAGAGTTTGTGGATCTTATGAAAGATTTGAATTTGTACATCCAACAAGCCATTCCATTCTCACAAATTTATTAGGAATCGGCGAGAGGTGTATTCTCCATGCAAAAAATATCCATTGGCAAAGCAGGAGAAATCTTAGCCGCTTCTTACTTACGTTCCATTGGTCATACCATCCTTTTTCAAAATTATAGAAAACGAATTGGAGAAATTGACATAATTAGTTTAGAGAACGATACCCTTAATTGTTCCGAAGTGAAAACTTGGAAGGAAAATAATGGTTATCATCCAAAAGAATGCCTTCATGAGACAAAACGTGACCGAATGCGGAAGGTATATTTCTATTTGATTCAGGAATTTCCTGCTTTATACCACCTAACACCTAGCTTTAATTTGCTCCATATCACCGAAAAAAAGGAAGTTCGTTTTTATTCGTCAATCTTCTAAATACTTCATCAAGGGAATTTTGAACCGAACCGATTGGTTCTGTATCCCATAAGGGAAACGCTCTCAAGGATGAGAGTTTGATTGTTACAAGGAAGTAACCACATGAGTCAATTTAGTGTATTTGGGAATTTAGCAGAAACCGATGAATTTGGACCAGATCCTGTACTCTTACGCAAAAGAGGTATGGCATCTACCATCCAAAAAAAATTCGATACCTATAAGAAAAAAATCGATGACCCTGCCTATATGGATTATGCGATCAATAAGATTGCTATGGAAATTTCACATTTTATTTCCAAATAATCATCCTAGGCTATAAATCCACTGGTATCCCAAAGTATAATCCAAAGCCTCTTGAATATGTACTTCCTTTGTTCTAGGGGAGAGGTTCCAATCTGCAATAGTCCTTGCGAGAGAAACAATTTGTTTTTTCTTTCGTAGGGAAAGTTGTTTTGTATCTTTACCCATTTCCAACTGTTTCAACACAGACAATGTTTCTTCGGAAGGAATCTTTCTTTCCTTTCTATAATCGAATCTCTCTAAAATGATTTCTTTTAATTTGTTTTCCTCCAAACGGATGTTACGTTCCGTTGTTGTTTCAAATAAAGTTTGGAAGATTGTGATTCGATCTAAAAAAGCACCGCTGATTTTTTGCAGATACAACCTGATTTTTTGTAAGGAACAATGACAATGGTTTTGGCTATGGTAGTTCCCACATGGACATGGATTTGATGATAATAAAAGTGTAAAATTGGTTTTGATTTTTGTGACTTCGTTAAGCCTTGTGATTTCCAAATAGGAATCTTCCATAGGCATCCTTAAACTTTCTAAAATTCGATCCTTAAATTCAAGGGCTTCATCTAAATATAAAATTCCACCTTCTGCTTTTGTGATTTCACCAGGTTGGTAGGGGAGTCCGCCACCCAGTAGTCCAACTTCTGTTGTGGAATGGTGGGGGGATCGAAATGGACGTTTGTTCGTAGGGGCTTCAAACTCTCCTTTGTTTGTCCAAATGCCCATTCCTTTTTGTCCTGCAGTGTTGTTTGGTGGTAAGAGAGTATCGAGTAACCGATGTAACATGGTTTTCCCAATTCCTGGACTTCCAAGTAATAAACTATGATGGTTTCCAAGTAAAGAATAAAGCAGGCCTTGGAATACATTCATTTGGTACGGATCCAAATGTACAACTTCCCACTGCAAAGAATCATTCGTATCTATGGTTTGGAATTTTACAATTGGTGATTGCTCAAAAATCATTTCTAGGTCTTGTAAGTGCGATAGAAAATAATACTTACCTTCTGGAATGGAGTCTTTTTCTAATGATTCAGGCAGACAAATTACATCCGTTTCTTTTTTGTCCCTCTGCCATAAATAAGGTAAAAGTTCTTTTCCACCAACAAGGCTTCCATCAAGTCCCAGGTTTCCCAAATACAGAATGTTTTGATTTGGTTTTCGAATTTGTCCTGTTGCTTCTAAGATACCAACGGCCATCGCCACATCCAGTGATACCTTCTTTTTCTGTGTGTGGGAGGGTTTGACGTTGATGATGATGGTTTCCATAGGAAATTCATAGGAAGAGGCTTCTATGGCCAAACGAATGCGATCTCTGGCCTCCTTTGTTTCTTGTGGGACGTTTCCTAAGATTTGAAAATGGGGAAATCCCCGTCTGATCCCAACCTCCACTTGGATTTCTTTTGTTCCATTCCATTCATACATCAAACTTCCAACTTCTGCTCGTTTGGGGCTCACATACGAAAGGGGTCACAAAACATCTCTTTTGGTTTAAAAAATAAAAAAGACTTTTCATAAATAAGGCATCATGGTGACTTTTCCTGAGAGTTTGCTTTGGTTTGTAGTATCATTCGTGTAATCCCCCTCGTTCTTCTCCTTGTGTTCAGCCAATGTTCACAACGGTTGATCAAAAAAGAAAAGTTAAGGGAGATTAATGAATTCTATGATGGGAAAACTTATGCCCTTCGGGAAGAGATCAAATTCTCTCAAACCGATGTTTGGAAAAAAGGGACCCTCGTTAAGATCTACATCGAATCGACTCCCTCTCTTTTAAAATTGAAAGTATACCCAATCCAGGAGACTCGTGAGTCATCTGTTGGGAAACTAGCAGATTACATCATCAATGATGATGTGAAAAAGAGAGAATATGATTTGGCAGATGTGGAAGAGTGGGTGAACCAAAAATTCACTCTCGTCGAACAAAATGCCAAAAAAACAAAGAAATAAAGGTTTGGGATGTTTTCATTGTCTTATTATTTTGATTTTCCAGCTTTCTTTCTTTCTCATTCAAGAATCTTCGGTTTAGTTCCCGATAAAATAACTGTGAAGGTCTTCAGGCACTTAACATTCCTATTTCTTTTGGTTTCGGGCACTGGTTTGTTTGCCAATCCTTTCCAGAAACTGCATGAAGAAATTAACCAAAGCCTTCCTTCCAGCGATTCCACTGTATTCCGCATATTTAGTAACCAATCCCAAGAACAAGAAGTCCACAAACTCTTCACTGTTGGGATCAACCAAAATGGGGAAGAAGAAGAAGTGGAGCTTGCTTCTCTTGACCTTCCGAAATACATAGATATTTCCCCTGTGGTGAGTAATACAGTGGTCCACGAGTCGGGGATTGTTGTGAAAAAATATACAGTCCAAAAAAAAGACAATTTATCTAAGATTGCTCGTTCTTTTTCCATTGATGTTGCGAAACTCAAAAAAGCAAATTCACTCACAAGTGACCAATTGAAAATTGGCCAAGTTTTGGAAGTCCCTGTTCAAGTGAAAAATGCTTCCTCTTCCCGTGTGGTTTTAAAAAAGATTTTTATTTTACCTGTACCACAAAGCCGTGTGACTTCAAGATTTGGTCGGCGAGTGGATCCATTCAACAAGTACAACCGTGTGTATCACTCTGGGCTTGACCTAGCAGCCAAAGTAGGGGCACCTGTCCTTTCTGCTGCGGACGGCGAAGTTGTATTTACTGGCCGGAACGGTGGATATGGAAATTCCGTTACCATCCAACACAAAAATGGGTATAAAACAGTTTACGCCCATTGTTCTCAGATTTTAGTTGAGGTTGGGGAAACGGTGAAGATGGGCCGAGTGGTAGCACTTGTCGGACGTACAGGTACTGCAACGGGGGCACATTTGCATTTTGAAGTGTTTCGAAACGGGAAAATTATGAATCCTGAATCAGCTCTCGGCATGACTGAAAAACATGTGACAAAACTTCCCAAATCTGAAGTAGCCGGAATGTAATCGGAGTATTTCTCCGATTAGTGGGGAGCATGAATTTAATCCTTCAAAGAATCCAATCGAGTCAGTTTTTAACATTGATTCCGGTTGTTTTATTATTTTCCTTTTCTCTCGCTTATTTACTGAAACTGGTTCTGCTTTTATTATTTTCCACGGAATCGGGGATGAATGTTGGGAGCCAAATCCGCCCGAAACAAACCAGACAAGAAGTGATCCTCGCTGTTAGTACATACGAAGATATGGTCACAGGCAATCTCATCCGTGGCCAAGTGTTCGATCCAAACGATGCCACAAAACGTGGTGCGGACGGTAGTCCACTGGACCCTGAAATCGCTCAGGACAATGGGGATGATGACCAAATGCTTGTGACAGGGACTTTGTCTGGCCACTGGTCTTTTGCTCGCGTGACCATCCGTGAAAAACAAAACAACGATTCTGAAGAATTTGGTGTAGGGGAAATGGTGGGTGGTTATAAAGTGCAAACCATTGAACAGCACTATGTGGTCTTAAAAAAAGGGGGCCTTAGCCTTCGTGTTAATATTGGAGAAACACCGGCCCAAGCAAAAGAAAGGATCCGACCAAAAGATGCGGCTGCTATATCCAATTTAGGTCCTTCTAGCCAAACCATTCAAAAAGTTCTATCCAGAGAAGACGTGAATCGGAAACTAAAAGACCCGAATACCATCTACAAAAATGCTAGATTTGGCCCTCATTTGGTAGACGGAAAGATCGAGGGTTACAAAATCTATCAAGTGGCAAAAGACCATGTCTTTTATTCGCTTGGCGCGAGGGGTGGAGATATCATCAAACGTGTCAATGGTATGCCACTCAATGAAACAGAGAAGATGTTGGAAATTTGGGGTTCGATCAAACAGGCTCCGAAAATTACAGTGGATTTAGAACGACAAGGCAAAATTATCACATATGAATTTATCATTCGGAATTAAAATGAGAAATCGTCTCCCATTCGTTGTACTTTGTATTTGCCTTTATTTAATTGTGACACCCAATTTCTCACAAGAGAAAGGGAAACCAAAAACCAAAACTTCTCAAGAACCGGCAAGTTTCACAGCAGATTGGAGAGACACAGAACTCAAAGACTTCCTAATGGGAATGAGTGCTATCATCAAAAAAAACATCTTAATTGATGATGCCGTCAAAGGTAAAAAAATCACTATCATCTCTCAAAAACGAGTTCGTATTGAAGATGCGTATGGATTTATGAAGTCCGTATTAGAAACCCAAGGATTTGGATTAATAGAAGAAAACGATCTTATTAAGGTTGTGAAAATAAAAGATGCCCTTGCCAAATCACAAATTGTTAGGATTGGAAAGGATCCCGTTTCTGATTCGGAAGTTGCCTTAAACAAAACCATCACACAAATTGTTCCCTTAGAATTTTCGAATGCGATTGAACTCGAACCCATTCTCAAACGAGTGACAAGTCCTGATACTGATATCATCATTCCTAAGAACCAAAATACTCTTATCTTTTCTGGATCCACTGCTGATATTAACAAATTACTTAAGTTAGTTGATAATTTGGATGTAAGAGCTGATGGGCCAGGATCTATCTCTTCTGCGGGTGACATTCATATTTACACTTTGGAATACAACGAAGCAGAAAAACTCGCTGCCATTCTCGTGAAATTGGATATGCCTGATGCGCCTGTTGCACCGGCACAAGGGCCACCTGGGGAAGCGGGTCCAGATGGAAAACCGCAGCAGGCTCCACCACAACCTGCCGCACAAGCTCCAAAAATTCCAGGCAAACAAGACAAAATCAAAGCAGTTGCTCATAAAGAATCGAACTCGCTTATTGTCACAGCAACCCCACAAGAGTGGGAAGAAATTAAAAAAATCATCAAGATCTTAGACACACCTAGAAAACAGGTGTTACTTGAAGTACTCATTGTTGAGCTTAGTTCCACAGACTTAAATGATTTTGGTATCGATTGGCGTTACCAAGAACTTGCCTATGGGCAGTTTAACACAGGTCTTGCGGCGCAAGGTGGTGTGATTGATAAAAATGGTCGTCCCACAAACGTAAATACTCTCTCTGGATTCTCCCTTGGGTTTATCAGGCGCGGTGGTCAACAGATCATTGGTATTTTAAACGCAAACTCTACCAATGAAAATTTCAATGTATTGTCTGCTCCCCAAATTTTGACTTTGGACAACCAGGAAGCAGAGATCAATGTGGGCCAGGACGTTCCAGTTCGTACCCAAAATAGAAACGCAGGTTTAGGTGGAGATAATGCCGTCACTGTGGCAAACTTTGAATACCGCCCAACAGGGATTAAACTAAAATTCACTCCACACATCAATAAAAACAATCGTATCACACTGGATCTTTACCAAGAGATCAAAAACGTTGCGGGGATTTCTTCGGAAGCAACAGGTGGTAACCCAACTTTTAACAAACGGGATATCAAAACTACCATCGTTGTAGACAACATACAAACCATTGTAATTGGGGGTCTCCTTTCCAATGACAAACAAAAGAAAGTGCAAAAGATCCCAATTTTAGGGGAGATTCCACTTCTCGGAACTTTATTTAGAAGAACCACAAATCAAAATCGAAAAACGAATTTGATGGTGTTCTTAACACCTCACATCTTAGATGATCGTGATAAATCGGATCGTATGACCATCCAAAAGAAAAATGAACAAGAAAGGATGGTGGATGAACGAGAAAAGAAACTGAGATGAGAAAAAGTTTAGGTCAGATTCTTTTAGAAGATGGAATCCTTACCGTTAAGGATTTAGAAGACATTTCCAAACAACAGGAAAAAACAAACCTTCCCATCACTCACATCATCCAAAAAAAAGGTCTCGCTTCCGAAACCGACATTTTAAAAGCACTGGCGAAACTCCATAAAATGGAGTTTTACGACAAACTTGATTTTGTTGCCAGTGATGAAATTTTTAGTAAAATCCCACTAAAACTTGTACAACGATCCAAAATTGTTCCCTTCCTTGTAAAAGGGAAAAAGGTTTTTGTTGCCACAAGTGATCCAACAGACCTCCATCCTATGGATGATATGCGTTCCTTCTTAAAAGGATACGAACTCCAATTCGTTCTCGCCACAGAAAACGAAATCATGCGCATCGTCCACTCGCAGTTTGATAAAACAACTGCGGAAGCAAAAGAGATGATGGATGAGATGGACGGTAGTTTCGGAGATCTCTCCGATGCCTTTGAATCCGATGCATTAGATTTATCGAATGAAGCGCCTATCATCAAAATGGTGAATGTGATTTTGTCGCAGGCCGTTTCAGAAAGAGCCTCCGATATCCACGTAGAACCGTTTGAAAAATCCGTTGTGGTCAGGTATCGTGTGGATGGTGTTTTGCAAAAAGTTTTAAATCCGCCTAAATCGTATTTGGCGGGAATATCCACTCGTATCAAAATCATGTCCAATTTGAATATTGCGGAAAATAGGCTCCCGCAAGATGGTAGGATCAAACTTAGGTTAGCCGGTAAAGATGTAGACGTGCGGGTATCGATCATCCCTTGCCAATTCGGTGAACGAATTGTGATGAGGATTTTGAATAAAACTGATCAAAAGTATTCGATTGAAACCATGGGATTTAACCCACAAATCCTAAAAGAATTTAAAGAACTCATTTATAAACCTTATGGAATTATCTTAGTTACAGGGCCTACTGGATCCGGAAAATCAACGACTCTTTACTCTGCATTATCGGAGATCAATACCGAAGAAAGAAATATTATCACTTGTGAAGACCCAGTGGAATACCAAATGGATGGAATTTCCCAAATGCAGATGAATGAAAAAATTGGTCTCACATTTGCTGCGGGACTTCGTTCCATTTTACGACAAGACCCGGACGTGGTAATGGTAGGGGAGATCCGTGATGAAGAAACAGCAAGGATCGCCATCCAAGCTTCCCTCACAGGTCACTTAGTATTTTCAACCCTTCACACGAACGATGCTTCCTCAGCTGTGACAAGGCTTGTGGATATGGGAATTGAACCTTACCTCATCACAAGTTCCGTACTTGGGTTTATGGCACAACGTCTTGTGCGTGTGATCTGCAAAGACTGTAAAACTTCCTACAAACCAACTGACAAAGATTTGGCGGGACTTGGAATCCAAAGAAAAGAATTAAAAAATGGTGTATTGTATCGTGGAAAGGGTTGTAGTTCTTGTCTCAATTCTGGATATAAGGGACGAACTGGTTTATACGAACTTCTTACCATGAATGATGAAATCAAACGTGCGATTTTACAGGGAGCGGATGCAAATCGGATCAAGGAACTTGCCCTTAAAAATGGTTTGTCTACCTTACAAGAATATGGAAAATACAAAGTCATTGAAGGAGTTACGACTCCAGAAGAAGTGCTTCGGGTTTCATAAGTTTTATGCCACTTTATACCTACGTTGCCTTTAATAAAAAAGGAAAAGAAGAAAAAAACATCATTGATGCTGTCAATTTACAGGCAGCCCGTAATAAACTAAAGTCGAAAGGACTTTATGTTCGATCCATCCAAGAAGACCGGGAAAAAGAGGAACGAGAATTGTTTCCTTTTTTATCCAAAATGTTATATCGGATTCCTAGAAAAGAAGTAGGTCTATTTTGTAAACAACTTGGGACTCTCATTGGAGCGGGGATCCCTCTAGATAAATGTTTACTTTCCATCATTGACCAAGTTGAAAATATCTATTTTAAAAAAGTTTTGATCGAGATGCGAGCGGACATTACAGAAGGTTCCAGTCTTTCTGAGTCGATGAAAAAACACAAAACTGTGTTTCCTGACCAATACCCAAGTTTGATTTCAGTAGGTGAGTCAACAGGGAATTATGAAAACACCTTACATAGGTTAGCAGAACTTGAAGAAAAGTCTTCTGAACTAAAATCAAAAGTCCAAGTGGCTATGATTTATCCTATGATTATGGGTTTACTATCTCTTGGAGTATCGATTTTTTTACTTGTGGTCGTAATCCCACAAATTGAACAATTATTTGCCTCCTTTGATGCCAAACTCCCTCTTCTCACACGTGGGGTTATCTTTTTATCTTATGTATTGACCAATTATTGGTATTTCATTCTAGCAATTATCATTGGTGGTTTTTTAAGTTTTTTAAAATGGAAAAGTTCTGATGATGGGAAAAAAGTATGGGATAAGTTTTTACTTGGTTTGCCTGTGATTGGAACCTTACTTAGAAAAATATTAGTTTCTAATTTTGCAAGAAACCTATCCATTTTACTCCTTAACAGAGTCCCACTCATTGTATCACTCAATATAGTATCTGATGTGGTAGGTCACACTGTTTTTAAAGAAGAAATTGAAGTTGCTATCATCAAAATCAAAGAAGGTGGCAAATTATCCGATTCCTTACAAGGTTCTCAAGTTCTACCGCAGATGGTTTTAGGGATGCTCAGTGCCGGGGAAGCTTCGGACAAAGTTCCCGAAATGATGAATAAACTCTCAGAAATCTACGAATCTGAGGTCGATACGGCAATAAAATCTTTGACCCAATCATTAGAACCTATGATGATCATTGTAATGGGTGGAATTATTTTTACCATTATGGCGGCAATTATGACGCCAATGTACAAACTAACTCAAGAAATCCAGGGGATGTAGAGTTTATGAAGATGAAAGGAAGAAACAGAAAGATTCGTGAGGGACTCACACTAATCGAGATCACCGTGGTGATGCTCATTTTAGGATCCCTTATGGCAATTCTTTACTCAAGTATTGGAAACCGTGGGGAAGGTGAAAAAAAACTAAAACTGAAAAATGACAGCGCGGTTTTAAAAACTGCACTTGAACGTTATTTAGAAGTTTATGATAAATACCCTTCTGAAGAACAAGGTTTACAAGCTTTAATTGAAAAACCAGACGATGACAAAATTGGGGATGATTATGAACCAATCATTCGGGAAAAAGCAGTTTTGAAGGACCCGTGGAAAACGCCCTATGTTTTGAAATTTGAAGGATCTATCCCACAAGTTCTTACGTTAGGTGAAGATAAAAAAGAAGGTGGAGATGGAAAAAACAAAGATTTTAACATCCTCTCTCCTGATGACTATCCAGCCGCTTTCCGATAAAATTCAATTTCCGAAACGGAAAAGAAAATTTCGCGACGGTCTCACCTTAATTGAGATCGTCGTTGTCATTTCTATATTGGGACTTCTTATGGTGATTGTTGGTGGTTCTTTACGAAACCTCATCATTCCATCCACAGAAGATATCTCCGTCAAATTACAAGAATCCTTTAAATTTGGTTACAATAAATCCCAACTCACAAACCAAGCTGTTCTTTTTGAATACGATTTCGAAAAAAGGGAATACCAATTTTTTTTACTCAAACGAGAAGAAGGTGGTTTAGAAGAAGAACCTATTTTAAAAAAAGTCACTCTTCCTTTTTATTCGAAAATCGTCAGTGTACGGGACTTAGGTGGAAAACCTAAAAATGAAGGAAAAATTCGCATTGTATTTACCCCACAAGGAACAACTACCGATTTATTTTTATACGTAGGCTCTGATACAGAAATCAAACGAACCATCCAAATATATCGTTATGGTGGAAAAATAAAAATCCATAAAACAGAATTATTCCCAGAACCAGAGACAAATTCGATCTCCAAAATTTCCTATGGATTGGATGAACGAGATGAACAAATTGATCCTAATGCAAAAACCCAACCGCGTTAATTCATTTCGTTCTGCATTTACTTTATTTGAAGTTACGATAGCAATGGCGATGGCGGCCATGGTGATGACCTATACTTATTCTATGATCGCAGAAGGGATTTCTTACCAAAAAAAAGCAGTTTTACTTTCGAATGCAGTTCACTTAGCAAAAATCAAAATGGCACAAGTGGATTCTTCCTCTACCATGCAAACAGATACTTCCAGAGGTTCCATAGATGCGTTTCCGGGATATACCTTTGAAACAGAAATCAAAGAAGAAGAAATGGATTTACTCAAACTTGCAGGTGGACCTAACGCTGAAGAACTTCGTAAAAAAGCACCAAAAGATATGTTAGGTGATAAAGATGTGGGTCTCAGTGACCTTATGAAAAAACGAGGCCAGAAAAAAAGTTTTGAAACTGGGGGAGTATTAAAGGTATTTCGAGTGAAAGTTTCCATATTTTATATGGATGGAAACAAAAAAGAAACATATACTGTAGAAACATTCCGGAGCACAAAATACTAATGAATGTTTTGTGTAGGTTCCAGAATAAAGAAAACCAAATTCCATTTCGCAAAGGGTTTACCTTAGTTGAGATTTCAATTGTTGTGATGATCATGGCAGTCATTTTTACAGGAATTTTTTCTGTGTTTTATACCGCCAATAAAATATCCAGAAAAGGTGCTTCGAATAAAGGTGCCAACCGAAAAGACATCTTATATGCAATGGAAAACATTCGAGGTACACTTTCTCGCACTTATTTTATTGATAACCAAAAACGGATATTGTTTGTAGGAAAACAAGAAGGTGTCACAGGGGCAAGGAATGATCGGATTGTGTTTGCTACTGCTAATCCGAACTCAGAAGAAGAAGGACAAGCGTCTGTCAGGGAAGTTTCTTTTTATCTACGCAAAATGCCCAACCCAAAAATGGAAGGATTGTCTTATCTCATTCGCCGAGAAGATGAGATGATTGATAACTTTCCCACGCAAGGTGGCGTAGAACACGTGTTACTCGAAAATGTAAAAAGTTTCCAAATGAAATTTTCGGAACGTGGCGACAAATGGGTGGATGATTGGAATTCCCGTACCACAAAAAAAATTCCTAGGCTCATTCGGTTTGAAATTATATCATTAGTGGGGAGTGCCTTTGTTAAATATGAATCACTTGCGCATCCGGTTATTCTCTACAAATAAAGAATGGAAACAAGGTTTTATGGTCTATCTCCTTGTGATGGCCATAGGAACGGCTTCCCTTTTTACTGCATCAAAATACTTTGAAGATGCTGCAACTGAATATAGAGTGGCGAGAGCACAAGCGGACGGGTTTCGTGCTCATATGTTGGCGAAGGCTGGTTTTATGGGAGCCGTTGGTGCTTTAAAAAAAATCCCGGAAGAAGTTTTATACCAGTCAGGCCTTGCTATGGACCCACCTCCCATTCCACTTGGGGGAGGCGTGATTTATTACACGATGAGCCCTGAAGATGGCAAAATCAATATCAACTCCCTTGTGAAAATTTATGACGACCAACCAAACCAAAGGACCATTGAAATGGTCACTCGTTTGTTTTACCAATTTGGCCTGAAACGAGAGATGATTTTTCCCATTTTGGATTGGATTGACGAAAACCATACGGAAACTGGGGGAGGAGCCGAGCAGTATTATTACAGTCGGTTGAGTCCACCAAGAAAGATTAAAAATGCGCCTTTTTATTCCCTTTCAGAGCTTTTGAATGTAAAAGGATACGACCGTTCCGTGGTGTATGAGAGTTTAAAACCTAAGGATTATGATAAAAATAATTCGAAGGACTTTATGACGGAAGAGGAAAGGGCCCTTCGTTCCGATAAGGATTATGTGCTCTCGAATAATATCACAGCTTATTTACCTGCGGGTGATTCCTATGATGACCGAATTAATATCAATACGGCTCCCTATTTTGTCCTTATTTCCCTCTCCGATTTTATGACCAAACAAGCCGCCATGAAAATTTTGAAACTCAAGTTGCAGAAAGGAGGCTATATTAAAGAATTGAAAGATCTGGAGACAGAACCTGAGTTCCAAGTGAAAACCACTGGGGATCTCACTTTGTATAAGGAACTGGCTGGGGAAGGAACCGATGTATCTGGTGGCCGGATCAAAACTAAGGGTGAAGTTTACAAAATTACTGGGGTTGGGATTATTAAGGATAAAGTGGTTCGGAAGGTTACAGGATTATTTGATCTTACCAACAACCAGATGTTATACTATACTGAAGATTAATTATGTTATCATTTGACCAATACCTTGCTATCGATTACGGCTCTACCTTTCTGAAAGGTGTTTTATTCAAAAAAGTTTTAGGAAAAGTAGTCATTCTCAGGACGGAAAGTTTACCCGTCGTGGAACTAGATGAAAATGAAGGGGATCCCTTCGAATACAATATCATTCGTTTTATTCAAAGTTTTTTCCCTGAAGAAAATCGTTTTTTACTCAATTTAGGAATTCACAATTTATTTGTAAGGGACCTGACCGTGCCCTTGGTATCAGAAAAAGCCATCCAAGAAGTTTTGCCATTTGAAGTGGAAAATTTAGTTCCGTACCCAATGGAAGAACTAGAAGTCATTGGTAAAACTTGGAGAACAGGAAAAGAAAATTCAGATGTCATCACATTTAATGTACACCATTCCGAGTTATTCCGAGCTCTAAAACCATTTGCCAAGGGTGATCTAACATTAAGTTGTTTATCCTTAGATTCCTTTGTGCTCTCCTCCTTAATCACAAAAAACTATCCTTTGTTAGTTGCTGAAAAATCTATTTTACAATTGGATTTGGGTGGTCGGTATAACATTCTCAATGTCCTCCATGAAGGAAAATTACGGCACACCCGCCAAATTTATATTGGAGGAGAAGAAGTAACTGCAGAGATCTCAAACCTTTTAAAAATCGATTTTGAAGAAGCAAGGCTTGTAAAGGAGTCATTACCAGTTGGATTTTTATTTGATGCAATTGATAAGGGAGATGAAACAAAATTTCTAAACCAGTTTCATATAAGCATTACCCAACTAAAGTCCCTTCGGAAATTCATTTTAGCCAAACTTGACCAAATCATCCATGAGGTTGAGAATAGTATTTTTTCACTTCCGGAACAAGAAAGACCAAACCTGATTTTACTTTCAGGGGGTGCTAGTTTATACCCAAGTCTAACAGGATATTTAGAAGAGAAACTGGGAATTAAAACAGGTCGTTACGAATTTTTAGGAGTCAATGATCCTAGTTTTGTAACAGCTGTAGCAACTGGAATTCATTTTGAATCGCGAAACCGAGTGAATTTCTTAGAAACAGGATTTGCGAAAAAAATCCATACCAATCGCTTCAAACTAGCAGCATTCAAACCACACATCATTTTGGTGACTATTTCACTCATTCTTTTGTTTGGTGTTTTTATCATTGGTATCATTTTAGACAAACGTAAAATCGCAGCTAACAAACAGATATTAATGGAAAAATACAAAAATAGTATTGGTGGAGAGTTAGGGGAAGACGAAGATCCACTGGACGCGGCTAATAAAAAGTTAAAAGCAGAACGGAAAAAAACTGAAATTTACCGTTTGTTTTTATCCCAAGAAAGTGTACTCGATGTTTTAAATGAAGCTACCGAACAATTTCCATCCCCTGAAGTTTTACCTTTTATTTTAGATCAGTTTAACTTTGAAGAAAAGGAAATCCAAATTTATGGTAGGGTGAATGAATTTGGTGAAATTGGAACCATCCAATCTGCTTTAGAAAAATCCGAAAAATTTACCAATATCCAAATCCAAAACAAAAGACTCATCACAGGTGTGAACAAGTTCAAAGTCAGCTTTAAAATCAAAATGGATGTAGTGACTCCAAAGGATGAACCTTAATGTTTGATCGTTTGAATGATAGAGAAAGAGTCCTTGTCATTGGACTCATTGGATTTGTTTCACTACTCGGTGTTTATACGATTGTGACTTTATTATCCGATTTACGAAATCGATTGTCTGAAGAAATTTTTGAAACAAGATCACAAGCGGGTGAACTCGATCGTGTGATCCGCGAATACAATTATTTACGGGGCCTTCAATCAGGTGGCAGCGAAGAAGATGTAAGCGTAATGTATTCCAAATTGGATCAAATTTTGGTACGTTATAATCTAAAAGACAAAGTCCAAACAATGAAGGATACGAGTAATGTCATCCAAAAGGACTATAATAAAATAACCATCGATGTTTCATTTCGATCTGTATTGTTACAGGATATCATCAAACTCGTTTACGATATTGAAAAAAATAAACAAATCCAAGCAAAAGTAGACTTACTTAGTTTTCGAAAACCTTTTGCCGAAAAAGAGATTTACGATGTGAATCTAAAGGTTTCATCCTACAGTCGTTTGTCGAAAGGGAAATAAAATGGCAAAAGAAAACGAATTTGAGGAAGATTTAGATTTAGACGAAGATGTAACAATCCAAGAGTCTCTTTTGGAAGATGACAGTGAACTGTTTGAAGAAGATTCCGATGAAGAACATGTCAAAGTCAATCGAAGTCAAGTATTCACATTAATCACAATTTCCTTTGTTTCATTTCTACTTTTTACGATTTTTATATTTCCTTTAAATGAGATTGTACGATCAATCCTAGTAAAAACAGGCAAAGAAACCGGAATCTTTATGGATGCCAAGGAAATCCATTTTCCGATGATAGGGCGTAAGTCTTTTGATAGTTTTGTGATGAGTTTCCCGACAGGTACAACTTTAAAAGCTGAAGAAGTGAGTCTTGGAATTTCATTGTTTGGCATTCTACAATCTCGTTTAGAGGGTGATGTCAATATTGGTTATTTTAGTTTCGAAGGAAGTGATCTTTCCGTAGGTATCCAAACTTTAGATTTGCCAATTCGACTGTCTCCGTTAGATGAAAAGATTACCAAATGGAATGGGGAAGGGGAAATTACACTTTCTGGTGGGAAAATCAAAGAATCGATGGACATTCCATTTTTAGGTTCTTTAAAAGGAACTGATATCAGAAGAGCCAATTTACTTTTCAAAATTCGATCGGGAAAACTTCTCATCGAAAGAGGAAGTCTTGATTCCAATCTGGCAAAATTCCAATTCCAAGGTGTGGTTCGATTAGCCGATACCATTTCGTTTTCACAATTGGACCTTAAAGTATGTTTTTCTTTTACTGATAAATTTGCGCAAGAAAGGCAAGATTTAGTAGGGATGGTAGCTTTATTACCCCAAGAAGGTGGGAAAACTTGTATCCCTGTACGAGGTACATTGTCTGCTCCAAAAGTAGACCTTCCCAACTTAAACCAATTAGGTGGTGGAGTTCCAAAACCAGACGATGGTTCCATTGAACCTGCTCCCACTCCTTAATGAATCATCATCTAAATCATGAATCACTAAATTGTTTATAGGCGTACCCTTACCAATCAAATTTCCCTTTTAATTGGAAACACCTTATGGCAAAAAAAAAGACCGAATGTTCGGTCCCTTCTTTATTATTTCCTCATCCGTAATGTGACCCCTTCATTGAGGTCTCATTTAGATTCACCATCTAGTCTTTTATCATCTAGATGGTGATTCGATTTTTTTTACGAACAACCTGTTGTGGAACCACAAGAGATACACTTCAGGCAAGCTCCGTTTCGAACCATTTGGAAGGAACCACATTCTGTACAGGAATCTCCTGTATACCCTTTGGTCCTTGCTTCTGCAATGATCTTAAGTGTTGCTGCTGCGGACTGTGCTTGGGTTGGTTGTTGTGGCGTTTGACCAGCTACAACGGCAACCTCAGGTTTGTCTTCCAGAACTGATTTCATCGAAATTGCATTCACTTGTAGCGGAGTGCGAGGGGCGCTACTTTCCTGCTTTCCCAAAGTTTCTCGAGTCGGCTCTGCTTTTCTTCCCACTTCGTCAGTTCTCAAATCTTCTGGTGATACTTGTGCCAAGTCGTATCGACCAAGATAAGTGATTGCAAGTTCTCTGAAGATGTAATCGATCACAGAAGTTGACATTTTGATATGTGGGTTACCAGATACCATTCCGTTTGGTTCAAATTTGAAGAAGGTAAATGCTTCTACAAATTCTTCCAATGGAACACCATGTTGTAAGCCAAGGGATACCGCAATCGCGAACGCATTCATAAGGGAACGGAAAGCCGCTCCTTCTTTATGCATATCGATAAAGATTTCACCGAGTTGGCCATCTTCGTATTCTCCTGTTCGGAGATAAACTTTGTGACCACCCACCATCGCTTTTTGGGTATAACCTGCACGTCGGTGAGGGAGTTTCCTTCTTTCCGAAATGTATTTATACACCAATTTTTCCGCAACTTCTGTTACAGTTTTCGGAGCGGAAGTTGAACTTAATTCTTCTTCCTCCTCTCCAACGGAACTTAACAACTGGAATACGGAGTTAAGCGGTTGAGAGAGTTTTGATCCGTCTCGGTAAAGAGCGTTTGCTTTGATCATCACCTTCCAGGACATGAGGTATGCGTTTTTCACATCCTCTATGGTTGCCTCTTCTGGAAGGTTGATGGTTTTGGAAATAGCACCCGAAATGAATGGCTGAGCCGCTGCCATGATTCGGATGTGTGATTGATAAGATAAAAAACGTTTTCCGTATTTACCACATTTGTTAGCACAATCAAAAACAGGGAGATCCTTCTCTTTGATGAATGGTGCGTTTTCGATGGTCATCGTTCCGCAAACATAATCGTTTGCTTGTGCGATTTCATCTGCTGTAAATCCCAATGTTTCAAGTAAATTGAAACCCATGGAATTGTAAAGGGAAGGGTCGATTCCCAATGTTTTGGCAAGGAAATCTTCACCTAATGTGAATTTGTTGAAAGCAAATTGGATATCAAAAACAAAAGGAAGTTGTTTTTCTAATTTTTCTAAAACATCTTCTGTGAATCCTTTTTCTTTCAATCGAGCAGTGTTGACACCAGGTGCTCCATTGAATGTAGCATGGCCTTTACAGTAGTTTACAATCGCATCTTGTTCTGCTTGGCTATACCCAAGTTTTTTCAGAGCCACAGGAACGGATTGGTTGATGATTTTAAAGTAACCACCACCCGCCAATTTTTTGTATTTCACAAGAGCAAAGTCAGGTTCAATTCCTGTTGTGTCACAATCCATTACAAGACCAATGGTTCCTGTCGGAGCAATCACTGTTACCTGTGCATTGCGGTAACCGAATTGTTCTCCAAGCTCAAGGGCTCTGTCTGAATCTTCTTTTGCTGCTTCGAGTAAGTAAGACGGTAAGAAAGAAGGGTTGATTCCAACAGGAGTGATGGTTAAACCTTCGTATTCTTCTTTTGGTGCATTGTATGCGGCACGTCTGTGGTTACGAATGACACGTAACATATGGTTTTTGTTTTTTTCGTAACCAGCAAATGGTCCGAGTTCTTTTGCCATCTCTGCTGATGTGGCATACGATGTCATGTGCATGATGGAAGAAATCGCACCAGTAACTGCCATCGCTTCTTGTGAATCATAAGGAATTCCCATGATCATAAGAAGGGAACCTAGGTTTGCATACCCAAGACCCAATGTTCTGAATTTGTATGACAATTCCGCAATTTCTTTGGAAGGGAACTGTGCCATGAGAACAGAAATCTCTAGGATGATGGTCCAGATTTTGTTTAGGTAACGGTAAGCTTCTACGTCAAACGTACCATCTTCTTTTAAGAATTTGACTAGGTTCGCAGAAGCTAAGTTACATGCTGTGTTGTCAAGGAACATATACTCAGAACAAGGATTGGATGCATTGATCGCTCCATCTTCTGGGCAAGTATGCCATTCGTTGATCGTGCTATGGTACTGAGTTCCAGGGTCAGCTGAGTTCCAAGCTGCGTTTGCAATTCTTTCCCAAAGGTCACGAGCTCGTAATGTTTTTGCCGCTTTTGGTTCACGACCTTCTTTGCGAGCTTTATCCTTTTCTGTGCGATTGATGAGGTGGAACGGTAGATCTTTTTCTACAGCTTCCATAAACTCATTTGTGATTCGCACGGAGTTATTGGAGTTTTGTCCAGAAACTGTATTGTATGCTTCTGATTGCCAATCGGTTGTGAGTTCTTCAAAAAGTAGATCTTTGTAACCTTGTCTAGACAAATCAATCACTCGTTTGATGTAGTTGTCAGGAACAAAAGCTTTTCTTGCTTTTTGGATGGCTTTTTTCAACTCAACGTTTGCGGTTGGGTCGTATGCTTTTTCTTCACCAAGTGTTTGTTTGGCGGAAGCACATGCCGTCATAATTTCATTTAAGAGTCGGTTGTTTAAAATGGAACCAGTGACAAGGGATGCCACTTTTTTCTCTTCTTGGACTTTCCAATCGATGAACTCTTCGATATCAGGGTGGTCCATATCAAGACAAACCATCTTCGCCGCACGACGAGTGGTTCCGCCGGATTTAATCGCACCAGCGGCACGATCCCCAATTTTTAAGAATGACATAAGACCAGAACTTTTGCCACCACCAGAAAGAGATTCATTGGCAGCACGAAGGTTGGAAAAGTTGGTACCTGTTCCCGAACCGTATTTAAAGAGGCGAGCTTCACGAACCCAAAGGTCCATGATTCCACCTTCATTCACTAAATCGTCATCTACAGATTGGATGAAACATGCGTGAGGTTGTGGGTGTTCGTAAGAAGAAGCGGATCTTACTAATTTTCCTGATTTTGGATCAACATAATAATGGCCTTGTGATTTTCCATCAATTCCATAAGCCCAGTGGAGGCCTGTGTTGAACCATTGTGGAGAGTTGGGTGCAGCCATTTGGCTTGCGAGCATAAAGATAACTTCTTCATAGAAAACACGAGCGCTATCTTCATCCGAAAAATACCCGTATTTATAACCCCAATATGTCCAACATCCTGCCAAACGGTGGAATACTTGTTTGGAGTCAGATTCTCCTACATAACGGTCTTCGGGGTTTAGAGCGACGAGTTTTTCATCATCAGGAACCGAACGTTGTAACCATTCTGGGATTCCTTTTTCTTGGACTTTTTTAAGATACTTCGGAACACCTTTGCGGCGGAAGTACTTCTGCGCGAGGATATCGGTAGCTACTTGCGACCAAAAATCGGGAACTTCGACGCCGTTTGCTTCAAACACAACCGACCCGTCAGTATTCGTAATTTTTGAGTCCTTACGAACCCATGTCAAATTCGGGTATAAACCCTTGTTCCCTTTGGTAAAATGCCTCTCAATCTTCATGCAAGAACCCCATCTCAAACAACATATAAAATTTCTATTTTTTCCTCAAACCAGGAGCGGAGAGGATTATGTCACAATGAGGGAATCTTAAGTTGGAAACATCTATTTTTTAAGAGCAAGTGATCGGAATTTTTAGAATTTTTTCAAATTTTCTCGTCGCTATGACATAATTTTTTCGTTGACCTAGCGGGCTTTCTCCGTAGCATGGTCACAGATTCGAGATTCCCCTTTAGCTCAGTCGGTAGAGCAAATGACTGTTAATCATTGGGTCGCTGGTTCGAGCCCAGCAGGGGGAGCGGTCTTGCTTCTTGGCACTTTGGAATCCACTCTTTTCCCTCAAATTTCCTGGTTTTCCCTAAAAATTTCCACTCCATTTTCCGCATTCGACCAGTATTTTCAAAAAAATTGGAGATTTTTCCGGATTCTAGTCCTGATTTTAGCAATTGCGACTCCCGTTACGCTGGCATCCGAACCAAAAAACCACCGAGTCTCTAACCTTTCAGATGCCGAACAAATCATATTAATTCTGGGAAAGCCAGGGGAAACGAAGGGTGAACTATATTTTTTTAGTATGGAAGGGGGTGAATGGAAACAATTTTCCCAAAAAATTCCCGTGCGGTTTGGGAGGAGTGGACTCATCCAAAAAGAATTCAAACGTGAAGGGGATGGGTATACACCTTACGGAAGTTTCCCGATCCAAAGAGTTCTAGGAAGATCAAAACGGTCTATTCCAAATTTAGAATACACTCAAATACAAAAAAACGATTATTGGAGTGATGTATCCACATCCAAACATTATAACCAAATGATCCGTAAAAAAGAAAAGGGTGCCACTTCTTTGTGGAATTCTTCGAATTACCAATTATTTATTGTTTTGGAACACAATACGAATCCAAGTATTCCAGGGTATGGAAGTATGATATTTTTACACCCGTGGGAGGAAACCAAACCAACGTCAGGTTGTATTGGTATAAAATTAGTTGATTTAGAATCAATAATCCAAAATTTGGATGGTAAAAAAAATCCTTACATTCTTATTGTTTCATCTGATGAAGCCATCTAGATCCAAAAAAAAATAAATGCTACCACATAACAAGAAAATTATGTGAATTGGAATTGACGATTGGAACCAGTTACCTAAACTCTGGGTTCTATGAATCAAAAAATCAAAAATTCTTTTTTTATCAGTATTTTACTTGTTACATTTGGGTGTGTAACGGCTGTTAAAAAACCAAGTAACAATGTTATACAAAACAAATCAGGTGCCATGAGCTTAAAAATTGGCCTTCCCATTTTCTTTCCTTTCGTACCAGACCGATTTGCTACTAAAGTTTATATTCTCAAACTATCAAAAGACAAAAAAACTTATGCAGAAATGGAAATGATTGAATCCACATTTGAAAATCGTGACCAAGTGACATTTTTCAATTTAGAGCCAGGAGAATACGCGATTGCTGGATTCTATAGGCAGAACGAGTCCTCAAATCAAACTGCAGATTTATATATAGTCTTGGATGATGCCTCTATTGAAAAATCTAAGTTTCGAGTGAAAGAAAAAGAAATCACAATCCTTGGTATTATTTATTGTATGTGGGCAGATGATGCATTGAACTTACAAGGGAACCAATTGTTATTATCAAAAAAAATTGCACCAGGAATTGAGAATAATACTGCGGAAGTTGTTTTTACAACACTTGTTGGTGGGCGTACAAGACAAGTTCGAATAGAAAAAATAACAAAGATAAAAAATTCAATAGAAGACATTGAATCATTTAAGCCAACTTTAAAAGAAATTGTAGAGGGTACTTCCTGGCAGAAGTATTTTACAAATATTTAAATTAGTATCAATTCACAAAAAAACCGGTATTCCATTCAGAAATACCGGCAAAAATGTTGTTTAGGATTTTATAAAAAGTTTAATTTGTGATTAGGTTAAAATCTTGGTAATCAGGAGTCTTCATTTCCTTTTCCCATCGACTCCAAGTATAAGGCCACATTGCCGGATCTCCATCCGGATCCAAATACCAACTTTGACAACCTCCGAGCCAAACTGTTCCAACCATTCCTTTTTTAAGATAAGCAGCAAATCGCTGTAATGCTTCTTCTTTCGCATCTATCGCATTGAATTTACCTTTTCTCCAATCATTTACGATTTTTAGAACGTATTTGGTTTGTACTTCACTCATCGCAATCACAGAAAAATTTCCAATAGGAGTGTTTGGTCCGAGCATCAAAACAAAGTTAGGAAAATGTGGGATAAAAAGTGACCGATAGGCTTGCACTTTCTTTTTCCATACGGATTCAATGGAAATTCCATTCTCACCTGTTAGGTTCATTGGTCTCATGAAATTAAAAGGATGGAATCCAGTTGCCAAAATCAAAATATCCAATTCATTTAGTTTTCCGTCTTTTGTAACCACACCTTTTTCAGTGATTTTTTCGATTCCTTCCGTCACCAAATCAGCATTTGGTTTTTGGATAGCATCGTAAAAAGTTGAATTTACAATGACACGTTTGCAACCAACCCGATAATTTGGAGTTAGTTTTTGTCTGAGAACAGGATCTTTAATTGATGTACGCAAATTTCTTTTGCATAAAAAACTCATCAGTAAATGTGGGATTTTTTTACCAATGACTGCTTTGGAAAATGTTTGTTCCACGGCGAAGGTATACCATTTATGAAATCGTTTGAGGATATTTGGTTCCTTCCTCCATTTTTTTTTGTCTTTTTCCGTATAGATAGTATCTGGAACTTTGACAATCCATTGTGGAGTTCTTTGGAATACAGAAACTTTTTTTCCCACTTTAATCATTTCAGGAATCACTTGTGCTGCGGTGGAACCGGTTCCAATGATTCCTATGCGTTTGCCTTCCAAATTTACGGAATGGTCCCATTCAGCTGTGTGAAAACATTTTCCTTGGAAACTTTCCAGTCCTTGGATGTTTGGTTTTGCTGGATGGTGTAAGATACCTGTAGCTGAAATCAGAAAATCCGAAACGTAAGTATTTCCTTTCGAAGATTTTGTAGTCCATTTTCCATTCTGGTAAGATGCTTCTGTTACAGCTTCGTTGAAATGTATTTTTGGTGTGATTTTGAATTCATCACTCACACGTTTGAAGTAAGCTTGGATTTCATCTCCATGGGCAAACCTGTGGCTCCATTCTGGGTTAGGTGCAAAACTATAAGTATACATATGTGCTGGGATGTCACAAGCGACACCAGGATATGTGTTCTCACGCCATGTACCACCTAAATCGTTTTTTTTCTCTAAAATGGTGACGTCATGAACACCCATACGATTGAATTCGATTGCAAGGAGGATTCCTGTCATACCTGCGCCAATGATGACGACCTTTGGATCCCTGATAGTTTGATTAGCCATTTGATTCCTTTTTTATAAAACACCGAAATTCATTGGGTTGAACAATGTTCCGTTTTTAATCCTTGGTTCAGAATTCAAACATTTCTGCTCACATTTGCAACTAAAAAAACATAAAGAAGGTGAAAAAGGTAAAACAGTTCCAAGATTTAGAATCAGATTCATTCTAAAACTATCATACGATTAATGAACATCCGATCCACTTGTTCCGAATCTGATTTAAAAAACAAATTTTGACCAAACTCATTAATAGAGTTTTTAACCATTCAATTCCAATTGTCTTCTTGTTTTGGAATATATTTTAGAGTTTACTTAATTAAGATATTACTTAAGTAAAGACATTATGAATGCTTTTGCAGTTTTAGCTGATGAGACAAGAAGAGATATTATTCGACTTGTTGCCAAAAAAGGGGAGCTTAGCTCAACAGAAATTAGTCAGAACTTTCAAATGACTCCTCCAGCAGTTTCCCAACATTTAAAACTACTCAAAGAAGCAAAAATCCTTCATGTGAAAAAAGATGCGCAGAAACGTATTTATAGTTTGAACCAAGAAGGTATGAAGGAAATGGAAGATTGGATTTTGGAAATCAAAAGTCTTTGGACGAAACGTTTGGATCGGTTAGATCGTTATGTAATGAAATTAAAAAAGGAAAACAAAAATGGAAAATAACCAAACAGAAACAATTATAGAAAAAAATAGAGTTATTTATAAACGTTACTTTGATGTAGATTCTGAATTATTATTCGAAGTTTGGTCTAAACCGGAACATTTAACGGAATGGTGGGGACCAGATGGTTTTACATTAACGATTATAAGATTAGATTTTTCCATCGGTGGTATTTGGGAATTTGTGATGCATGGTCCAGATGGGCATGACTATAAAAATAAAATCCAATTCTTAGACATCAAAAAACCAATTTCAATCACTTACAAACATATCGGTGATGGAGATGGTGATGTGGATGTTGATTTTGAATCTAGGATAATCTTTGAAAAATCTGGTGATGGAACAATTTTTACCATGGAACAAGTTTTTTCCAGCAAACAAGAGTTAGAGAGAGTCAACAAAAAATACGGTGCCATTGAAGGTGGAAAACAACATTTAGGGAATCTCGGTAATTATTTGGATAAAATTGTAAAAACAATCTGACACATAAAAAGTTAGGCTATCCTTTTACTGAGTCAGAAACTATCTGAGGAAATAGAAGGCGAGATTTCAAATCCATTTGGAGTTTATCTGGTCGGCAAACAATTGTTTGTAAGTGATTTTGACAATATCCGTATTCTCACATTCAAAGGGTTATAGGTAATATTGAGAAAACTTCTATTTCGAAGAATTTTAAGAATTGGCAAACAGAAAAGAAACAACATTCAAATGTATTGTTATTTCTTAAAATAGCTGATATGTAAGTTCTATTGAATCCAGTAGCTTCAACGAACTGATCGAGTATCAGGCTTTTTTCTTTTTTCGAAGCCCAAAGGTATTTCTCTTTGAACACTTGAACCAGCATAGAACGCACCATCTTCGATTGCTTCATGGACATCACCTGCACATGAGTGAATCGTTTCCTTATCTAATTTGGAGTAGATTTTAAGATGATGCAACGACTAGTGTTTCGAGTAGATTATTACGTGATGCAGTGAGGAACTTCCCATAATCAATCTTATGTCGCATTAGATTCGGGAATCGATGTATAGAAAGGCACATCGGTAACACTTTAGATCACTCACATGGGTTACACATTTACTGATCAATTCTATACAATAATCTTTGGTATTTCAACACTTTACTCGTATACAAATCTAAAATTCCAAGGATTGCGTTCGCAAAATAAAGACGACAATGCCTGTCAGAGACCTCTTCAAAGCCAACCACCTCTCCAATAAAAGGATTCCCAAAGAAGATACGATGGGATCCATATTGAGCAAAACCACTTTCATGAACTTTATCAGTGACAATATGAGTTGGATATGCAACTTCTAGAATCTTTTTGGGAAACTCACGAATGGATGGTTTGTAGATTTTAGATGGAGTTAAGAAACCCAAAGCTTCATGAGGACGAATTCGATTAAACTCATCTCGGAAGTTATCAAAGGATCTTTGTTGGGCATTAAGACTGGATCTTGGAGGTAATGCAGTTTCTTCTTTAAGAGTTCGGTGCATTCTTTCATGACGACCATTTTGAGAAGGTTTGCCTGGCTCAATCCTTTCCGGTCGAATTCCTAACTTCAACCACCAAACAGAAAGACTCGTGAGGCCACCGATCGCCTTACTCGCAAAGGGTGCACCATTATCAGACTTAATAGCAATTGGAAGTCCATACTCTTTAAAAACCCTTTCAAATACTGCTTTTGTTTGTTCTACATTCGTTTTACTTAAAATTTCGCATGCAAGAAGATAACGACTATGGGCATCTGTGATTGTCAAAGGATCACACCGCTCTCCATTTCCGACTGTAAAATGACCTTTAAAATCAACACACCATACGTCATTTGGTGCAACCACATCAGAGAAAGGAAAAAGAGACTGAGGCACTCTTGGTCGCTTTTTCTTTTGTTTGATGAGTCCTTTTTTTCTTAATATATTGCCGATCGTTGTTTCACTGGGAATGTGTTTTAGCCTGTGAAATCTAGCTTTCAATACAGGACGAAGTTTCTTTGGTCTCCAAGAAGGATGTTCTTCACGTAAATCAAGGATCAATCGAACGACTTTTTCAGGAGTTTCATTTGATTGGGTGATTCTTTTTCTAGATTTGTCTTTGAGTCCATCAATGCCTTCAGACTCATAGTTTTTTAGGTATTTGTATCCGGTTTTTCTTGATATGTTAAAGTCTCTGCAAAGATCCGCAAAACACCAGTTACCACTTTTAACAGCTGCTATAAACTTGATTCTTTCTTCTATCACTTTGGTTTCCTTCCAAGGCATCGGATTTTCCTCCGATACTCAATGTAAGTGTTACCTATGTGAGTTGTCTCTTTTGTTACCTATCCGACCTATTCATACCTCGATTGAAAGTACCCATACATAGTTTACATCTTTGTCCTAATACATGCTTTACAGAAAACAATACAGGTATTGTTACCAAAAATGTATGTTTCTAGATACGAATACTTTTCTTGAAGGACGATTCCTAACTCAAAACTTTATCTAAATTATTGGAATACCAAACGACTCGCATTGGTTTTCTCTTCATTTTTCGCATCTATGATTATTCGGAGTCCAATCTCGATGGCGGACTGGATACTTTTTGCAATTTTTTCCTCTGATTGTGTATCATCGGATGAGAAAGGAATTTTATTCGAATGGATGGGATCTGATTTTCCTAAAATTCGGTACGTTTCCCCCGATTCTTTTACTAATAAAAATTCAACAATCGATGCAAATGTTGCATGTTGGAATTTGGTGGAACCTTCTTCAAAAACAAGAGTTCGATTTACTTGTACTTTTCTGAGAACGATGGATGCAGGTTCCAATGGGTCGTTAAAGTTTCTAGCGCTATAAGAACTAACATTGAATACTTGGGAAGCTACGTGGTTAAATGAATTCAGGGCGAATTTCCCGATAGAAATTTGTAGATTGGGGCCTACTTTCAAAACTGTCTCTGGAAGATCCATTTCGTATTGGAGTCTATAATGCACTTTTAATTCTTTTTCACCAAACGAAGTTGGCTCTTTCATTTGTGAACCCTGGCAAAACTCGAACAAAACTAAGTAAAAAAGGAGAAATATAGATTTGGTTTTCATGCAGAATTCCTAAACATAAATGCCAAATTCCGGGGAATATATTGCCTTTCATTGGAAAAAAAAGTGCATTTTGGTTCTTCTCACTCAAATTGTGAGTGGAAAAAAGTTCCCAACCTGTTTAATTTTGGAAGGAACTTTTCTCATTGGTGTAACTTTCTGAATCATAGGTTTCCAATGGTAGAAATGAAAAAGGAGATTTTAATGAAAATTTTATATATTGTTGTCAGGCTGTTGTTAGGTGCTTTGTTTCTGTTTTCATCGATTGCTGTATTGTTTAATTTAGTTCCAGAGCCAGAAATCACAGGGAATATGAAGGTGTTTAATGACGGAATCAAAGCCTCTGGTTATTTACTAACCTTAATTAAAGTTACAGAACTTGTTTGTGCCATTGCATTTTTAAGCGGTCGTTTCGTTCCGTTAGCGTCTGTCATCATTGCTCCCGTTGTTGTGAATATTCTTTTAGTCCACATCATGATCGCACCTGAAGGTCTTGCTGTAGGAATCTTTGTCGTAGTTGCCAATGCATTTTTGGGGTATTACAACCGTTCGGCTTTCAAACCATTGTTTGTTCCCGTTCACAAGGTATAACCTCTATAAACGGGAAGTTCTTTTAAAGGTTCTTATGTATTGATTTCCTGAAAAAACTGAACTTCCCCAGAAGAAGTGTCGTAAAATGCTGGCACAATTTTATATTCACCGGCATTTACTTTTTCTTTCAAAAACTCACTCGTTTTTAAAATCTCATCTATCGAATTTAAGACATTTGCCTTCACTACATGATTGAAGATATGTTCATTCCCTAATTTTGTTTTTAAAGAACTGGAATCTGACTCATCAATTGCCTTTTGGATTTTATTAGTGATACTTGCTATATTCCCATCTTTTAGAGCATATATGGCGCTAGAGACGGCTCCACAATTGGAATGACCTAAAACAACAATCAGTTTGGTTCCAATCTTAGCGCAAGAAAGTTCTAAACTTCCAAGGATTTCTTGGTTTACTATATTCCCGGCAATGCGAATGGATATGATGTCTCCAAGACCCGCATCAAAAATGATCTCTGGACTTGTACGAGAATCAATACATGAAAGGACAACCGCAATTGGGTTTTGGCCAAAGGCGGTTGCATTCACTTGGTGTTTGAAATATTTTTCAGACCATTTTCCTTTCACGAAACGTTCATTCCCTCTCTTTAAAAACAGAAGGATCTCGTTAGGAGTTAATTTTTGTTGTGCTTCTTTGTCTAAAATGTTTACAAATTGAACTTGGTCGCTTAGTTCATAATTATCTTTTACACCAACTAAGTTGAGTTGGATATTTTTTTCTACCGAAACAACAGATTTAAATTCTTCCAAAACTTCTAAAATATCATGGTCTATAAAATTACAATTAGATGCATCAACGATGAGTTTTGCATTTTCTGGCAAAGACCAAAGTGTGTCTTTGATAGAGGCTTTATTTAAAAAAGAAACTTGGTTTGGTAATTCTATTCGAATTGTTTCTCCAATATTTAAGTTCTCAGTTTCCACGGAAAATGGGTTTTTATAATTATTCTTTAAGATAAAAATAAAACTAATACAAAGTCCAATGAGGACTCCTGTTAATAGGTCTGTGAAAATAATGGCAAGAATGGTTGCAATAAATGGTAAAAATTGATAAATCCCTTTTTTATAAATGGATTTGTAAAGAGAAAGATTTGTTAGTTTAAAACCAGTGACAATTAGAATCACAGCAAGGGAAGACAAAGGGATTAAATTCAAAGAAAAACTTAGGAAAACAACACTTAAAGCAAGTAGGATTCCGTGGAAAATTGTAGAAAGTTTCGTACTGGCGCCAGCATAAATATTTACGGAACTTCTCACGATGACGGACGTAATTGGTAAACCCCCAATGAGTCCAGATAACGAATTTCCAACTCCTTGTGCAAATAATTCTCGGTTTGGTGAAGCGAGGCGTTTGTGAGGGTCGATTCTTTCCACTGCATCTAAATTTAATAATGTTTCTAAAGTTGCAAATGCTGCAATTGTAAATGCGAAATACCAAACTTCCGCGTCCGTGATCATCTTGAAGTTTGGAAATGCAAATATACTTTCCCAGGTTTTTACGCTTGGGATTGAGACCAAATGTTTTTCTGTTAAATAAAAATTCGGGAAATTGGTTTTGAATACTTCATTCCAAAATACACCTAATAAAATCACCAAAATAGGAGAAGGAATGTATCGTAAACCTTTCCACTTTAGTTTATCATAAAAAGCCATAAGGGCTAACGATGATATTGCGATTGTTACTGCACCCCAGGAAAAATATTTATGAATATTAAATAATTCTGAAAACGTGTTCTCTCCATCACGTTGGAAAAAAATAAAATCTTCTTCTGGGTCGATGTCGAAACCAACTGCATGAGGTATTTGTTTTAAGATGAGAATGATTCCGATCGATGCAAGTAATCCTTGGATCACATTGGATGGTACGTAGTTCGCAATAAAACCAGCACGTAACAAACCAAGACCCATTTGTATGAAACCTGCTAAAAAAACAGCGAGTAAAAAAGTTCGATAGTCTCCGAGTGCAGCAGTCGCTGCAAGTACGAGGCTTACTAGGCCAGCTGCGGGGCCACTAACGCTTGTTCTAGAATGGCTTAAAAAACCAACTACAATCCCTCCGATCACACCTGAAATGACACCAGAGAGTAACGGTGCACCACTTGCCAAAGCAACACCTAAACAAAGAGGGAGAGCAACTAAAAATACTACGATTCCTGAAGGAATGTCTTGTTTGAGGTTTGAAAACATAACGGTCTAGGAAAGGTAATTTAATTCTCAATCCATGTCAAACAAGAATGATGATTTAATTTGCTTCATTTAGGACAATTTGTTCAGAAAAATGTATCAAAACAAAAATCTATTTATAACCAAAGGACAACATCATCGAGATCTTCTTCACTAATGACGTGACGTACTTGGTCTTCTGTAGTGAAGGAGATCGAATGGATGTCAATTGAAGACCAAAGTTGGTTATAAACAAAAGGTCCTACATGGCATTTATAAATGGAGTTAGGTGAAATGGTTTTTGAAATAGAACAAATGAGCTCAGGGGTTTTTCGTTCTTCGGGGATAAGAAATTGTCGATTTGGGTCACTTGCAAAAAATAAAATCTGAAATTTGGAAATATTAATTTTTGTTAGGTTTTCTGTTTTGATAAAAAGTTGGAATTCTTTTTTTTCTTTGTTATGCCTTGGCTGAATGGAAACAAGGATTGGCAATCCAACTTCCCTTAAAAACTTTTTTTTTGTTTCAAATTCAGACTTGGGATGTGAAGAAATGCAAAAAAGAGAAAAGATACAACTGGATAGTAAAACCAATAGGGTTAAAAATTGGCATCGGATCTGAAGATGGGTTTTTTTCCCAAATAATGGCAACAAACTTAGGTAAAGATGATCAGTATGCGAATGGGTTCAATCCCTTTTCCTTCCCTATTCCTATCTTTGCTTTATTGAGAAACAAACTCAAAATCTCATTTTAGACCATCTTATATTTATGAATTTACGGAAAGTGGAATCTGTCTAAATCTGGACGTAATAGAAAAATTTACACCTACACTCTAACAGGAGCTCTTCAATGACGTTGAGTCTAGACTTCTTTCGTTCCTCAATTGGAAAGAAGATCATAATGGCCATTACCGGATTTATCTGGTTTGGATTCGTGATCCTTCACATGGTCGGAAACCTTCAAGTTTTCCAAGGACCAGAAAAATTAAACACCTATGCAAAGTTTCTCAAAGATTTAGGACCCCTTCTCTGGGTTGCACGGATTGGACTCATCGTGGCTTTTTTTGGACACGTTTGTACTGCCATCCTCCTAAAATTTGAAAACGGTTCTGCAAGACCTGTATCTTACGCAAAGAATACAACCATCCAAGCATCGTTTGCATCTCGTACGATGGCTTATAGTGGGTTATTACTTTTAACGTTTCTTGTTTACCATTTAGCACATTTCACCTTAGGGTATACAAACCCTGACCACTACACTCACGAATACATTCTGAAGAATGGTGATGTAGTACATGATGTGTATGCTATGGTCATCCTCGGATTCCAAGACCCAACGATTGCAATCAGTTATATTGTATTCATGGTTTTCCTTGCCTTACATTTTTCCCATGCATTGGGCTCCATGTTACAAACATTAGGGATCCTTGCACCAAAACACAACCCCACAATCCAAAAAATTTCCACAGGACTAGGACTCCTTGTTTTTGTTGGAAATTGTTCCATGCCACTCTCGATTTTACTCGGGTATGTTCGTTAAGGGGTTTTAGGAGAGAATATGAAATTAGATTCAAAAATACCATCAGGCCCATTAGAACAAAAATGGGACAAACACAAACAAGACATCAAATTAGTCAATCCAGCTAACAAACGTAAATACAAAGTGATCATCGTAGGAACTGGTCTTGCTGGTGCATCAGCTGCAGCAACTTTATCCGAACTTGGTTACCAAGTATCCGTATTTTGTTTCCAAGACAGTCCAAGACGAGCTCACTCGATTGCGGCACAAGGTGGAATCAATGCTGCAAAGAACTACCAAAACGACGGTGACTCGGTTTACAGATTGTTTTATGACACTGTAAAAGGTGGGGACTTCCGTGCAAGAGAAGCAAACGTATATCGTTTGGCACAAGTATCAACAAACATCATTGACCAGTGTGTAGCACAAGGTGTTCCTTTTGCTCGTGAATATGGTGGAACCTTATCCAACCGTTCCTTTGGTGGTGCCCAAGTTTCTCGTACTTTTTATGCAAAAGGCCAAACCGGACAACAATTACTCCTTGGTGCCTATTCTGCTCTAGAAAAACAAATCTCTCGTGGTGCAGTGAAAATGTATCCAAGAACAGAGATGTTAGAACTCGTTTTAGTGGATGGCCATGCGAAAGGCATTGTGGTTCGTGACTTAGTGACGGGTGAAATTTCTTCTCATGCAGGGGATGCGGTGATTTTGGCTTCCGGTGGTTACGGGAACGTATTTTACCTTTCCACCAATGCAAAAGGATCCAACGTAACAGCAACATACCGTGCTTATAAAAAAGGGGCAGCATTTGCAAACCCTTGTTACACCCAAATCCACCCAACTTGTATCCCACAATCGGGAGACTACCAATCAAAACTCACTCTTATGTCGGAATCCCTCCGAAATGACGGACGTGTTTGGGTTCCTAAGAAAAAAGATGACCTTCGCCCTCCTCACGAAATCCCAGAGGAAGAAAGAGATTATTACTTAGAAAGAAAATACCCGTCTTATGGTAACCTTGCCCCACGTGATATTTCATCTCGTTCAGCAAAAGAAGCTTGTGACAATGGTCTTGGTGTAGGCCCAAAAGTTGGGGACAAACGGCTTGGTGTGTATTTGGATTTTTCTGATTCCATCAAACGATTGGGAGAAAACGTTGTTGCTGACCGTTACGACAACCTCTTCCAAATGTATGAGCGCATCACTGGGGAGAACCCATACAAAGTGCCTATGCGAATTTACCCTGCGGTTCACTATACTATGGGTGGACTTTGGGTAGATTATAACCTCATGTCCAATATCCCTGGTCTCCACGTCCTTGGAGAAGCAAACTTCTCCGACCATGGAGCAAACCGTCTTGGGGCATCGGCTCTCATGCAAGGTCTTGCGGATGGATACTTTGTGATCCCTTACACAATTGGTGATTATTTTGCTAAAGAAGGAGCCAAAAACATTTCCACTGACCGCCCTGAATTCAAAGAAGCAGAAGCACGTGTTCGTGAAATGACTAACAAATTCCTTTCCATCAACGGGAATAAAACACCTGATGATTTCCACAGAGCTCTTGGAAAAATCATGTGGGACCAATGTGGTATGGCAAGAAACGAAAAAGGCCTAAAAGATGCTTTGAAAAAAATCCCTGAACTTCGTGAAGAATTCTGGAAGAATGTAAAAGTTGCGGGCAAAGGGGAAGAACTCAACCAAGAGTTAGAAAAAGCAGGTCGTGTTGCCGATTTCTTAGAATTTGGTGAACTCATGTGCCTTGATGCACTCACAAGAGAAGAATCTTGTGGTGGTCACTTCCGCGAAGAACACCAAACAGAAGATGGCGAAGCAAAACGTAACGATGATAAATTCTGCCACGTATCCGCTTGGGAATACCAAGGAGAAGGAAAAACTCCAGTAGAACACCGAGAAAAACTCGAATACGAAAACATCCACTTAGCCGTAAGGAGCTACAAATAATGGATACTATGAAGTTACACCTTAAAGTTTGGAGACAAAAAGACAAAAACGATAAAGGTCGTATGGTCAGTTACGAAGCAAAAAACGTAAGCGAACATATGTCCTTTTTGGAAATGCTTGATGTTGTAAACGACGACCTCATCAAAAAGGGAGATGATCCCATTGCTTTCGACCACGACTGCCGCGAAGGAATTTGTGGATCTTGTTCCATGGTGATCAAC
The DNA here is from genome assembly GCF_040833965.1 of Leptospira sp. WS39.C2. Classification (NCBI taxonomy): domain Bacteria; kingdom Pseudomonadati; phylum Spirochaetota; class Leptospiria; order Leptospirales; family Leptospiraceae; genus Leptospira; species Leptospira iowaensis. The sequence continues at coordinate 1,793,350 of NZ_CP162142.1, forward strand.
GGTGTTCCTCATGGTCCAGAAAAAGGAACCACAACTTGCCAATTGCATATGCGTAAGTTCAAAGATGGCGACACGGTTGTCATCGAACCTTGGCGAGCCAAAGCCTTCCCTGTCACAAAAGACCTCGTGGTAGACAGATCAGCTTTTGATCGCATCATCCAAGCTGGTGGTTACGTGAACGTAAACACTGGAGGAGCACCAGATGGAAACGCACTGCCGATTCCAAAAGTGGATGCGGATCTTGCGATGGACGCTGCAACTTGTATTGGTTGCGGGGCATGTGTTGCAGCATGTAAAAATGCATCGGCCATGTTGTTTGTTTCGGCAAAGGTTTCCCACCTAGCTCTTTTACCACAAGGGGTGGTAGAGAAAAAAGAACGAGTTCGAAAAATGGTAAATGCAATGGACAAAGAAGGTTTTGGAAATTGTACAAACCAATACGAATGTGAAGCAGCATGTCCAAAAGAAATTTCGGTCAATTTCATCACTCGTCTGAATAGAGAATACATCTCTAGCTAAACAAGTGAACTGTCTTTTCGATTGTTGGAAAAACCCGGATTTGGTCCGGGTTTTTTTTTGATTAGATTTTAAAGAGTTGGTTTTTTGTTTTTTGGAAAACTTTCATTGTTTCCAGTTCTTTTGAAAACAATTTCATCACATATTCAGCGTTATCTTTATCATCCCCTTTCAATTGGTTCATATGTTGGGAAGAATTAGATTTGATTTCTTCGGCCAAAGTTAAATTTCGTTGGATGAGAGCAAGTTGCCCTTTTGTCAAATATGCGTAAAATTTTTCTAAGGGGTGGCGAGTTTCATCTTTTAGGATTTTTTCTAGTAATGGTTCCACCAATTCATCGTTTGTTGGGTCTTCATCCATCAAATATAAGTTTGCAAGACTTAATAGTTTTCCTTCTTCTTTGAATTCTGTAGCTTTTTTGTCTGAATATAAATCTTCATAATAAACAAAACGTTTTGATTTTACTTGGCATACGGTGGCTAATTGTTTTTGCAAATCGCTCGTATCAATTTTGTTTTTTTCTATGTTGAAGTTTGTGACGACTAGGAATAATAAATCTCCATCTTTTTCGATGTATCGAAAACCGATGATGAGTTCGGAATCTTTTTCATATCCTGGAATGAATATTTGGTTCGGGTGATCTTTGGACGCATGTGTGATCATAAAATCAACAATGGACTCAATTTCGCTTGGTGAAAATTCTAACTTCAAATGTCGAAAGATTCTCATTTCTAAGATATGACTTAGGTAATAAGGATTTGTTTCTGTTGGATGTGGGACATTGTTTACCGATAAACGGAATCGAATGTCATAAGGAGGGTTAGTTTCCGAAAGGATGGGTAATGATAAAACTAAGAGAAAGGAAAAACATAAAATTGGTAAATAACGTTTCATAGAACCTCAAATTGTATCATTTAAAATAATGAGTCATCTAACAAAGTCAACAAATCCTTTTTGGGAATGAACTGGTTTTCTAAAAATTGAGTTTGGAATTGTGTTAAAAATGTAACATCTTTCCCTCGTTTTACCCTGCCTTGGATGACTGTCTCCAATCGATCGTGAATGGCTTTTTTCAATAATTCTAAGTCTCGGGGATTTTGGGGCAATCGATTCGGAGAACTTTTCCGACGAGTTTCCTCCTTTTCGGAATCCCAGAACAGTTCATTGGTTATGCTAAATAAAGAATATAGTCGAAACCTTTCAATCGCATTAAACTTGTTAGATAATTGGTCTTCATGGCCTCCATATCGTATGAGCAGGTTTTCTTCTAGAAGTCCGATTGGATGCCCGTTTAAAAGGATACGGTTCCACAAATCATAATCTTCACAAATTTTCATTTCCTCACGAAAGAATCCTATTGATTCCCAGGTTTTTTTATGTGCGATGAAACTGGAGCAAGTCACCATACAAATTTCCAATGATTGTTCTAAGAAGTGGCCATTGATTTTTTTGTATTTTCCTTTTGGTTCTTGGAGATTGCTTTTTTTGTTCCAAATTTCATTAGTTTGGGAAAATAAAAATTCTGGATGTTCGTTGTGGAATTGGATTTGTTTGGATAGTTTATCCCTATACCATTCATCATCGGAATCGATTAAACAAATCCAATCTCCTTTCGACTTTTCGATTCCAAAATTACGAGCGGCACTCACTCCCCTATGTTCTGTTTGGTGGACTTGGATTGATTTTTCATACATTCCAAAAGATTGGATTTTCCGGTTCCAACTAGGCAGATAAGACAATAGATAAGGCCAAGTTTCATCCGTTGATCCGTCATCTATAATATGCAGCTCCCAATGGGGGTAAGTTTGGATTAGGACAGATTGGATAGCCCTATCCAAGAGATAACGTCTATTATGTGTAGGTAAAATGATGGATACAAGAGGTGATTTAGGATTCATATTGAAAATGGTTTTGGGAAAACCGAATTTAGGTGTTGGATCTGGCCCCCCTGGTGGAGGTAAAAAACGGGAAACTTTGGTACACCTTCAATGTTTTCATTTTGTTTTTTTAGGAGATAATGTATGGAGTTGGCACTATAAATCGGTTCCAAAAGGATATTGTTTTTTTCGTAAAATGTCCGGAGTAAGTCGTCATGGTGGTGTTGCCCTCGTGCAAACCGAGTTTTCTTTTGGGTGACGTTTTTTTTATTTTCAATCAGTTCTTTTCTTTTCTCCAATTGCGAATTTTCATCTAAAATCTCGATTAGATTTTCTATTGGGATTTTCCTTTTCTTAAGACCAAGTTCCAATTGTAAATTTTCATGTTTTGTATACCATGAATCTTTTGATTCTCCTACCATCACTCCTTGGACAAGGATTGGGGAATTGTAAAAGTAATCATACGCGGATACAAAACTCACACCCGAACCAATTTCCAATAATAGGATTGCTTTTGCCCCTGCTTTGGGTTCAGTGTGAAAAGTATCACTAAGTTTTGTATGGATTTTCTTTTCCAATTCCTTCCATAATACAACTAAACCAGGAATTTGTCCAGGGTGGATTCCAAATTCAGGCAACACTAGTCCCCCAAATCTTAATTTCCTTTCTTTAAAAGCTTCAAAAGCTAGATTACGATTCGCATAACAATGCATTCGATGGGAATGGTGAGTTACCAAACGTTCGTTATAGGTTTTTAACTTAGGGTCTTTAGAGTAAGTGATGGTTTCGACAAAAAAACCAAAGGTACGAAAGATGTATGCAAAACTAGCCAAATAATTTCCATGTGCGGCTCCCCAAAGTAGGATCTCTTTGGCTCCGTTTTGCATTGTTTCACGAAGTATGCCAGATGTTTTTCGCCACTTAGTCCCGAACCCGAAAGGAAGTTTGTCGTCTCTGACCATATAAAAATCGGAAAAATTTTGAATGAAAACAGGAAGATCGGGAAATCCTTTTGGCAAATTCGAAAAGGGAATATGGTCTGATTCCATTAATATTCCACTATGATTTCGTTAGACGAATTTGAGTGAAAGACATTTGCCTTTTTGCAAAACTGGAAAACTCGTTTTGTGCCTATAAACAGAATAGGCACAATTGGATCGTTTAGTCTCCCGTTTTGAGAATGGACAAAAAGGCTTCCTGTGGGATTTCCACGTTTCCGATTTGTTTCATTCTCTTCTTTCCTTCTTTTTGTTTTTCTAAGAGTTTTTTCTTACGAGAGATATCACCACCGTAACATTTGGCAGTTACGTTTTTACGTAGGGCAGAGATACTTTCCCGCGCTACCACTTTGGAGCCAATGGCTGCTTGTAGTGGGATCATAAATTGGTGGCGAGGAATCAGGTCTTTTAGTTTTTCGATGATGACCCTTCCCCTTTCTTCTGCTTTTGTTTTATGTACAATGGAAGAAAGTGCATCGACAGGTTCCCCATTCACAAGGATGTCCATACGCACAAGTTTTGAATCTCTATACCCAACTTCTTCATAGTCAAGCGACGCATAACCTTTGGTATATGATTTTAGTTTGTCATAAAATTCGAAGATCAATTCCGCTAAGGGAAGTTCATAGGTTAACTGCAATTTGTCTTTTGATAAATACACTGTGTCCAAATGGATCCCACGTTTTTCAATCACGAGGGACATGATATTGCCTACATAGGATTCTGGGGCAATGATGGTTGCTTTGACAAAGGGTTCTTCCGATTTTCCGATGAGAATGGGGTCTGGCCATTTACTAGGGTTATCCACTTCGATCACATCATCTTTTGTAGTCGTGATGCGAAATTTTACCGATGGAGCTGTTGTGATGAGAGCAAGGTTAAATTCTCTTTCCAAACGTTCTTGTACAATTTCCATGTGGAGGAGGCCAAGGTAACCTACACGGAAACCAAATCCTAGGGCTGCCGAATTTTCCCTTTCAAAGGTAAGAGCAGAGTCGTTTAACTTTAGTTTTTCGATTGCATCTACAAGGGCGTCAAAGTCTTCCCCGTTGATCGGAAATAGTCCCGCAAATACCATAGGTTTTGCGTCTTTAAACCCTTTTACGTCTTCTGCTGTTTGGCGATTGGCATGAGTGATGGTATCTCCCGTTTTGGCATCTCCCATCTTTTTCATCCCAGCGACCACATACCCTACATCACCTGCTTGGAGTTCTTCGCAAGCCACCATAGAGAGACGGTTGATTCCAACCTCTGTCACTGTGAATTGACGTCCAATGTTCATCATGTGGATCATTTCACCTTTCCTCAGTTTACCGTCATATAACCGAACTTTGGCGACAACACCCATATAGGTATCAAAAAAGGAATCGTAAATAAGAGCTTTCAGTGGAGCATCCACATCTCCAATAGGTGGAGGTAATAAATAACAAATGGCTTCTAATACATCTTGAACATTAAGTCCTGTTTTTGCCGAAATCGGTATTGCCTCGTCTGGGTTCAGCCCAAGCGACTCTTCGATCATGAGTTTGCATTTATCAATGTCTGCGGAGGGAAGGTCAATTTTATTGATGACAGGGATGATGCGAAGGTCTAGGTCCATCGCGAGGTAAAGATTCGCCAGTGTTTGGGCTTCAACCCCTTGGCTTGCATCCACGATGAGGAGAACTCCTTCGCAGGCAGCAAGAGAACGGGACACTTCGTACGTAAAGTCTACGTGGCCCGGGGTATCAATTAAATTCAGGTGGTAGACGTTTCCGTCTTTGGCGTGATAATCAAAGGAAGCATTGTTTGCTTTGATCGTGATCCCACGTTCCCTTTCGATGTCCATGGAATCGAGGATTTGGTCTTTTTTCGTGCGTTGGTCCGTGACAAGACCAATCTCAAGCAAACGATCCGCCAGAGTGGACTTCCCGTGGTCGACATGGGCAATGATGGAAAAATTGCGGGTGAATTTTTGGCGTTCGTTCACGGTTCCCTCTTCTTTTTAAGTCATTTTCCTGGAACGAGGCTCTTTGTCGAAAAAGTTTATTGTCAGAGGCTTAAAATTCCTAAGACTGGAAGGAAATTATCCCTTAGGAGAAACAATTCCCGATGTCCCAAAAAGATAGCATTCGTTCCGTCAAAGCCCGTGAAATTATGGATTCCAGAGGAAATCCAACCGTTGAAGTGGATGTCACTTTGGAAGACGGTTCCTTTGGTCGTGCGGCGGTACCCTCTGGGGCATCCACTGGGGAACACGAAGCAGTGGAACTCCGTGACGGTGATAAAAAAAGATACTCCGGAAAAGGAGTGTTAAAAGCAGTCGATAACGTTAATACTAAAATTTCTAAATCCATCCTTGGCCTTTCGGCAACGAACCAACTTTTAATCGACGGAACTATGATTTCCCTAGATGGAACTGCCAATAAATCAAAGTTAGGTGCCAATGCACTGCTTGGAGTTTCCATGGCAGTCGCAAAAGCGGCGGCGACACATTCTGGTCTTCCCCTTTACCGTTATATCGGTGGAACGTTTGCACGTGAACTTCCAGTACCTATGATGAATATCATCAACGGGGGAGCTCATGCGGATAACAATATTGATTTCCAAGAATTTATGATCCTACCTGTTTCTGCTCCGAACTTTCGTGAAGCACTTCGGATGGGTGCTGAAGTTTTTCATAGCTTAAAAACAGTGTTAAAGGGCAAAGGTCTCAATACTGCTGTTGGTGATGAAGGTGGATTTGCGCCAAACCTTACCAGTAACAGCGAAGCGATTGAAGTGATCTTAACTGCGATTGAAAAAGCAGGGTACAAACCAGACCTTGACATCAAAATTGGTCTCGATTGTGCTGCTTCTGAGTTTTATGATGAGAAAAAGAAGAAGTATGTTCTGAAAGCCGAGAAAAAACCAGAAAAGACTGCCGAAGAACTCGTAGAATACTACTCAAATTTAGTCTCCAAGTATCCGATCATAACCATGGAAGACGGATTGGATGAAAACGATTGGACAGGCTGGAAAAAACTTTCTGAAAAACTGGGGAAAAAGATCCAACTTGTGGGGGACGATTTGTTCGTAACCAATATCACAAAACTCTCTAAAGGGATCGAAAAAGGGATCGGTAACTCCATTCTCATCAAGGTAAACCAAATTGGAACCCTGACAGAAACCCTTAGTGCCATTGAAATGGCAAAAAAAGCGCAGTATACAGCCGTTGTTTCCCATAGATCTGGAGAAACAGAAGATGCGACCATTTCCCATATTGCGGTGGCAACAAACTCCGGACAGATCAAAACTGGGTCACTCAGTAGAACAGACAGAATCGCAAAATACAATGAACTCCTTCGGATTGAAGAAGAACTCGGAAAAAATGCAACTTATAGTGGAGTGGGTACGTTTTACAACCTAAGATAAAATGACAGCAACCAAAGCCTCTCTTCTCTTAACTTATGTTTGTGCTTGCCTTTACCTCGGGCTTTTGTCTGAGGCGGGGATTGCGGAACGTATGCGTTTGGAAAAGGAACTCACGAATCTAAATGCGGAAGTGGAGAGGCTTGTTGTCGAAAACCAAGGGTTAGAAGAAAAGGAAAGGCGATTAAAAAATGATGCTTATGCCTTGGAACAGGAAGCACGTAAATACTATCTACTATCAGAAACAGCCCACGTCCTAAAGTTTGAAGAATTTCCAGAAAAAAACATTACGAAAACTAAGGACCTACCTACTTCCATCCGAGCCGCTGGTTTTGGTGGGGAATGGAAAGAGCCACCTCTCTTTTTATTACGTTTCTTTTTTATTTCTTTCAGTGTTTTCCTGATTCTAGGTGTGTACTACAAGCTGAAACGCTTGCCTCATACGTCTAACCAGAAAAGACTGAACTAATATGCCAGAAGAAGAAACACCAGAAAAAGAAATCACCGAAACCATCCAAGACCTCATTAGCGACAAAAACATGGGAAAGAAGTTCCTGGAAAAACGGAAAATCTTTCTCTGGGGTCCTGTCACTGACGAATCCTCCAAAGAACTGACTGCAAAGCTTATGTATTTGGAAATGGTCGATCCTGGAAAACCTATCACGTTTTATATCAACAGTCCCGGTGGAGTTGTCACCTCTGGTCTAGTTGTTTATGACACGATGCAAATGATCTCATCCCCTGTTCATACAGTATGTATGGGAATGGCAGCTTCTATGGGTTCCATTCTCCTCATTGGTGGGAAAAAAGGAAATCGTTACATTTGGCCAAATGGTCGAGTGATGATCCACCAACCATCGATTGGAGGACAAATCCAAGCTCCGGCAACGGATTTACTCATCCATGCACAAGACATTGTCAAGACCAAAGAAAAACTCAATCAGATGTTAGCTGATGCTTGTGGCAAAACCTACGAACAGTTAGTGGAAGACACTGATCGCGATTATTATATGGATGCAGAACAAGCACTTGCTTATGGCATCGTTGATAAAATCGTAAACAAAATTGACGTCGTCTAATAAAGAATTTAAACCTAGAAGGTTTTTAGAAGGTCGTCACCTTCAAACTGTTTATAATGTACTTTTTCCTCCAGACAATGCTTTGGAGGATGAGTATTATTCAGAAAGTATCCTCATTCCTACAAACGATGGGTCTGGGGATTTACTTTGGCTCGAACACAATCCCCCTCTCTCAAAAGTACGAAAAATGTCCTCTCCTTGGAATGGATCATACATCATGTTAGTCCACGGTATGGAGGGAAGTTCCGAATCTCATTATATGGTGAGTGTCGGAAAAGAAGCATTAAACCGAGGTTATGGCGTGATTCGCATGAATTTGCGAAACTGTGGTCGCGGTTTAGGACTTGCAAAAAAACCATATAACGCTGGTCAGTCGGAAGATCTTGAAGTCGTTTTAAAATACATTTATAAACATTTTTCGAAATCTATCTTTGTATCCGGTTTTTCATTGTCGGCCAATATGGTTTTGAAGTTTTTTGGTGAAAAAAGAGAACATTATTCCAAAGCATTTACTGCGACATCCCCTCCACTTGATCTAAAACGAAGTTGTGATTTTATTGATTCCCGCGCCGGTAATTTTTATAGAGATCATTTTCTAGAAACTATGAAAGAAAAGGTTTTACTCGGGATATACGACATTACGGAAAAACAGAAAGAACAAGTTTTACGAAGTAAGTCATTTTTTGACTTTGATGATTTTTTTACAGCACCAGTGTCTGGTTATGCGAATGTTCTAGAATACTATAATATATGTTCGAGTGTCAAATATTTGTCAGGGATCAAATTACCTGGCCTCATTGTCCATGCGGACGATGACCCTGTTGTGCCTTCTGAAGTTTGGCATGAAATTCGTTGGAAATCGTTTCCAATGATACAAACAGTTCTCACGGAAAAAGGGGGGCATGTTGGATTTATCAGCGATCCTTCTCCCGACAATCCAGAAGGTAGATGGTTACCTAAGATACTCCTAGATTTTTTTGATTCCAAAATCTAATCCAATTCAATAATACAATAGAACTTAAGGTGGTTTGTGATGCGTGACCTTTTAAAAGAATGTTTATCCGAAGAATCGGGATTTGTAGAACTACGATTCCATCATAAAGAAAGTCGTTCCTTTTTTGCTGAACGTGGGCGTGTGGAGTCCACTGCCCTTCGCAAACGTACAGGAGTTGGTGTTCGAGTATTAGAGTCTGGGACTTGGGGTTTTGCTTCTACAAGTGAAGTTACAAAAGCCTCCATCCAAAATGCCATCCAAATTGCAAAAAAAGCAGCAAGGTTGTCTTCCGCACTCCGTAAAGACAAAATTCCAAATTTACCAAAGGCAAATTTTGCGATTGGTGATTTTATCGGAAAAGGGATTGAAGACTTTCGAGGTCGATCCGTGGAAGAAAAGTTAAAGATGGTCCTCGATATCCAAAATGAAGCAAGCAAACAATCCACCAAACTACAATCTGTCGGTTGTGGCTATTCTGAAATATATGAGGAAAAAGCCATTGTCACAACTGATGGTGCGAATAGTTTTTTTAGTTTGGTGAGGCCCGAATTTCGTGTTTCAGCTGTAGCAAAAGAAGATGGAAAATTGGAATCGGGTTCTCACTCCATTGGTGTCACAGGTGGTTGGGACTGTTTGTTTCGTAGCCAATCTGCTTCCCAAATTTCGGAGGAAGCATGTAAAACCGCTGTGGATTTACTTACGAGTGAACTTCCTGACGGAGGACTTTCGACTGTCATCCTTTCTCCTTCCATAGTTGGCCTACTCGTCCATGAAGCGATTGGACATACCGTAGAAGCAGATTTTGTTCTCTCGGGTTCTGTGGCTCAAGGGAAAATAGGCCACCGAGTTGGATCCGACTTAGTAACGTTATGCGATTCAGGTTCATCTGAATTTTACGAAGGAGCTGGTGGAACAATTCCTGTAGATGATGAAGGGGTAATTCCTACAAATACTGTCATTATCAAAAATGGTATCCTTACTTCATACCTTCACAACAGAGAAACAGCTGAAAGATTTGGAGTGGCTCCAACAGGTTCCGCAAGGGCTTGGGAATATGGAGATGTTCCTCTCATCCGAATGCGAAATACATTTTTGCTCCCAGGAAATTCTAGTTTTGATGAGATGATTGCCAATACCAAAGATGGGTATTATCTTGATGGTGCAAAAAACGGCCAAGCGGATGCCACTGGTGAATTTATGTTTGCCGTTCAAAAAGCTTACCGCATCCAAAATGGCAAAATCACCCATTTGTTAAAAGGAGTAACAGTATCTGGACTTGCTTTTGATGTACTACAAAACGTTGATATGGTTTCCAAAGAGTTTAAGTGGGATTTAGGATCAGGCCACTGTGGGAAAGGGCAACCTGCCAAAGTGGATGCAGGTGGACCTTATGTTCGCACAAAAGTATTGTTAGGTGGTAAATAATGGATCGTGGTGAGATAGAAAAACGATTAAATAACCAAAAAGATTTACTAACAAATTTGATTTCAAAAGCAAAGTCCAATGGGATCGAACAAGTGGAAATTTATTCTAGTTATGGGTATTCTGAGGATGTGAGTTTAGAAAAAAACGACCTTAATAATTGCACAGCAACGGAAGAAAACATGTTTGGGATCCGAGTCCTTCATGCTGGGAACCAAGGTTTTATCATTTCAAATCATATTCCCAGTTTGTATGCATCGATCGAAGAAGCCTACCAATTGGCTAAAAGCCAAACCACACCTGATCTCGATTTAATTTTACCAGACGCAAGGCAGATCACAAATCATTTTGATACCTATGATACTTCCCTCGATTCCATGGGAATTGAAGATCTTGTTTCCTATGCAAAAGAAGCACTTGGTTGGAGAAATGATTTATATGAAAAAGTAAATATTGACTCAGGTGATTTTTCGCTTAGCAAAGGTTATAAATTACTCGTTTCATCCAAAGGTGTGATGGCTCATGAACTTGGTGCGGAACTTTCTGCGTCTGTAATGGGAATGGGTGTGGATGGAGATCTAGTGGGTAGTTTTGATTATGATTCTGCAAGTGGTTTCTATAGAGACCAGTTCCAAACACTTTGGAAAAAAGCATTTTTCAATTTTGGAGACAAATGTATGGGAGCATTGTATGCCAAACCCACCTCAGGTTTCCAAGGAAAGGTGCTTCTCCCACCGGATGCCGTATATTCTTTTTTCCTCGGACTTTTTATTGGTTCACTCAATGGTACAAGCCTTCGCAAAGGAAAATCCAAAATGACAGGTAAAATGGGTGAAAAAGTAGCCTCTTCACTTCTTTCTATATGGGATGATCCCACTAACAAAGAATTAATGGGTTCAACAGGATTTGATAGAGAAGGAATGCCGACCTCGTTTAAAAATGTACTAAATGATGGGGTTTTGGAATCGTATTTTTACAATACTTATGAAGCAAAAAAAGCAGGTCTTAATATATCCAATGGATGTGCTACAGGTGGTGCACAAAGTCTTCCTGGTTGTGGGCCAAAACAATTACAAATCAAACCAGGAACTTCTTCAAAAGATGAATTTTTCAAGCTTCCTGGTAAAACTCTTTTTGTGAACCGGATATCAGGTTCAAAAGATGGGGCATCGGGTGACTTCTCTGGGGTTGTAAAGGGGGGTTATCTTTTGGAGGCTGGTGAAAAAATTCCAGTCCGAGAAGTACAAATTGTTGGCAATGCATTTGATGCCTTAAACCAAATTGAAGCAATTGCAAAAGAAGGGGAACTACTTGGAGAGTCTTCTTTTGTTCCTTATATGTTACTTGATGGGTTTACGATCACTGGGGTCACTGAAACTTAAAGATGCCACAAGAACTTTTAGAAAGACCAGCTGGGGCCACATTTTTTCTCATCGTATCGTATGAGAATGAAGATACCCTGTTTGAATTAAAAAATCTAAGTGAAAAACGTTTTTCTAAAATACTTTACGAATCATTACTTTTGCCTAGATGGATTCCCGATGATTCGGAAAAGGAATTTGCCTACCCTGGTCGGTATACAAAAGTGATCTCTTTCAAACAACGGATACACCGAGAAGAGATTGTAGAGAAAAAAAAAGAATGTTTGGAATTCCAGTCCCTACTCCAAAAAAAAGATTTGAGTACATTACTTATCCCAGGGTATGTCACTTCGCATAACATTGTAATTGCAAAATCAAAAGACGATTTCCATCGAATGTATCTTTTCCAAGGGGTGTATGCGGAACCTGTTTATTATTTTACAAGAGGAGTTTTACAACCACTTTCCTCTGCACAAAGTTACTTTAAAGAAAAAGAAGTAGTCTATTTTTTTAATACACTTCGGGAATCCTATGAATTTAATAAATTTAAAAGTTAATCCATCATTTTATCTTCCTATTCATTTAATTTTGATTTCCATTACTTTATGTTTTATACTCACAACAAGTTGTTCAGAAAAAGAAACCGTTGGTTTTCAGTTTTGTGATAATTTTAACGACTCCCTTGATTGTACAGAACCTAAAACTGAAAATGATTTGGTGGTTTTAGACAAATCAAAATTCAAAAAAGAAAATCCAAGTTATGAAGATTTTGGTAATTTTCTTTATTTCACAGCGAGAGAAACGCCAGGTTTTCGTTTGGTGCTTTCTAAACCATGGAATGGTGAAAATGCAGTTAATTTTCGGAGTGGATACAAAGCATACTTACTTTATGGCAGTGCAAAGGAGAGAATGGAAGGTAATTTATTCCAACCTAACACGATTGTTTCTTTCCACTATTTAGGTGCTTTGCTCAAAGAAGAATTTCGCCATTTAGGAATTGCAGAAAAACCTTTTCAATTGGAATCTCTTGGAACAATTACATTGACCTATCTTGTAGAAGTCCCAGGATTTCCACCGATCACAAAACAAAGGTCAATCCAATTGTTATGGAAATGATTCGAAATGGTTTTCTGTTTATTTCTGGATGTATAAAGCCATAGGATCAAAGAAAAAATCCATTGGGGTATAATCTAAATACAATAGTGATAAAACCGAAAGAGAAATAGCACCAAAAACTGGTATCAGTAAGTTGTCATCGATAAGACCTTTTGCCGTTGTGTTTGAAAAAAATTCTGTGACACACGAGACAAATACCGAGACAAATACGATGATTATAGGAGTTAGATAAAAATTACCATTACGGTCGTACAAAGATAAAAAACTTTCTGGATTCGATTTTGTGATTAAAAACAAAACAATCATCGAAAACAAAAACGCAGGGATTAAAAAACCAAACACCCCTTCAATCGACTTTCCATTATAAAACCGATATTTACCAAATCGGCTTCCCACATACGCCGCAAACGGATCTCCTATTACCAAAAACAAAATAGCTAAAATAGCTACTTCTGCTGGAAAAAAACAAACAACGATTAGATTAGCTAGAAAATACGGTACGGTTCCATTAAATCGTTTACGCTCCGATTCTTTCATGAGGAATCCAAAATACCGATAAAAAAAGGCTTCGAAGCCACTATGGCTCAACCTAACAATCTCTAGGAGAAATAGCCCCAAAAGGAAAAAACCTAGACAAGTAACTAAAATTGCACGAGTCGCATACACTAACCCAAAAGCATCTTTAAATGGATCTAAGTAAAGAGTCACTGGAATAAAAAGGCCAAGAACATGCCAAATTTTACGAAAAAAATTAAATCCTGAATTCATTTTGTTTTACCTACTGGGTCTTGAAGCCATTTTAAATGCAGCTTCTTCATTATTTGCAATGGGGAATAAATTGCGAACACCCGCCATGAGAAAGGCTTGCCTAACACTTAACGGTAAGTTGATGAGTATGATTTTGTGTTTTTGTAAAAATGCTTCTTCGTTTAAGGTTTTAAAGGCGACGATCCCTTGGGTTGTGACCATATTTAGTTCTTCCAAATCCAAAATAACCGAACCATGTTTTAAAGAATTGGTGACCGATTTGATGCATTTTTCAGCGGTGAAGTTGTTTAAATTTCCCTGTAATTTGGTTACATAAACAGTATCAATTTTCTCAGTGGAAACTACTAAATCGTCTAAACTCATAAATTTTTCTAATTTTCTTATTTCATTCTTGCACTCTATTGCAAGTAAATAAAAGTTTTGGAAGGAAGTGTGATTTGAAGGTTACTGTTGCCCATCTTTACAAAAAATTGGAAGAACTCGACCGTGATGTGGTGGAATTAAAAAAACTCACGGACCGTCTTGCTACTGACAGAGAATATTCTCCCATTTTGAAAGAAACGTTTTTATCAGAAATGTCCAAATTAGAAGACCAAAAATCAGAAATTTTAGGCCTACGTGTGGAAAAACAAGGTCTGCCTAACAAATCCGTCAAACAATCAGGATTTGATTCCCCAAAACCAGAAACAATCAAAAAAGAAATGGTACCCCCTCTTCCAGAGGAACCTAAAAAACAAGAACGCCCCCTACGCAAATATTAATTAATTTTAAAGACTGTAAAAGATAAGGAACCCAAATGATTCGAAACAAACTTTTCCTCCGAGTGATTTTACTCGGATTCATCCTCTTTCCCCTTGTGAATTGTTCCAAGGATACTGAAATCCTTGCTACCTTTGATGGTGGAACGGTGACACGTAGAGAGATGAATTTTGTAATTGAAGCCTCAAAACGTGGCAACACAGAACCACAACCAATCAGCCCAGACATCCAAGCAAAAATATTAGAAAGTATTGCATTAGAGAAAATTTTACTGAAGGATGCGATCGCAGCAAAAAAAGTTTCCGAAGCTGATGTTGCAAAAATTGAAGCATTGGTAAAAGACTTTCTCAAACTCAATGTTTATATGCGTGAGTACGTAAAAAATGGTCTCAAAGAAAAACCTTTAGAATTCATAAACTTACAACTTGCGTTAGTACGTGGTGAAGACGAGGCAGAAAACCTTAAAAAAGCTCAAGATCTTGCCAATCGATTGAATTCAATGTCTGATAAAGAAATTGCTATCGAAGTTTCAAAAGTAACAGATGATATTTCTCGTAAACCGATTGGTGGAAAATTAGAACCGTTTTGTACAAATTGCGCAGAAACACCACTTGAAGATATTCTTAGTGAAGTGAGAAATGCTAAACAAGGAAAATTCATCGCTTACGCCAAACAAGGTGAAGGAAGAATTGCTTATGTAGTGCGTTCTTTAGGAACAGAAAAAGTTCATCCTGAAAGACTTAGAAAGTATTTTACATCAATATTTGATTCTTTTAAGGAAGAAGCGATACAGTATGGAAAAACTCATGATGATGCGGAAACAAAAACAAACATCTCTTATTTTACTGAGGGAGAATCTGCCGACAAGGCCAATCAATTTGCTTCCCATACAATGAAAGAATACGAACAAGGTTTGTATCAAAAAGAACTTAAAAAAATCACGGAAGAAAGTGGGATCACTGTTGCAAACCTTCCTCGGTTTACGGGACCCGATGATGTGGACCCAAGAATTTTCACACCTGACTTTAGTTTGTATTCAAACAAAGATGGAAAAAGTTATACTTGGAAAGATTTGACTGCTGAATTTGATGCCATTCCGTTTCAATTGAAACAAGAATACAAAACAGAAAAAGCAAAAACTTGGGATATGTTGAATTTATTCCAATCAACGATCCTGCAAGGGAAAATTGCCGCAACTTCTAAACGAGTTCAAAACATTGATGGTGAAATTGGATACCTCATGCAATTGGACAAAATGAAAGTGAGTTTGGCATTAAAATCACTACAAGATGAAATCAAAGCAATTCCAGTAAATGTCACTGAAGCACAAATGCAAGATGCTTATGAAGCTGGGAAACTCTATGCGTATTCTGACCAAGATCCTCAAAATCCGCAAAATCGAATTCCAAAACCTTATTCTGCGGTAAGAGAGAGGATTAAATCTGAAATGGAAGGATCCCAACGAAATTCGTTTATTGAACAAAAGGTTTCAGGACTCAAAACAACCTATAATTTAGTGATCGCAAATGATCGACTAAAGGAAGTTACACTGTAATACCTCCAAGATTTGCTATATGGCAAAATTTTTTTATTGAATTTTGCCATATTTGACATATTTTGACTGTTAGGGGGGATAAATGAACAATCACATTTACATGCTTCGAAAGAAGAGAGGCATCAAACAGTACGATATGGCAAGAGCTCTGGGGGTATCTCCGAGTTATCTTTCTAAAATTGAGACTGGTGCCCAAGATCCGACTGAAAAATTCAAGTCGTCTTGTGCCAAGTATCTCAAAACGTCCGTTGATAAACTCTTTAACGATAGCGCTGTGGAAGACATCTACCCTGAGTTTTCCAATGGATTGAAAAACAAACTTTGGGCAGTCCGACGTGAGTTAGGAATCAAACAATACGATTTCGCAAAGAAATTGAAAGTTTCGACTCCGTTTCTGTCAAAAGTGGAACTTGGACTTTTAGAGCCACCAGAAGATTTTAAGAATCTGGTATCTAAAGTTCTGAAAATGGAAAAAAACGAGCTTTTTTTAGGCTAAATTGAAAAATACCAAAGCAAGGCTACCAAGCCTTGCTTTTTCTCTCTCCTCCCGCAAAAAGATTTTGTCACATAATTCCAATCACATTCTATAGTCCCTGATGAAAGAGAGACAAGCGGAACACCAAGATGGTTGGGCCAGTCGAGTCGGTTTGATTTTAGCGGTTGCCAGTGGTGCCATTGGACTCGGTAATTTTTTACGGTTTCCTGGGCAAGCGGCACAGAATGGTGGTGGTGCCTTTATGGTCCCTTACATCATTAGTTTTTTACTCCTGGGAATCCCTGTATGTCTTGCGGAGTGGACCATGGGAAGGATGGGAGGAAAACATGGGCATAGTACCCCCTTTATCTTTCGTGAATACCTAAAAGGTTTCCCTCTTAAACTTTCTGGGACCATCGGTGTGATGATTCCGGTGATGATATACGTATATTATGTTTTTATTGAATCCTGGTGTTTGGCGTACGCGTATTATTTTTTAACAGGACAGATGACTTTGTCTGCGACAACAAGAGATGGTATGACAAAAGAAGCTTCGTCTTTTTTTATGACCTTAACTGGTGCAGGAGAAAATGGTTCGAGTTTTCAGTCCCCTATTATCATCTTTTTTTTGTTATGTGTATTATTTAATTTTTTATTAGTTTACCGTGGTCTTTCCAAAGGACTAGAAGCCTTTGCAAAAATTGCAATGCCTCTCATGGGAATCTGTGCAACAATCATTTTAGTCCGTGTCCTCACAATTCCAGGAATTGAAGCTGGTTTAGCTGTTATGTGGAACCCTGATTGGTCTAAACTCACTGAACCCAAGGTTTGGATCAGTGCCGCTGGGCAAATATTTTTTTCATTATCTACCGGGTTTGGCATTGCACTCGTATTCTCCAGTTTTCTCAAGAAAAAAGACGATGTAGTACTCTCTAGTTTGTCTTCGGCATCAATCAATGAATTCGCTGAAGTAGTGTTTGGTGGTATGATTACGATTCCAGTGGCTTTTCTATTTTTAGGAATCCAAGCTACTTCATTTGGTACATTTGGGATGGGTTTTATTGCACTACCATCAGTATTCGGAATGATGCCAGGAGGGAATTTTTTTGGAGGCCTTTGGTTTCTTGTACTATTTTTAGCAGCGATTACCTCTTCTGTTACCATGTTACAACCTGGAATTTTGTTTTTGGAGGAAGGGTATCGTATTGGTAGACGAAAGTCATCTTTATTACTTTTTCTTTTTACATTTGTATTATGTTTACCTATCGTTTATTTTAATAAAGATTTTGCCGCTCTTGATATCGCAGATTTTTATATCGGGACCATAATGATCTACATATTGGCATCGATACAAATATTCATTTTTGTATTTAAAATTGGTGTGAACCGAGGAGAAAAAGACGCTAACGAAGGAAGTCTAATTCCATTTCCAAAACTTATCAAGTTTGTTTTGAAATACATCACTCCATGGTTTTTACTGTTTATTTTTGTATCCTTTTGTTATATCAATTTACCCGAATACCTGGATAAAATGAACCCAGAAGTAATGGGCCAAATTGCCGAAAATAATGGCCAAAATGTAGAAGATGCGAAAACAAAAGCGCTCATCGCAAGGTCTGTTGTGATTGGTCTCATTTTGATTTATGGTTTCATTTATTTCTTAGTTTCCAAAGCCTTAGAAAACCGAAAAGACAAGGTAGTTTCCGAATGAACGGCGAAGTTGCACTCAATTGGCAAGGGATTCTGATCATGACTGTTTCTTTAGTATCTGTAACTAGTTTAACTATTGTTTGTGTGGTATTGCTCTTTCGAAATAGGCATTAAGATTTGGACGTATCCTCAGTATTTACAAAACAACTCCCAAAACTTTGGAAGGACTATGAAGTTCGAAAAGAACAAATGGAAATGTCCCAAGCAATTGAGTCCGCATTTGATAGTGGGACCAATTGGGTAATTGAAGCAGGAACTGGTGTAGGAAAGTCACTTGCTTACCTCATCCCGAGTGCCCTTTTTTCATTGGAAAATGAATGTACTGTTGTTGTTTCAACAGAAACAAAATCCTTACAAGACCAGTTATTGTATAAAGACATTCCCTTAGTATCGGAAGCTCTTGGGGTTCCGATTAATGCAATGGTTGCTCTTGGTGCGAGTAATTATTTATGCAAACGTAAATACAACCGTGTGATGGAACGTGGAGAATTTGGTCCTGAAATGGAATCTTCCCTTTCCTACTTTGTAAACTGGGAAAAACAAACTGAAAGTGGGATACGAGCTGAATACGATGGATTTATTTCGAATTCTTTTTGGTCATCTGTTGCACGAGAATCAGATAATTGTTTAGGACGGAATTGCCCAAATTTTAATTCTTCATACTATTTTGTAGAAAAGGAAAAATGGAAGAAGGCAAACATCTTAATTGTAAACCATCACTTACTTGCAAGTCATTTGGCTGGTGATTTTAAATTATTACCTCCTTTTTCCCAGTTAGTTATAGATGAAGCCCATGTTTTTCCTGAAATTGTCGGGAAGGCATTTGGTTCCGAAATTCGATATGAGTTTATTCTAAACCTTCTTCATTACCTTTATTTCCCAGAAAAAAGAACAGGTCTTATTTTAAAAATCAATTCCAATGAAAGTATCATAAAAGAAATTGAAGCCAGTATTGGTTATGCGAATGATTTTTTTCGAATGTTATTATCAGCCATACCTTTACAATTCAATCAATTTGCAACTCGACATACTGACAGAATCAAACTCGACAATGGTGCTCTCGAAGATACATTGGCAAATCTTTCCTCTAGTTTAGAAGCATTATTATCTAAGTACAAAAAAGACAGTGATGATATGGAAGAAAAGGAATTGGCACTTGGTCTTGAGATGGTGTCAGGGAATTTAAAAAAAGCTTCTTCTTTTTTGACAGACTTTCGTTTGAAGACAAATCCTAATTTGGTTTTTTGGATTGAACCACCTTCACAAGTATCAAAGGATCCATTTTATTATTTGTTTTCACAACCGAAAAATACAGATGAAATTTTAGCAAATACCTTGTTTCCTAATATGGATTCAGTGGTGTTAACATCTGCTACCCTTTCCCCAACGGCAGGGAATTTCCAATATTTTCTGAAGGAAGTGGGGACAAGTGATGTAAAAACAAAAACACTTAGTTCTCCTTTTCAATACAATACACATTCACTTTTATTTGTACCCAAACAAATTGCCGATCCAGTTTTGGATCCGAAACGAAATAAAACGGATCTCTCGTATTGGATCACTCGCTTACTAAAACTTTCGGATGGTGATGCTTTTGTATTATTCACTTCGAACAAATTGCTTTCGGAATTGTATGAAGAAATTCGTCATTTAGTCCCTTACCCGATTTTTGCGCAAACGGAGATGGGGCCAATTGCCGCAAAACGTGAGTTTCTTGCCAACGAAAATAGTGTTTTGTTTGGTGTTTCCAGTTTTTGGCAAGGTGTAGATATCAAAGGGGATAAACTACGGAATGTCATTGTAACAAAACTTCCATTCCAAGTTCCAACGGAACCTGTATTACAGGCAAAAATGGAAGATATGGAAAAAAAAGGGAAAAGTCCGTTTTGGGAGATGCAAGTCCCTAAAACTTGTCTACTACTCCGGCAAGGATTTGGTAGGCTCATTCGATCACAGACTGATACGGGCATGGTGAGTATCCTCGACCCAAGGATTCACACTAAATCCTATGGAAAAAACGTCTTGCAAAGTTTACCCAAAGGAGTTCCCCTCATAACGGAATTTAATGATTTGGAAAGAAAATTTCATTTATTGCCGAAGTGATACTTATGAAACGACAGTTTGCCATTTTCCTTCTCCTACTCCTTTTCAGTTTGTCTCTTTTTTCAAAACCGATCGAAGATAAGGATATTTATGCATCCGTTGTCAATTGGACAGACCAAGTTATTCTTTCGAACGTAAAAGAAACCATCCCTAAAATTGTTTTTGATGAAGATGACCCTGAGTTTTCTGGGAAAAACACAGCAACAAGCCAAGGTAAAGCACATTCCTTAGCTCGTAAAAAAGCCAAAGAAAAATTAAAAGTTCGTCTAAGCCAAAGGCTTGAATCCATTTACTTTAATGCAGATTATACGCTTTATGAATATACACAGGTGAACCAACAAGCAAGGTTACGCCTCAATTCTTACATTGGTGCTGAAAAAGAAGAATATGATTTTCAATTTGTGAAAAATGTTTTAGAAGCAAAGGCAAGTCTCTCGATCAAAGGAAAAGATGGAATCCTTGCTCACTTACCTATGGAATATGGGACGGAAAGAGTCCCTGAATTTAGTGAAGAAATGATCCCTGTTGAGTTTTCGGGTCTAGTTGTGGATGCAAGGCACCTCACTCTCAAACGTGCATTATTTCCAAAGATACAAACGGACAGAGGATTAGATGTGTATTCTCCCTTATATGTAAAGGATGCTTATGCAATAGAAACTGGTTATATCGTATACCGAGATAACCAGAATGGAAAGGCTTATGAAACGAAGGTAGGCAAAAATCCTTATTTTGTTCTGGCTTTATCCACTGCTGGGAAAAATCAAACTGACTTAGTCATCCCAACAGATGAGGCAGCTAAATTCCTTAGCCACCCAGAAACTAGAAAAAATATTACACGTTGCAGAGTTTTGATTTTAGTTTCTCAGTAAGACTTAAAAACATCTTCTCAGCTTTTCCGTATTCACCATTAAAAAGATACGCAAAACCCATATCTTCTAACTCTTTGTGGTTGAGTGACCCAGATTTATTTTCAAGGTCTGTGATATTACGATAAACTGAATCATACATCTTTCGTTTTTCTTCGAAACTGGGAAGGTTCAATTTATTAGGAATATTTTCGAAGATGAGGTTCGCTTCTTTATGGCGATCTAAAAAGAGTAACGCCATTCCCACTAGTTTGTGGATATCAGAATCGTTCAAGAGTTTCATATTATCACGAAACACTTTGATCACTTCATCATATCGTTTTAGATAATAATTACAGATTAATTCTTCTTTGATAAACGAAAGGTCGTTCCATTGTTTTTTATATCGAACAATGATGTTTTTTGCATCTTCATAAGCTTCGGATCTAAAATAAATTTTGATCGCTGTTTGGATGATTGAAAAACAAAGCGGATTAGTTTGGGTTTGGAAGTATAAATTTAAATTCTTTGTTGCTTCCCCATTTTTACCTAATTCAAAATTTTGAATGGCATCAACAAGAGGTGCAAGATTGGAAATTCCTTTCGGAGCACTGGTAGTGACTCGACCTGTGAGTTCATAAAGTGCTAAATACCCTAAATGTTGGACGTAAAAATTGTCAGGTGTGCGTTTTGCAAGCACCACAACATCTTCGTTGGAACCTACCTCATATAAATCCCAAGCTTCTTTTTCGACTGTTGTAGTTAAAACTTGGGTTGCTTGTTGTGCCATAAGGTACCTCTCTTCCTTTAAAAGGATCGGTCTTATGGCATTTTTTCCCTTAAAAAAAATTAAGGGGTCAGGCGGTAAATCATACGAGGGAATGGGATACACTCTCTGATATGTGGTAAACCACATACCCAGGCGATCACTCTTTCAAGACCCATTCCAAAACCCGCATGAGGGACAGAACCATACTTTCTCAAATCCAGATACCAAGAATAATCTTCTGGAGGTAGACCTTCTTCTTTCAGTCTTTCCACAATTTTTTCATACGATTCTTCCCTCTCGGATCCTCCAATGATCTCACCAATTCCATCAGGTGCGATGAGGTCCGCTGACAAAACAGTCTCTGGATTTTTGGAATTTTGTTTCATATAAAAAGCTTTGATGGCACGGGGGAAATTCTGGATGAATATAGCGGTTCCAAAATGGTTTGTGAGGATTTGTTCTCGTTCGGCATTGATGTCTTCTCCCCATTCGATGGCCTCGCCAGCATCTTTTAAGATTTGGATGGCATCACCGTAATCCACTCGTGGGAAAGGTTGGTTAAGATACCTCAAAAGAGGTTCAGGGTCTCTATCGAGGGTTTTTAAATCCTCCATTGTGCGTTCAATCGTTGTTTTTAAGACAGTTTTCACAAATCGCTCTTGGAGGTCCAAATTTCCGTCCTGGCCAAGAAAAGCGGTTTCTGCTTCTAACATCCAAAATTCCGTGAGATGTCGTTTGGTTTTACTTTTTTCAGCACGAAAGGTAGGGCCAAAACAATACACCTTTGAATGAGCAAAGGCTGCCGTTTCTAAATACAGTTGGCCTGTTTGGGCTAAATAAGCTTGCCCTAAATCAAAGTATTCTGTGGAGAATAAAGTCCCAGCAGATTCTCCAATGGAACCAGTGAGGATGGGAGTATCAATCAAGGTATAACCATCGTTACGGAAAAATTCCCGGATCGCAAAGGAAAGTTCCGACCGGACACGTTGGATGGCAAGTTGCCTTTTCGAACGTAACCACAAATGGCGGTGGTTGTGTAAAAAATCGGGACCATGTTCTTTCGGAGTGATGGGATAATCTGAAGAAGAACCAACGATCTCAAAGGAAGAAAGGATGAGTTCTTCCCCACCTGGAGCTTTCGGATTTTCTTGCCATCTCCCCGAAACAATTAGAGAGGTTTCTTGGGGGAATGATTTTATTTCTTTGAAGACATCCTCTCCTAATGTTTCTTTTTCACAAACAACTTGGAGGATTTTTCCATTGGTTCGTAATTGCAAAAACTGCACATGGTTATTGCCTCGAAGGCCTTGGACCCAACCGAATAGTGGTGATGGATCGAGTGAGAGGGATGGACGGGACTCATTTGGATCTAAACTTGGAATCATGGATGGTTTTTTCTGTTTGCCAGTTCAATTTTCTCTGAAATTTTGAACTTACAGAATGAAATCTAGCATCCTATTAGACGGTAAAGCGATTTCCGAAAAAATTCGAAATCGAATCCAAGAAACATTAGCAAAAGCGAAAGCAGAAGGTAAGGGAATTCCTACCTTGGCTACCATCCTCGTTGGGAATAATCCAGCATCTGAAACCTATGTGAACATGAAAGTGAAAGCATGTGAAAAGGTAGGAATGAATTCTCGTTACATCCGTTTGAAAGAAGAAACGACAACAGAAGAATTGCTAACAGAAATACGGAAACTCAATACTGACCCTTCCATCAATGGAATATTATTACAACACCCCGTCCCCCACCAAATTGATGAAAGGAAAGCATTTGATGAAATTGCATTAGAAAAAGATGTAGATGGTGTAACAACCATTTCATTTGGAAAGTTATCTATGGACAGTGAAGCATACTTTCCGTGCACTCCGTACGGAATGGTGTTACTTTTGCAAGAATATGGAATTGATGTAACGGGAAAACATGCTGTGGTTGTTGGACGGTCCCCTATTTTAGGAAAACCGATGGCCATCATGTTAACAAACTTAAATGCAACTGTTACCTTATGCCATTCCAAAACCAAAAATTTACCAGAACTTGTCAAACAAGCTGATATCGTTATTGGCGCAGTTGGAAAACCTGAATTCATTCAGGCAGATTGGATTAAAGATGGAGCAATCATTTTGGATGCGGGTTATAATGTTGGGAATGTTGGTGATATAGAAATTTCAAAAGCAAAAGATAAATCATCTTATTATACACCAGTTCCTGGTGGTGTTGGTCCCATGACAATCTCTGTACTATTATTACAAACTATGTATAGTTTTTTAGGTCAATTTTCTCCAAAGTTGGATTCCCATGCCTCAAATCGTTAGTTTTGACGAATGTTTTCAAACCGTTCCAAAATTAGATCCTCCCAGTGATTTAGATAGTTTTTGGAAAACTGGAATCAGTGAACTTAAAAAAGTTCCGATTAAAGCTACTTATAAAACTGTTTTAAAAGGATCTTTTATTTGGGAATCTTTGAATGATATTAGTTTTCAAAGTATCGATAACCACGTTTTACATGGGAAGTTAGCCATTCCTAGGAAACGGGGTGACCGTCCTGTAGTTGTATACTTTCATGATTACCTAGCCATTCCTGAAGAAATCCAAAAAGGATATTCAGATTTGGGTGTGGCTCAGTTGCATATCACCTTACGGGGACATGGTGATGAAATGATACAAGTGCCTGTTGACCCAACTACTGGTAAAGCACCGATTGGTTGGACTCCGAATTATTTTGCACATGGACTTGACCAAAAAGAAGAGTTTTATATGAGAAAACTCTATTTAGATGTGATTCGG
Source organism: Leptospira sp. WS39.C2 (assembly GCF_040833965.1). NCBI lineage: Bacteria > Pseudomonadati > Spirochaetota > Leptospiria > Leptospirales > Leptospiraceae > Leptospira > Leptospira iowaensis. Next base: position 1,817,876 of record NZ_CP162142.1, read on the forward strand.
ACGATTGAATTTTTGAGACTTTCTGACGGGATTGATGGAGACCAAATCATTTTACATGGTAAATCTTTAGGATCTGCACTTGCTGTGTTTGGTGCTGCATTTTCTGATCGAATCAAAGGATTAATTTTAGAGACACCATCATTTTGTTATATTGATAAAGACCAGATGTCACTCCAAGGTAATCCTTGGGTTCGTGAGCTCACTCCTTTTTTTGAGAAACGTGCTACTAAAAAAATCGATTATAAAAAAGAATTATCATATTTTGATGCAATGAATTATGCAAAAAAAATAAAGATACCTGCATTATTTTCCTGCGGAATGGAAGACCAAATGTCCCATCCCAAGTCGACGTTTGCTTTATTTAATCATATGAATTGTGATAAAAGGATGCAGTTGTATCCAACGGAAGGAAATGAAGCTGGTAAGGAAAAACAACCACAGGCAAATTTAGAATTTGTAAAAGAAATTTTTGCCTTATGAAACCCATTCTTTTTTCCTTCCACAATACGAAGACAGGGAAAAAGGAATCTTTTTCACCCAAAGATCCAAATTCCGTTTCTATTTATTCTTGCGGGCCAACTGTTTATAATTTTGCTCACATCGGTAATATCCGTTCATTTTTATTTGTCGATGTGTTGCGAAGGTCACTCCTACTTGGCGGCTATCAATTAAACCAATCGATGAATATCACTGATATAGATGATAAAATCATAAATGAATCCATCAAACAAAACATGAGTGTGGAAGAATTTACTAAACCATGGACCGAAGAATTTTTTAAAGATTTAGAAACATTACAGGTCCTCAAGTTAGAGCATTATCCCAAAGCAACTGAATCAATAGACGATATGGTTTCTTTAGTTGAAACATTACAATCCAATGGCCTTGTATATGAAAGAGAAGGTAACGTATATTTTTCAATTCAGAAGTTTGAACGTTATGGTGAGTTATCTAAAATTGATGTATCAGGAATGAAGTCAGGTGTTCGTTATGATGCGGATGAATATGAAAAAGATGATGTCAGAGATTTTGTATTATGGAAACACCAAAAAACAAATGAAGAAAAATGTTGGCATACTCGCCTCGGAAACGGAAGGCCTGGTTGGCATTTAGAATGTTCTGCCATGATACGGAAAATTTATGGATCAGGAATCGACATCCATACAGGTGGAATTGATTTACTTTTCCCACATCATGAAAATGAATTTGCACAATCGACAGGTGCGTATCCAAATGAAAACTTTGTAGGAACATGGCTTCACTGCGAACATCTATTAGTTGATGGGGAAAAAATGTCGAAAAGTAAAGGTAATTTTTATACCTTACGAGACATTTTAGAAAAAGGTTTTGAACCTAGAGTCATACGTTTCCATTTGGTCTCTGCACATTACAGAAGTAAGCTTAATTTTTCTTTGCAAAAATTGGAAGAATCAAAGATTGCTTTGGATCGAATTCAAAATACAATTTTTAGGTTAATCGAAGATGGTTCCTTACAAAATCAAATTCCAGTAGAGTGGAAACATCTAACATTCACAATACCAGAAATCCAAAAATTAGAATCGGATTTTTTACAAGCAATTTCTGATGACCTTAACGTTCCAAAAGCTTTAGCAAATCTCTTTGAACTAACTCGCATTGTGAATCAGTTTTTAGACCAATCGGAAAAGGATAATATTACACCTTTTTATCATGAGAGTTTGGGATTGTTTTTTAAAATGAATGCCTTGTTTGCTGTGTTGGTTTTCGAAAAACCAAAAGCGGAATTGGATGGAATCTCAGAAGAATGGATTTTAGATAAAATCTTAGAACGTAAACTTGCAAAACAAAACAAAGATTTTGCAACAGCTGATTTGATTCGAAAAGAGTTGGAAAAAAAAGGGATCCTTCTCGCTGACACAAAAGAAGGAATAACAACATGGAAAAAAACCCCGTAGAAATACTTTTCGGAAAACGTAATTTTTTCGAATTTTTAGAATCTTTGGAACAAATGGCTCCAGAACGTGGGATTAAAACCATTCGGGAAGTTATCGTTAAGGATGGGATTGGAAATGAAGAAAAACAAAGAATCAAATCCTACTTACCAAATACCGTAAAATTTACAACAGTTTCATCAAGGGAAATGGATCGAATCGCACAGGATAAAAACCACCAAGGTTATGTGATCATCCGTACAAAACAAAAATCTTTTTTATCACTTGGATTTGAACATTTTAAACAAAATATTTCACCTAATGAAGGGCCCATTCTCATTTTGGACCGAATCCAAGATCCTGGCAATTTGGGAAATCTTTTGCGAACTGCCGAATGTATGGGCGTAAAACATGTGTTAATGTCTGATAGAGACACGTCCCCTATTACACCTGTAGTGGAAAAAGTATCAGCTGGAGCCATTCATCATATACAGATATATCGAGTTGCGAATTTAAAACACGGAATCGATTTTTTAAAAAAGAATGAATATTGGATCCTAGCTACTGATGAAGAAGGAGAAGAAGAAATCTGGGAAAATTTACCTGATGTTTCTCAAATGGCTGTGATTATGGGCAATGAAGGGGAAGGTGTCAAAAGAATTTTGCTTGAGGATGCCGATTATATAGCAAGGATTCCGCTCTATGGATCAGTGACTTCACTGAATGTTGTAGTCGCATGTGGAATCACTTTGGATAGATTACACAATGTTTCGCATTAAGCGATTCAGCTTCATTATCCTTATTTTATTAATTTCGACTTTTAGTTTTGAAACATGTATCTATGCTTTTTATAAAAAGGAATTTGAATCCGAAACTGCTGAAAACAAAGAAGCTTTATTACTAGCGCTTCTTGGAATATTACCAAATCCGAATCAGAAACTATTTGGTTTTATTCCTGGGTATTCCAGAAATCTTTCCAATTCTCAATTTTTGAATGCCGAATGGTTTCCAAAATCAACGAAAAAGAAAATAGTTTTTGTCCATGGTTGGAATCCTGCTGAAAGGGATTCCGATCCAATCACAAATGATGACAAAAAAATTCAAAACATTAAAAATACATTCTCCAATGGAATCATTCATTTCCAGGAAGGAAGGGATTCTGCAAATATAGACTTTGATTTGTATCTTTATACCTATCGGACTTCCAATAGTATTTTGAGCAATGGTAGACAATTCAATTCTACATTAAGGGCAATTTTTTCTAATACAGATTCGGTTTATATTGTTGCACATTCGATGGGTGGACTTGTGACACGGGTAGCTCTTTCTAAAGAAACAGGAGAATTGCCATTTGTACGTTTGGTTGTGACACTCGCAAGCCCTCAATATGGATCTCCTTTCGCTTCGAAAAATTTTTTAGAGGCAAATCCGTTTGCCAATGAATTGGGTTCTTACTTAGTGGACACACAAGGTGGTCAGGAACTTTCATATACCAATGTAGGGAATTTACAACCTGTGTTATTTGGTGCAAATAATCTTGTATTAGATGTGTTAAATGACTCTTATATCAAGTTTGGTGGGAACAGTAAGTTTATCAGTTTTGCAGGGGTTTTGAGTCAATGTAATACGGCTGAAACTTTCTATTATCAAACAGGTTGTACGATATTGGCAAATTCCGGTTTTACACAATCTGACGGGATTGTTCCATTGAATAGTGCAAGACTTGGAAATCTTAGTATGAAACAAATCAATGTTAGCGATTGTGATCATTCGATGATGGCATTCCAAACAAACCAGATTGATGATCTTAAAAGTCTTAATTTATTTTCACAAGTGATTACGGAAATTCGGAGTTTTCCTTAAGATTCTTTTGGTTTAGTTTCCTTTTGTAATTTTTGAACTGAAAAAATAAGACCCACTAATCCGATTAGAAAAAAAAGAAATCCCCATTTTATATCTCCTTCCTTCCATAACAAACATTGGATGGAATATAATCCTCCAAAGACAAAACTTAATCCAAATAATGTTCCGAAAATGGACAATAATATTTGGTTTGGATAAAGTGTTTGTTTGTATATTGGGTACTTTTTAAAAAAGCCAGTCCAAAAAAAGTAAGGAGGTTTTGATGTTTCATAAAAGGTAAACAATACATCTTTATTTGTAATTGGTAAAAGAAACGTAGAAAGGATGAGAAGGATTGCCGAACTTATAGAAGTATATAAAATTGAATATGGAAAAGGAAATTTTAGGATCAGGGAATATACAACATAAAAGATTGGGGAAAAAATTAGCGCTAATATCTCAGTCCACGCAGAAATTCTCCAAAAAAACCATCTAACAATGAGTACAAATCCAATTCCAGAAGATGCCTCTAGCAAAAATACCCATGCACCTTTTATGGTTTCCATTCCATAAACTGCGAGTAAAAAAGAAAATAATGCAGTCACCAATTGTATGATATAAGAGAGTTTCACATAATAAGAATCTTTTTTTCTATTTTGCACTAATGGTCGCAAAAGATCATTTACCAAATAGGAAGCTCCCCAATTTAAATGAGTGGCAAGTGTCGATAAATAAGCTGCTAAAAATGCACTTAACATAAGACCCATCATTCCCTTAGGCATTCCTTCTTGTAATACCATAAGGAATCCTTTCCCACTTTCGGCTTCTGATAAATTGGGAAATAAAACGAGAGAAACGAGTGCGACTATTATCCAGGGCCAAGGCCTAACAAAGTAATGTGCGATCACAAACCAAAGACTCCCCTTTAAAGCAGCTGATTCGTTTTTAGTAGCCAGGATCCTTTGTGCAATATAACCACCGCCACCAGGCTCAGAGCCAGGATACCAACTCGACCACCAAAGAACAGTTAGTAGAATTAGAAAGTGATTCCAAGGTAAAGATCCATTTGCTCCATTAGGAAAAAATAGGATTTTATCTTTTGGTAAAAGTGATTTTAAGTTTTCTAAACTTCCAATAGAAGGAAGTTGGATTGCAAAATAAGCAAAAAGAATACAACCAAACCATGCCAGAAAAAATTGGAAAACGTCAATGTAAGAGATTCCACGTAACCCTGCGATTGCTGTATATACCACTCCAAATAATAGTAAAAAAACTAAAACGTACCCAGATTGAATTTCTGGAAAAAAAACTGGAATGATTTTTAACATGGCTAGGTTTACCCAACCAAGAATGACTAAATTTAAAAAAAATCCAATGATGATTGCTTTAAACCCTCTTAAAAATTCAGCTTCTTTCCCACTATAACGAATTTGGATGAGTTCTAAATCTGTACTCGCACCTGACCTTTTCCAAAGTTTGGAAAAGAAAAATACCGTGACAAAACCACCAAGCGCCATATACCACCAAATCCAGTTTCCAGAGATACCTTGTGTCCGAATAATCTCTGTTACAGCAAGAGGAGTATCGGCAGCAAAGGTAGTGGCAACCATGGCTGTACCTGCAACGAACCAACTTAAACTTCCCTCTGCTTGAAAATATTCTTTTGTGGACTTGTTTTTAGATGAAAAACGAAAAAGGATTAAAAAAATAATTAAAAATGGAAGGATGAAAAAAACATAATCTAAGAAATGAAATGAATTCATAACCTAACTTTGATACCCATTTCTTTCATTGTTTGTTTTGTTTCTTGGATGGAAAACTCTCCAAAATGAAAGATTGATGCTGCAAGAACTGCATCTGCCCCACCACGTAAAATGACTTCAGCCATATGTTCTGGATTCCCTGCGCCTCCAGAGGCAATGATAGGAATGGATAAATTGGAGGTAAAAGTTTTCATAAGATTGATATCAAATCCGTCTTTGGTTCCGTCTTTGTCCATTGATGTGAGTAAAATTTCACCCGCACCCATTTCGTACGCTTCCCGTCCCCAATCCAAAGCTTCACGCCCTGTTTCTTTTCGCCCTCCATTCAAATAAACTTCGTAACGTTTTCTCTCTGGGTGGAATTTAACATCAATGGCACATACAATGCATTGAGAACCATATATTTCGCTTGCATCTTTCAGGAGTTTTGGATTTTGAAAGGCACTTGTGTTAATAGAAACTTTGTCAGCACCTTTATTGAGCACAGCTTTGACATCATCTATGGTTCTAATCCCACCGCCAACCGTGAAAGGAATGAAAAGTTTGTTTGCAACTTCTTCAACTAAATGCAAAAGAATATCTCGTTTGTCAGAGGAAGCTGTTATATCCAAAAAACAAAGTTCGTCAGCTTTGTTTTCTTCATAGGCAACAGCGCAGGAGACAGGATCTCCTGCATCAATTAAATTAACAAATTGAACACCTTTAACAACCCTTCCCCCTTTGATATCCAAACAGGGAATTACTCTTTTGGTTAACTCATCCATCTTATTTGATCTCTTTAGGTAAGGAAATCTTACAAAGATCTAATTTGGAAAGAGCACTTGCAAAACCTAATAATTTGGTTTCGTCAAAATGAGAAGTGGTTAATTGGATACCGATCGGAAGACCATTTTGATCCAATCCCGCAGGACAACTGATTGCTGGAACACCTGCTAAATTAACTGATGTTGTCAAGATATCGGCTTGGTACATTTGGATAGGATCTTTTGTTTTTTCACCTACTTTAAACGCTGTTGTTGGAGATGTTGGTTGGAGGATGACATCTACAGATTTGAAAAAATCTGCATATTGTTTACGGATGAGGACCCTTGCTTTTTGAGCTTTCCCGTAATAAGCATCGTAATAACCGGAACTGAGAGAAAAAGTACCAAGTAAAATTCTTCTTTTTACTTCTTTGCCAAACCCTGCGCTTCTAGATTCAGAATATAAATCATCTAACTTTCCTGTTGATTCTTTTCTTAATCCATAACGAATGCCATCAAATCGACTTAAATTCGAAGAACATTCTGCCGTTGCAATTAAATAATAAACAGGAATTGCATACTTTAACAAAGAAAAATCCAATGGAACTAATGTTGCTCCTTTGGATTCCAAATCTTTTAAAATCTCTAGATAACGTGTGTTTACGTCAGGTGAAAAATTAAATTCATCGGTTTTCATTACCCCGATTTTTTTACCTTTCCATTCCAAATCTGATACAGATTTTGCTTCAAAGTTAGTTACTTTAGCAGTTGTTTGGTCTTTTGTGTCAAGACCTGCTAAAATTTCCAAGAGGTCATTTATCCCTTCCATATCGTTTGAAAATGGGCCAATTTGATCTAAACTGGAAGCATAAGCTACAAGACCATAGCGAGACACTCTTCCGTAGGTTGGTTTTAATCCCCAAATTCCACAAAGGGATGCAGGTTGACGGATGGACCCACCAGTATCCGAACCAAGTGATATTGGTAACATGGATGCCGCCACAGCTGCCGCAGAACCACCGCTAGACCCACCTGGAATACGTTCTGTATCAAATGGATTTTTTGATGTTTGAAACGCACTATTTTCTGTGGAAGAACCCATTGCAAACTCATCCATATTGAGTCTTGGAAATAGTATAAAACCTTTTTCTTTTAATTTGGAAACTACCGTTGCATCGTAAGGTGATTCGAAATTTTCTAGAATTTTAGAGGAACAAGAAGTGATTTCTCCTCTGATACAGATATTATCTTTGATACCAATGGGGATGCCGTCAAATTCAGATAGAATTTTACCACTTTTCCTTCTTTCATCACTTTCTTTTGCTTGGTTCAAAATTTTATCGGCATTGAGATTCAAAAATGCCTTAACTTTTGAGTCTACAGATTGAATGCGTTCAAGGTATGCCGTTACTAAGTCAAAAGAAGTGAGACTATTTTCGTTTAATTTCTTTTTGATTTCCGAATAAGTTAAAAATACTAAATCTTTCATGTTTCAATTACCTTAGGAACTACCACATAACCATTTTCATACGATGGAGCGATTTTAGATAAGTCGTCTCTTTTAAGTGAATTTTCACTTAAATCCTTTCTAAGCTCGTAGAAAATTTGTTCATAAATTTCATCGTCACCGACTTTCGATGTATCTAAATTTTTGATCTCATCTACATATTGCACGATTCTAGAAAAATCACTTAACATTCCTGAAATTTCATTTTCTTCAATGTTTAGTTTTGCTAAATTAGCAATGTTCTTTAATTCTTTTTCATCCATATAATTTCCTTAGTAGGCATTCCTATCTATTATTGCTTTTAGTGGGGTGAGTAATATAATTTTTATATCGAGAAGAAGAGACCAATTTTCTATGTAAAAAATATCAGCCTCAATCCTCTTTTCAATTGAGGTATCACCACGAAACCCTTGTACTTGTGCCCAACCTGTTATCCCAGCTTTCGCTGCATGCCTACGCATATATTGGTGGTGTTCATTTCTAAATTTTTCCACATAAAATGGTCTTTCTGGACGGGGTCCTACAACCGACATGTCTCCCAGTAAAACATTAAAAAATTGTGGAGTTTCATCCAAAGATAACTTTCGTAAGACGGATCCAACAGTAGTAACTCTAGGATCATCTTTGACTGTCCAAAGGGTATCAGATTTTTCCTTGGTTTGTACTACCATGGATCTAAATTTAATCATTCCAAATACTTTATTATCAAGACCTACTCGTTCTTGTTTATAAAACACTGGACCTTTGCTTGTTAATTTGATGAGTAAAGCAATGAGAAGATAAAATGGACTAAATAAGAGGATAAAAAACAAAGAAAAAAGAATATCGAAAGTTCGTTTTAAAACAAGGTTGTAGCCGAGTCTTAAAGGAATGTTACGTATAGAAATGATTGGAATTCCATCTAATACTTCAACTCTTCCTTTCGCAGTGACAATTTCCTCGTAACTTGGAATCACTTTTAAGTCGATTCCATGAAAATCTGCAATATCGATTACTTCTTTTAAAAAATCTCCTTCTTCATGGGAAAAAGCATAAACGATAAGATCAACGATGTTATTTTCAACGAAGTTTTCTAATTTAGAAGTTGTTGTTATTGATTGGATTAATTTTGGTGATAGATTCTTTTTACCAGAAACAAATCCTTTTACCGTATAACCATAAATAGAATGTTTTTGTAATGTTTTGGAAAAATTGATTGCAGATTTGCCAGTTCCAATGATTAGAACAGATTTGAGATTATAACCTTTACTTCTCAAATATTGCATCAATGTTCTTAGAACAAAATGGGATAATGAAGTCAGTACAACTGTACAAATTGCAAAATATCCGATAACCAACCGTGAAAAACTTTCACCTCGAAAGAAAAATAGTAACGAAAGTACTACAAGTAAGTTTAGGATGACTCCTGAAATGATTGCAAATAATTCATCTGAAAACGAAAGCCCCCTTCGCGGGTGGTACAAATCAATCGATAAAAATGAAAAAACTTGGGAAAAACCAAGAACAATTCCAAGGATTAAATAATTAAAAGGATCAATCGTTTGGATTTGGAAACTTGAATCAGGTAATAAATAGTAACGAATGATGTACGCAGCTAAAAAACTGATTAAACCTATAAAAAAATCAGTTACCAAAAATAATAATTTGAAGGATTGACTTCTTTCTTTTAACATATAGTTCTCATTTTATTCTGATAGATCCGTTGATGTTCCATCCAATGGACGTTTTCTGAATCTGTACAATCTGACTCTTGTTGCCTGTGCAGATGCGGAATCTCCAAAATTGAAATTTGTTAAATTTACAGATAAATAGACGGATTGGTCATAAAATGTTAGTTGGTTATTTAGAGCAAGACCTCCTGGTAGAGCTCTTAAGTTCATACTGTAACCAAGTCTGTATTCCCAATTATGTAAATCCATTTTAAAGGTCATCATAAACCGGTTAATGTTAAAAACGGTTTTTTGCCTTTCTGTTTGTCCATTGGCCCCAGTTCCTGAGGCTAAGTCTTCCCAAATTGTAGTTTGGTCGTAATTAGTCCCTGTTTGTGATGTATACAGTTCCGGACTTGTATTTAATGCGTAAAATTGACCTTGTGCTAGGGCAGTAAGCCGCCAAGGTTCTGTGACCCTTGAGTCTAACTCAAGTTCCACGCCTGTGTAACGTGTAACTTTGACATCTGTTTTAAAAAAGAACCGATAGCTGTCTAAAAAACTATCTTTATAAACATGATACCATGTGGATCCAATTTCCAAACTACGAAATGCACGGATGATGGGCCAAGAAAACCCACCCATTTTATATGATACGGTAAGGTTATTGGATAATGATCTGTTCTGAGGTGTGTGATGAACATAATCATTATTGATAAATACACCAGAATAAAAGTTTCGTTTTCTTTCTAATAAACTTGGCCTTCTTGTTGTAAAACCATCTACAAAGTCAAAAAAACCACCTATCCGAACAACTGTATAATACCAACGTTGCATATTGGTAAGTCCAGGATTGTATGTAGAAGAAAATTGGCGTAAATCACGGATTGTGCGAACAGAAATGTCCCAATCATTTAAAGCATAACTTTCTAATGAGAATTCTGCCTCATGTTGGCGTAAATTTCCTAAAATTGGATCTTTTGCCTCTGCTTTATCAGCATCTAACCGACGGTATGTTGTTGATAGGAATATTTCTGGAATTCCCATACGAACTGTGTGAGATTGGCGAACATATTGGTATGATTGTTGTTTTAATAAAGACGCATAAGCTTTGTTGACATCTCTGTCTGGGCCATTTAATTCACTTCCAGATCCTGGGAACTCTACTGTTTGTTTGGTCGCACCCATATAAACTGATGGAGTAAAAGAAACATACGCACCCATCGCTATCGGAGAACGAAGTCCTGTTTCTCCTACCACATTGGTTTGGGATCGTAATACATAATCTTGGTATTGGCTTCTAGGATCAACGATACCTGTTGTCGGATTTACTTTTTGTTGTGGGGGACCATAAATACGATTTATATTGGTTTGAAATAACATGTCCCAATATATTGGACTTGTTGTCCCCGGAATTATACCAATGTTACTCGAATTTCGAATTGTAACTGCTGGTAATGTGTCTTGTGCTGCAAAAAATTGATTTGCTTGTATTTGGTAAATGAGTGTTCTACTCATTGCAATTCCAACACTCAAGTCACCACGGTTTTCCGTATAATTAAAGTTCCAGTTTAAAATATTTCTAATTAAACCAAATCGAACATCACGAAAAGTATATAATGATTGTAATGAATTGGATGGTTGGTAACGATTTCCAAATTCATAATCAAAAAGCCTATTACTATAATTTTCATATTGTAATTGGAAGTTACGTGTATAATCTTTTGAAAAGTCGTTGAATTTTGCATTCAATCGTAAGTCTGCTTTCCACCAAGGATCATAGTTTATTCCAGTATTACGATATGGGAGTCCAGAGTTTGGAAACAATTCTCCTCGGTCTACATTATTGGTAACAGCAACATTTCCAAATCCATTATTTCGAAAACGATCTTCATAAACTGGTGTGATTGCGTTGTTTTTATAATTAGCATATCCTAAATTGATATTGTAGTTTAGAATGGGAGATACTTTCCACATTTCCAACTGAGCTGCTTGCCCAGTTTTTTCATACATATCAAAACGAGCCTTATATCCGTTTGCTAAAAATAAACTATTGGGATAAGAATCAGACCATTGGTATGAGTTTTGCCAAAACCAACCTTGGGTATTGTTTTTACCAAATTGGGTTGTGACACCATTACCTGATTCCGAATTGTACAAAAATGGTAACATAAATAAAGTTGTTCCACCAACTTTATACGAAACCCACTGTGCTACGACAGAACGATCATCATGAATCACAATCCGTCTTGCTTGAAAAGATTCATGTGGAAGTTCTGCATTACATGCAGTGAAATATCCCATCTCCAGTAAGTATCTTTTTTCATCCAAACGTTTGATTTTTTGACCTATGAAATGGGATGGAAACATGCTCAATTTAGAATTATAAACAACCCCTTGGTTCAGTTTGAGATCATAAATCATTCGATCTCCAATGACCTTGGCATTTCCATCCTTGTATTCAACTCCACCTTCAGCATAAATTTCTTGTCTTGTGGCATCAATGGATACGGAATCAGCAATGAGTTCCCCTGCTTTGATTTTCACTCGGACCTTACCTCGCAAAACAAGAACTCCGCCCTTAGTTTTATCGATGTTTAAAAGTTGCCCCTCAGCTGCGTTTTGGATTTGGATGGGTGGCCCTTTTTTTGGCTGAGAACTGAGTAGAGATTCGGGTGTGAGAGGAAGTTCTTCTGCAGGGACAAGTGCCTCTCGCAAACGCTCACGTTTGCTATAAATGGTTCCCGAGGGATTTAAACCTAAATTTCGAAGGTTGTCATCCACTTCCCTATCCGTCATTGAATCCACAGATTTTCGTACGAGACCTCTTTGGATTTGGGTTGTGGTTTGTTTTCGTTCTTCTTCTTGTATGTTTTTGGAAGGTAAATTTTGGTCAGGGAATAGTAATTTTAACCCATTGGTATCCTGTGCCAGAATTTCCATTCCGATTAGAAAACCACAAAATAATATGAGAAAATGAATGGATTTTTGCACAGCGGGCTTTGGAAGTATAGAACGAGAGTTTTACCCCTATCGAAAAAATCAATGGAAAACCAGGGAGAAATTCGAGGCGGATTCTTGTAAAATATCTGAAAAAGAGGTTGCGTAAGTTTTCAACAAATGGACATAATCAAATGGCTCGAATCTTGGGCATAGGTGAGTTTTGAATGGCGAAAACCTACTCTGGAGAACGAATTCCCGGTACCCTTCGGTACTCTCTAAAAATTAGAGAGGGAAATAGTGAACACATTGTCCAAGTCCCAGAGCCTTCCATCCAAATCCTGAGTGATGGTTTTGGACCTGAGGAAAGTGCCAATAGACTTGCGCTTGCTTTACTTTTGGATTTCACCAAAAACCCATCCCTATCGTTTGCTTATTATAAAGATTTTAATTTTTTCCTGGCAGGACTTTTGTCTGAGGACAATTGGATGTTACATTCCAATCGGATTGATTTATTTTTTAAATTAGTAGAAAGCCCAACGATTGAAAAAAAACCAATCTTATCGGGCAATCATTAAAGAACGAATGACTTTATACCGGTTTTACGATCGGTAGAGTAAACAACCAAGCAGAAGTTATGTCATCACGTGACAATATCCCTTTATGTTCTGCAACAATACTCCGTGTGACGTCTAAAGAATTCATTTGTGAAATTCCCATCATCAAATCTTCCGAACCATTATCTTTGATTTGGATTTGAACAAATTCTTTTCCTTCTTCCCCAACAACAGACATGGAAACCGAGATTTTTCGACCAATGGAATCTTCTCTTGTATTCACACGTAACCTGGCATCTTGGATCAAATTGAGTAGCACTTGTTTGATTTTTTGAGGTTGGCAATAGACATGAGGGACATCACCCATCTCCAATTCACACTGGATTCCTTCTTTTAAAAAATACTGGTGTAGGAAAGAACGAGTATCATTTAAAATACTAACTAAATTAGAATAGGTCCATTGTGAATTTGTTGATTGAGAGTAAGAGACTAAGTTTTTTACAATTTTAGCGATCCGTTCCGATTCTTCTGTGATTTTTTCAGCTTTTTCCTTCAGAGATTGGTTAGAAGATTTTTTTGCCTCTAAAATGATGAGATCTGCTAAATTGAGAATCGATGTAAGGGGATTATTAATTTCATGTGAAATACCTGAAGCTACAAGTGCGATTGTTTCCCACTTTTGATTTTCTGCCAATCGACTCTCTACCACCCGAATGTGTTTCTGCACTTGTGATTTGTAAATGGCCATTTCAACGGAAATATATAAGTCACGGCTGTTAAATGGTTTGATGAGGTAACCAAAAGGTTCTGTGGTTTTTGCCCGATTGATGGTTGCTTCATCTGAATAGGCAGTTAAATATATGACAGGAATTTCTTTTGTTCGTTTGATTTTACTGGCAATTTCAATCCCATCCATTGGTCCATTCAGCATAATGTCCATGAGTACGAGGTCAAAATGTTGTGATTCGATTTGTTCAATGGCATCATTTGCTTCGGATACATACGTAGCATTATATCCATATTGTTTTAAGGTAGAACATATATTAATTGCAATGATCCTTTCATCCTCTACTACGAGGATCTTTTTCACATCTGTTTCTTTTTGATTTTCCACAATCGATGTCATTGTTTTATACAACCAGTCCAAACAATCAAATAGAATAATTTCCGTTTGTCAACAGAATCCAGACAACAAATCTCTGTATTGTGGATCTGGATTTAAACGAAGCCCAAAAACAAGTCGTTTTAGCAGAGAAAGGACCCATTTTAGTGGTTGCTGGGGCAGGTACGGGCAAAACCAAAACCTTAGTTCATAAACTTGCTCATTTGGTTAAAAATGGGACAAATCCCGAATCCATCCTCCTCCTTACCTTTACTAGACGGGCTGCGAAGGAAATGATTGGGAGGGCATCGCTTGTACTCGACCACCGAATGATGTCTGTTCGAGGGGGAACCTTCCATTCTTTTTGCCACCACTTTCTACGAAAGTATTCGGGTGTTTTGTCTATGGATTCAAATTTCACAATATTGGATGAAGAGGATACAATTGGTTTTGTCGGAATGGCAAGAGACCAAGTGGTGACAAGTGGGACAAAGGTTCGATTTCCTAAAAAAGAAACTCTCGCGGAAATTTTTTCAGCAAGTTTTAATTTACAACTCTCCCTAGAGAAATACCTCCAAAAAGAATACCCAATGTTTCTTGGTATCACAAAAGAAATACAAGAAATCAAAACCAAATTTTTTGATCTAAAACAAAAACATAATTCCTTAGATTTTGATGATTTATTAGAAAATACTCGAAAAATATTAATGTCTGATGAAACGATACGCCAAAGATTATCATCGGTATACCAATACATACTCGTTGATGAATACCAAGATACCAATCGTATCCAAGCACATATCGCCTGTTTGCTCGCAAGTGTTCATCAGAATATACTAGTCGTTGGTGATGACGCACAATGTATTTATGGGTTTAGAGGTGCAAGTGTCCACAATATGTTGGATTTTCCAAAGATTTTCCCGAATACTAAGACAATCCAGCTAACAGAGAACTATCGGAGTGTACAATCAATTCTCAATTTGGCAAATTCCATTTTAGAATCAAGTACAGAGAACTACAAAAAAAAATTGGTCTCCGCAGTTTCAAAAAAATCGGAACCACCTTTTTTAGTTCCATTTGAATCTTTGGATGAAGAAGCAATTTGGATTTCTACAAAAATTTTGGAATTGTATGAGGAAAAAATCCCGTTATCGGAAATTGCCGTCCTCTTTCGATCTGGTTATTCTTCGCATTTATTGGAAGTGCAACTGAACGCAAAAAAAATTCCTTATAGAAAGTACGGAGGAAAACGATTTTTAGATTTAGCGCATGTAAAAGATATCATCGCATATTTAAAAGTAATTGAGAATCCAAAAGATTTCCTTTCTTGGAATCGAGTTTTATTATTAGAAGATTCTATAGGAAAAAAATATTCACAAATTTTATATAAAAAATTGGAAACAAACCAGTTTTTCTGGAAAGACGATGAACATTTTTTCTTAGGACTTCCAGAAAATACTAAAAAATCATTTTCTAAATTGATGGAATGTTTGGAATCTTTGGATCCAAAAAAACATTCGGTAAATTTTATTCTGGAAAATATATTAACCCATTACCTACCGATTTTGGATTTACAATATGATGATTCTGAAAAAAGAAAACATGATTTAGATGCTTTGGTTTTAATATCAAAAAAAGAATCAAATTTATCGGATTACCTCTCTAATCTAATCTTAAATCCAGTGGAAGGAAAAGAATTGGGAACTCTCGATAGCAAAGAGGATGATTTTCTCACTTTATCGACGATCCATTCTGCAAAAGGATTGGAATGGAAAGTTGTTTTTACCATGCAAGTGGTAGAGGGTAATTTACCCAACCATCGCATTCGGACAACTGAGGAACTAGAAGAGGAACGGCGATTGTTTTACGTAGCAATTACACGAGCAAAAGATTTATTGTATTTAACGAACCCAGCCTTTAATGATAAAAATCGATTTACTTCCGTTAGTCGCTTTATATCCGATTTGCCAGATAAAAATCTATTATTAGAAACCATTCTGGGAACTGTTCCAAATGAAAACAAGGAAGCACAAGAAGAAAGTCAAAATGGGACCAAGATTAATCCCTTCCAAAACATCCAAAACTACTTTTTGAATTGATTTTTTTGGAAACGTCTTTTACCATCAAAACATCGGGGGATTTATGAAGAATCACTGGAAAACAATTATCATTAGTTCAATTTCGCTCTTATTATCTGTATCATGTGCATCCAATGATCCAAAAGATACATCCGACGCTAAAAACCAAGATTCAAAAGCAAACTCTCGTAATGTGAGTATGGATGACCCAGAAAAGAGTGGGAAAAAATTTGGATGCATTGAAGGTAATTGTGTCAATGGTGTAGGTAAATATGTTTATGAAAACGGAGATATTTACACAGGTTCATTCAAAAATGATCTTAGAGATGGTTCCGGTAGTTTT
The DNA here is from genome assembly GCF_040833965.1 of Leptospira sp. WS39.C2. NCBI lineage: Bacteria > Pseudomonadati > Spirochaetota > Leptospiria > Leptospirales > Leptospiraceae > Leptospira > Leptospira iowaensis. Next base: position 1,834,310 of record NZ_CP162142.1, read on the forward strand.
GTATATGCGGATGGTGAAAAATTTAACGGGACCTATGCGGAAGACAAAAAACAAGGGCCAGGCGAATATAATTTCAAAAATGGTGATAAATATGTTGGTGAATTCCAAAACGGACAAATCAACGGAAAAGGAACTTATAGCTTTAAAGATGGAAAATCAGTATCAGGTGACTTTACATCGGATGGCCAAGAAGGAATTGGAGTTTTGACCGATGATGGAAAATCAAGAAACTGTAAAATCACCGGACGAAAACTACTTTGTGAGTGATCAATTTACATTTGGCAGTTGGGTTTTTTACCTGACTGCATAGCAGATTCATACAAAGCCATTGCCTTTGGCATGGCAGAGTTCAGTTGTTTCATTCTTGTTTCATCTGAAGGATGCGTAGATAAAAGTTCGTTTGGTTTTCCACTTCCGAGAGCACTCATATTTTTCCATAAGTTTACACTTTCTCTTGGATCAAAACCTGATTTTGCCATAATTTCCAATCCAATCAAATCTGCTTCCGACTCATGTTGTCTAGAAAATGGTAATAAAACTCCAAACTTTGCTCCCATACCTAAAGCACCAGCTACCGTAGGTTTCCCAAGTGTTTCTAAAATTTTAACCGATCCTGAAGTCAATTGGTTCTGAGAGACACGTTCATTTCCATGTCTAGCAATCACATGACCAATTTCATGACCAATAACAGCTGCAAGCTGGTCTTTGTTCTTTGCAACTGAAAACATACCTGTAAATACTCCGATTTTACCACCAGGTAAGGCAAATGCATTGGGTGAATTGTCTTTAAAAACAACTACTTCCCAATCACTCACACCAGTTGTATCAGTTGTGACCGCAAGTTGTGCTTGGACAATACATTTGACATAGGAATTTGAGTTGGGCCTCGTATCAATAGGTGTTTTAGATTTCATATCAATAAATGTTTGGGTTCCCATTTCATTCATTTCTTCATCCCCCACTAAAATGATCTGCCTTCTCCCTGTGGGAGAAGTATTACAAGCGGAGATTAAAAAACATAAAACGACTAACATTGAGTAAAATTTCATTTGTGTTCCTTTTTATAAAACTGAACTAAAAATGGTATGATTTCTGGAGATGGTATAGGTTTTGATAACCAATACCCTTGAATTTCGTCACACATATAAGACTTTAAAAGTTCCAATTGTTCCAACTCTTCGACACCTTCAGCAACTACCGAATAACCTAGGTCATGTGCCATATTGATGATTGATATAAGTAGATAACTTTCCTTGGAACCTACATGCACATTATTCAAAAATGATTTATCAATTTTTAGAATCGATAATGGTAATTTTTCTAAGTAGGACAACGAAGAAAATCCAGTTCCAAAATCATCCAGTGCAACCTTTACACCAATATCTATCAAATTGGATAAGATTGGAACTGTTTCTGATAAATTCTTCATTGCTAAACTTTCGGTAATTTCAACCTGCAAAGAAGTATAAGGAATTTCCCTTTTTTTATGTAAATCTACTATCCAATGAAAGATATTTTGGTCAAAAAAGACTTGGGGGCTCAAATTAACCGCAATAGAAATAGGATATCCCTTTTTGATTTGTACTTCTTCGATTACATTCGCTGTTTGTTCTAAAACAAAACGAGTGATTGGGACAATAAGTCCAGAATCTTCGGCTAAGGGAATGAATTCAGCTGGAGAAACCATCCCTCTTTGTGGATGACGCCATCTAACAAGCGCTTCCCAATGCCCAATTTTATTCGATTTTAAGTCAAGTATCGGTTGGTAAAAAACAGAAATTTCATTTTGGATTAAGGCTTTTTTTAAATCATTTTGGATTTCCAATTGAAAATGGATTTTTTCCTGCATTGCTTGGTTGAAAACAGCAACGGTTCCGACTTTTTGTGATTTGGCATGAAACATCGCTATTTCAGCATTTCGAAGTAAAACATCTGCTTCTTTTCCACCGAGCCCAAAAGCAGAAATACCACACGAAGCCGTAAGGTAAATTTCATAACCACCTATTGGAATAACATCACCGATGTATTCTAATAACCGGTATGCATAATCAAATGCTTCTTCTATTGAAAGAAGATGATTTAGTAAAATTGAAAAATTATCTGCGCCAAGCCTTGTGATCACTGCATCTTTGTCTGAAAATTGTTTTAGACGACTCGAAAAAATAATGAGTATTTGGTCTCCAGCATCGTTTCCAATGGAGTGGTTGATTCGTTTGAAATTATCAATATTGATACAAAATAAAATTGGATAACCGTCTTTTTTGATATTATAAGAAAAGATTTTTTGTTCAATCCTTGCTAAGTATAAAGCGCGGTTTGGTAATCCAGTCAAACTATCATAAAATGCATCATGGGTAAGCTGTTCTTCTGCTAATTTTCGATCTGTTATATCATGGTGGATGGCAATGTATTGGAATACCGAACCATCTGTTCCAATAAAGGGAACGATAGTTGTGTCTACCCAAAACACACTTCCATCTTTTTTCGTATTTAAAATTTCACCTCGCCAAACATGCCCTTTGTGAATGGTTTCCCAGATTTTTTCCCATTCTTCCTTAGTTTTGTTTTGGCATTTGAGGATTCTGTGGTTTTGGCCTAATAACTCAGAAACTTGAAAACCAGATCCTTTTGCAAATGCGTCATTAACATAAGTGATGATCCCATTTGCATCGGTAATTGAAACGATATTGGCTTGGTCTAGAGCAAATTTTTGTAATTGGATTTCTTTGAGAGATTGGAACAAAAAAGTTTCTGTTGTGTTTTTTTCTTTTCGGTATACAAGTTCCCTCCTCTCTCTTTCCAATACTTCCGCTAATCTAAGTAGTGTTTTGCGATCAATGATATCGTTTACACCCGATTTCATGTAATGTAAATTTTTTTGGAATTCTTCTGGGTCTGAGAGCAAAATAACAGGAATGTCTATTTTTTTCTCATTTAAGTATTTTAGATATAGTGATATCTCTAATTGAAAAGGTTTTCGTGTACTACAAAGTATAGCATCCCAATCTTCTTCCAATACGGTTGATTCAAAAGATCCAAAGGATTCCACTACTTTGTAAAGTGGACTAAGCCCATTGGCCTTCATTTCACGAACTATATCAAAAACGCTGTTGGAATCGTTTTCTAGAATTAAAACACTGATTGGACTTCCCATTATCTTTGCCGAAACGGCGATTCTCTCGGTTAAGCATGGGGAAAATACTGAAAATCTCAACCTAAAAAAGATTCGAAATTCCAATGAAATTTCGTCATATTTGCCAGGTGCATCCCAAGGTTTTTGAAACAAGTTATATCCGAAAAGAGCAATTAGAACACGAGTTACGAAAGTTACTCCTGGACATAAATGATTTGGAGTATAAAGATTTGAATGACTATGACAAAGGTGGATATGATGGATTTAACCAAGCGATAACTTTGGTATTAAAAAGATTGCAAAACTAGGGTTTTTTCTAGTGAATTGGATGGCCGATCAGCGTCGGGAACCAATTCTACAAAAATTCTTTACAAAAATTGTGTAAAAACAGATAGTATACGTGCCAGTAGGAAGTTCAATGAATTTCACAACAAAACAAGTTAAAAATCATACAGTTGTTACTCTAGAGGGATCCCTCGATATTTATTCTGCACCAGCACTTAAAAAAGAGCTCCATAAGATCATTGATGATGGAGCAGAATCAGTAGCAATTGATATGATCAATATCAAATTATTAGATTCCTCTGGAATAGCGTTACTTGCAAATTTGCAAAAGAAACTCAAATCAGAAGAAGGTCAGTTTTTCCTTCTAAACGTTAGCCAAGACGTGATGGTGATTTTAAAACTTTCAAGTTTGGATAAGTTTTTCACAATTTTAGGGGGCGAGGGAGAACTCCCTTAAGCCAAATTCATTTTCAGGGCCGAAAGTATTTCACATCGGCTCTTGTCACAGGGTTTTCTGAATCCTTAGACAACATCCAATCCCCAGTTTGGTTTTGAATCCATTTTGTAGACTCACCTGCTACACCAGCAGTTGTTCCGATTTTGATTTTACCTTTTTTTGCATTGGTAGATTGGACTGAGACAATCAAATCGTAAGGTAAATTCAATCCAAAACTTCCTAGTTTCAAACTTGCTAGATTCCCTTCTATTACTACTTCATCACAAACAACCTCACGACCATCTCGCAATTTTACTTTGAGTTTGTTAGCCACATCTGGTTCTTGTTTTGTATTTCGAGGTGGGTCTAAAACCTTTTTTGGTTCAATGTTTTGTGTTTCAGGAACAATGGGAATTTTTTCTTCAGTGACAACCGCTGCTAAACTTTTAGTTTCTTGTTTAGAATCTTCTAACGAGAGTTTGATTTCTTCTTTGATTTGGTTAAGTTCTTTAGTTTCTTCTTGGGAAAGATTGGCCGATGTTTCTGTTTTTAATATTTTTTCGATAATAACAGGTTTTAAAACTAAACTTTTACCTTCTTCAATATTTTCAGCAGCCTTTGTATCCCCAAGTTTGTTTGCCTCGTCCTTTGAAAATGCAACGAGAGATTTATTCTCTTGGTAAAAATTACCAATTAGTAATAACCTTCGATTGGCTCGAATGGCCACTTCTTTGTTTTCCTTTTGTTTCACCAATTGAATGTATTCTTTGACTGCATTGGAAGTTTTTCCCAGTTCTTCCATAGACCTAGCTTTGATATAGGATTGGTCATTTGTAAGTGTTGGTAAACTTTCTAATGTTTTTAATGTTTCTTCGTAATCCCCACTTTGGAACAATGAATACGCTAATTCTTCAGGAGATTTCTTTTGGGATTTAAGTTCCTCTTTTTTCTTTTGACCATCTTCTAAAAAACTGATGAGTAATGATGAATTTTCAGCATAATGTGAACCAGGGAATAAATCGATTGTTTTGTTGAGTTTTACAAAGGCTTTTTCTCGTTCTCCCATCATCACCAAACAATACCCATGGTGTAATAATGTAAAAGCCATCTCATCCGATAAAGTGGATGTAATTGATTCTTCTAACTCTTGGTATTTTTTCGAAGCAATTGGGTATTTTCTCGTTCTCTCCATATAAAAAGCAAATTGTAAACGAATGATGGTTTTTTGTTGTTCTTCCAACTCCAATGCTGATTTTAAATTCAAAAACCGAACGGAGTTGATGACATAAAGTCCGAAACGATCCTTCCAACTCATTTTTAAATCCAATCCTTCTGTTTCTGAGTTCATGATCCCAGACTCAAGGATGTTCACTTTAACTTCTGTCATGTAATCATCTTTCGATAAAAACATTTGTTTTAAACGTTCTCGTAAGGTTTGTGATGAAAGTTCATAGTTCATGAGTTGGTCTCTTAAGATCCCAAATCTCAATTCTTGTAACTTTACACTAACAATTGCTTCTGAAGCTACTGCAAAGAATATAAATAGAAAACCAAACAATGAGAAAAAGAAAAATTTTTTCATTCTGGTACATCAAGGACAAGCATGGTTATATCATCCTTATACTCTTCATGTTTTTCATCAAGGACAGCCATTGCTTTTTCTACAATTTCAGAATTGGATAAATGAATATTATCTAATACAATTTCTGTAAACCGTTCCAATCCAAACAATCCACCCTCTTTGATTGGAGTTTCCACCACACCGTCTGTATAAAGGATGATTTTATCTCCGGGTTCCACAGGGAAAGATTCGAGTGAATATTGGATGTCATCTCCCATTCCTAGTGGTGGACCAGAACTATCAATGTAACGAACTTCTTTTGTGGAAGGTCTAATGATGAATGGTGCATTATGACCAGCATTTACAAACTTCACAACTCCAGGTTCATCAAAAACTACAAAAACACCTGTTGCAAAGAAGGATGCTTGTAATCGATTGGCAATAACTTCCCCCAATGAATTAATTGCATGAATTGGTGCTGGATTTTCTTTCATTATGGACTGTAATGACATTGCCATAACTACTGTTACCAGGGCGGCTGAAACACCATGGCCAGATGCATCTGCCAGAAAAAATCCATAAAAGTTTTGTTCTGGAACTTGGAAGTATTGGTATAAATCACCCGATACTTCACGCATTGGTCGATATAATTTTCCGATATTGAATTTTTTGAATTTTTTAACCGATGGCAAAAATAGTTCCTGAACTTCTTTTCCAATTTGGAGCTCTTGGTTGATTTCTTGGTTGAGTCGAGTAATCGTCGTTACCTTATTCTGGATCTCTTCAGCCATTTGGTTAAATGACTTCCCTAAACTATCCAACTCATCATCACTTTTGAATTTCCAATTGACACGTGATTCTAAGTTTCCTGTTGCCATATCCTTAGATGCAACTTCCAAATCACCCACTCGTTTAAATATAGCGCGGTACACTAAAATTGCAAAAATGATATGAAAAGCGACACCCCAAATGACTGCATATCCAACTTGGATATACAATTGTTTCAGACGATCTTGGATGCTTGAGATATTAAAATGTGTGAATAAAAATACTTCATTACCATTTGATAGCCGTATTGGCAAAAGGAAATCCACCGTAAAATCAGATTCATTTAAGTCCAAACTGTATCTTGCTTTGAACAAATTCCCTTCTTTATCAGAGGACACTTCCTTTGTTTTTTTCAATACAGATTCTTTTATGGTATTTTCTGAAGTATTGGATTCTGGTTCACTTTGTAGGATCTTTCCATATTGGTCAAAGATGGAAAATTCGCTAATTTCATACAGTTTGAGTGTTTTTCGAAAAACTTCAAAACTTTCATCCCGTTCACTTGTAAGTCCTATCGTTTGGATGTCAGTTAGTATGGTATTTGCCAAATTTTCGGATTGGAATTGGAAGTTTTTGAGGAGTAAATCCGACTGGTTTTCAAAAATCATCACCGTAAAAAAGATGATATTTAGGAAGGCTAAAAGGGAATAAAAGAGTCCAATCTTAAAGCGTAAGGAATTCGTCGTTTTGATTTTGCTTTTGTTCACGGCAATTACTAGTATTGTCGATAATCAAGTGATAGAAATCTATCACAAAATTGAGATTTTCCATTGGTTTTAAAGATCCACATAGCAAAGATTCCTGAATTTGGCCGAGCACTCATCCTCCTTGGATGTGTAATGTTTGGGACAGGGTTATTTGCTGATAAAATCCGATTAAAATCGGGGGAAGTACTGAATGGAAAAGTACAAAATGTGACCCCAACACATGTGGAATGGATAGACCAAGGCAAACGTTACAAATTCCCCAACGAAGAAGTTCTTGGCATTGACGTTGGTTACGACGGTCTCCCTGCCTGTGCCGATTATAAAACTTTTGGAGTGGAAGATTGTGATTTGATCCTCACTCGGCTCACAAAAACAAACGCCAGTTTTTCGAAAAAAAGTAGCCCTTTGGAATTGGAAACCGTTCCCATAAAAAAAATCACAACATTAACAATTAAAAAAGAATCGGGCCTACCAGTAGACCGTTACATCCAATTCGGAGCAAAAGGAAAGTGGGTGTTTTCGAACAAAGAGATTTTTGGAACATACAAATCCATTGACCGTGGAAAAATGAATTTTGAAACAGATGAGAAAAAAATTGAATCTGCAGATGCCTTAGAATTTGAATCCTTTGAATACCAAAACAAATCAGTCATAGCCAAAGTTATCAAAGAAGAAACTCCTAAAGTGATACCTGGGTATGCATCCATTTCGGAAAAAAAATATGGCAAAGCTGCAATTTTGTTCGGTTCAGCATTTATATCAGGTATGGGAATGTTGTATGAATACAATATGTCCATTAAAGCAATCAACCAGGATATAGATTTGATCCCGACTAGTGATGGAAGAGTCTTTTTATTTTCGAATACTCTCGGAAATGATCGTTATGAGTTTCATAGGCAAAGGTTTACAATCTATACTGCCGTATTTGCTTCGATCCTTGCTTATAGTTTCATTGATAGTTTTTATCTGGGACAAAGGGAATCAAACAAAGAATCTTCTCAAGCAGTTTACCTAAAACCAATGTTAGATTACAAAGCAAATTCTTCATTTTATCCAATGAATTTTCATTCGCAAAAACCAAATGAATTTTTGCACTATGGTTTTAGTTTTGAATCAAAGTTTTAATAATAAAAACTTAAACTTGGACTTTTCTTAAAAATAAGTTTTTTAAATTTTGTTTGAAACGAAAAAAATTCCATTTCATTAAAAATTGAATAGGAATGGAATCGAGTTGGCACATAACACCACAATTTCCTTCTTCATTTTCCCGGCTCCAAAGTACCTTACCTTTTAAACCTGAAAAACAATTTAATCCTAACCAAAGATCAAAGCTGGCACTCGTGCCACTTGGGTAATTTTGGGAAGTTGGAAGGTAAAATAAATTTGCCTTGATATGAAAAATAGCAGAGTTTTCTTCTTTTTCTTTTACATGCATATCGACAGAACTAAAAAGTGGAACAGCAAGCATTCTATCCCGGAAAAAATAAGGATTTAAAATTCCCGCAAAGAAAAACATTAAAGCAAGGACCATAGGATAAATGACAAACAAGGCAAAATAATCCTGAATGAGTAAATCAGGAAACTTCCTTGTGATCCATTCAGGAGATTCATTTAATAAGTAAATCGAAAGGATGCTAGGGATCAAAAAAAATACGGTCAAGATAGTATGTCGAAGGTTTGGGTATTGGAATAACCGAATGCCCGAAGTCGAAATATGTTTTTGTACATTTTGAATCCATCCTTCATGACGGTTGTGGCGGGAAAGGATTTGATATTCTTCCATACTCATATCCATCAATTTTAAGATATGACCTGGAACAAGAATCCTAGATTTTGCGATAGTAAGTTCTAATAGGAAAAATAATGATAAAATACAAATAGGTAAAATCACAAGAAGGTCAATTTCTTGGAAAAGGGAGAGGTTGTACAATCCATGGAAAAACACACAGATAAAAAATCCAAAGAGAAGATTCCCCCACTTAAACACTGGATTTTTGTGAAAGAGAAACATCATTGTATAAGCACCTACTAAACCACCATTCATCATGTGGATTGGCAGTGCCGTGATTGACCTTAAAACTTGCGACCAAAGACCAGAGTTGATGAAATACAAAATGTTTTCAACAAGACCAAACCCACCACCAAGAACTAGACCATAAAATATCCCATCGGTCACGGTAAATTCATCTTGGTTTTTGCGAAAGAACATGTAAATACCTAGCAGTTTTGCAAATTCTTCAATGAAAGAGGATAAAAAAAAGGAATTCCAAACGGGTCCACCACCAGGGACCCATTGTAAAAACAAAGCTTGTAATCCGATAGCGATCCCTGCACTAAACAAAGAAAAAGCAAAAGCCGTGTATTGCAAAAATCCTTCGGTAAAACGATAAAAATGGAAACGGTAAAAAGAATAATAGAATGCTAACGTACAAACATTAATGAGAAAAATGACCAGACTGGGGATGGTGATTTGTATGGGCATTTACTTTTATTAACGACAAAAGATGTAAAGAAAATGAACGAAAACCATCGATTCTTGCCCTTAAACTAAATGTTTCACAGCCTTTCGTAAACCTTCAATGGTTAGGGGAAACATGGCCACGACATCCTCGATGGCTTCGATGGTGGGAGCACCCCAAAATCGTTTTGGTTCCGGGTTTAACCAAACTGAGTCAGGAAAATATCCAACAAGTTCCTTCAAACAATCCAAACCACTTTTGGCTTTTTTTTCCTTTTCTTCTTTAGAATGGGAATGATACGCATAAACATTGTAAGGTGTACCCATGAGTTCATAAGGAGCCATATAAGCATCTCCTACAAAAATGAGTTTTGTATTTTTCCTATACTTTTCTTCAAAATGTTTTAAAGAGATTCGAGACTGAAATTCGTGATTTGCATAAAGATATTCATGGAAGATATTATGGAAAAAGTAATTATGTACTTCTTTGAAATGATACAAACCACGGCTTGCACTAAAAAGTTTACTAACCCTTTCTGAATGAGGGGTCATACTCCCCCCAATGTCCATTATGAGAACTAACCTTAGAGAGTTTTTTCGTTCTCGTTCTTCCACAAGTTCAATTTCCCCTCCATTTTCGCAGGTTTTATCGATGGTTTTGTCAACATGTAACTCTCGTTTTCCTTCCTTTTTCAAAAAACGAAGTTCTTTTAGAGCCAATTGGATAGAACGAGTGTCAAGGATCTCATCTTCTCTGTATGCCTTGTATTTTCTTTCATTCCAAAGACTGACCCCAGAACGATTCCCTTGGCCTTCCGTATTCCCACCTATCGATAAACCATTGGGGTTAAAACCTGAATTTCCAAATGGGCTTGTACCAGAAGTTCCCACCCACTTACTCCCTCCGTCGTGGCGTTCTTTTTGTTCAGCGAGTCTTTTTTTCAATTCCTCTATGACTTCGTCCATACTTAGGTTAGGTGCTTTTTCTTTTTGTTCGTCAGATAAGTGTTTGGGGATGTTTTCTTGCAACCATTCAAAAAGTATATCGCGGAATTCAATCCTTTGTTCCTTCCAACTTCCGAACGTTTTGCCAAATGCTAAATCATAAGAATCATAATGTTTTAAATCTTTTGCAAAATTAAGCCTTCCCACTCTATATAATTGTTCGAGTGAGATGTATCCAGTTGGGTCAGTCAGTTTTCGGATACTTTCTAAAAATGCAAGTAGTTCTCCCGTAGAACAAGGAACTGTTTCTTTTCGCAAATTGTAGAAAAACTCGAGGAACATTTTAGTTTAAATACACTCTGTAATCATCTTCCGATTTGAACAAAGTACCTGCAAATGGGATTTTACTCGATTCCAAAGTTTCACCAGACACAAGTAAAACTTGAATCCAATCTAATAATTCACTCGTTGAAGGTTTTTTCCTAAGACTTTCTATTTTACGGATCGAATAAAACATAGCAAGGGCCTTTTCCATAAACTCTGTTTCAATGGAGGGATAATGTGCTTTGATGATATCTTTCATAGATTCACGTTTAGGAAATTCAATGTAATGGAATATACATCGCCTTAAAAAAGCGTCAGGGAGTTCCTTCTCGTTATTTGAAGTGATGATGACAATGGGTCGTTCTTTTGCAACAATGTGTTCTTTTGTTTCCGGGATAAAAAATTCCATTTTATCTAATTCGAGTAATAAATCATTGGGGAACTCAATGTCCGCCTTATCAATTTCGTCGATGAGAACGACTGATTTTTTAGGATGGAGGAAGGCTTCCCCAAGTGCCCCGAGCCGGATATAATTTTTTACGTCCCTAACTCGGATCATCGCTTCTTCTTCTGGAAACCGAGAGTCGTTTAAGCGAGAAACTGCATCATAAAAATACAATCCTTCTTTGGCAAGGCTTGTCGATTTGATATGCCAACGATAAAAAGGGAGATTTTTTGTCTCTGCTAAGAAACTGGCGAGGAGGGTTTTGCCTGTTCCTGGTTCTCCTTTTAAAAGGAGCGGACGTTTTGTGATCTCAGCCACTTGTACTGCTTCTTTTAAGTCTTCTGATAGGATATAATCTGGCATGGTCTTTCCTTTTGGACTCCAATCTTTTTCGAAAAACGGGGGAATCTACTAAAAATTGCTTTTTGAAAGAAACTTCTGTTCCTATATTGAGAAATTGGAACGATAGTAAACATATATGGGCGATTTCGATAATACAAAGCGGGCCATTGGCGTTGGTAAACTGGACGATTCTCAAAGAAAGGATATGTTCAATAAGTTTAAAAGCGCTGGTGGAGAAGTCATCAAAGAGAAAACACCTCCGAAAGAAGATGAAAGCAAAAGAAGTCGTCCTGAACCAAAAGTCAGACAAGGTTCCGTTTCACGTGGCAGTGATGAAGGAAGGTCAAGATCGGGCGGAGGTGGTTCCTCTTCGGGAGGGAGTTCCTCTAAACAGGATAGTGATTCTTATAAATCACAAGCCGATTCCAAAGCACAATACGAAAAAGAAATCAGTAGTTTTTCAGCAAGATTTTCTATCAAACTAAAATGTTGGCTCTCACGAGTCACATCATTTGGTTCGAGTGACCTCACACCAAAATTTATGCATGATTTTTCGATCCGCGGAAAACAAGCACTCATTGAATTACAATATAGTGGTAACGAGTTACTAGCAAACCAACAATACTCTCCACAACTCAGCAAAGCTCTAGATCGGATTAACCCCCTACTCGTTGAATTATTGGCGATGGGGCAAAAATTATACAATGGACCAGAACTAACTGACATCACTGAACCAATCATGGTTGCTCCCGAGTCTCCTGTTGCCATCGAAAGAGTAAAAAATCAAATTTATTCTTTATTTAAAAGAATGTACGTCCTTTACCCTTACCAAGAAACATTAAAAAAATCGTTTTCCCAGGCTTACGACGAATTACAAAAGTTAGAGGGTAAACCATCTCTTATTTATGCAAATAAAAAACGTAAAGTATTACAAGAAATAGACACCTTGTTTGAGGGATTTTTTGACCGATTGTATTTAGTAGTCATTCGGGCAGAAAATAAAAATATCCCACTAATATCTCGTTATATGGAAAACCTGCTTGGTATCACACAAGATGACAAACCGGGGCAACGTAAATCTGGAGAAAATGTTCCTGGTGGTAAAGCTGTAGAGACTAAAGAAGATAAAGAAGCGGATAAATCCAAGGAAGAAGACAAAAAGGAAGAAGAAGTTCCACTTTCCAAAGAACAAGCTTATGGTTTTCGACTCATGGAGATGTATTCCATATCCAAATTAAGGAAAAAATTTGATCCAAAAAATGAATTTTCTAATATTCCTGATTCTGACAAAGCTCTTTTAGCACTTTTTTATTTTTATGAATTCGACGATGAATACTCATTTGTGATGACCACAAAAAAAATTGATATCAAACCTGGTTCAATTAACGGAGTAAAGGTGGACTATCGCCAAAAGATGTTGGATATATATGAAAGTACACGAACGATCATTGACCAATTCCGTATTTACCACGATATCTTGAGAGAGTTAGAAAAACACAAAGCGAACCCAGGGCCTAATTATATTGAAGCTTCTAAAAAACTTACTGGGATTGAACAAAAACGTACAGGACAATCCAGAACTGTACGAATGGCTATCAAAGAATTTAGTTTAAAGTCGAGAGATTCCCTACTCACACTCATCAAAGATATGAAGGGAAAAAAAGAAATTGTCGCAAACATGAATGATGTTTTGACCTTAGATTCAATGGAGTCAAGAAAACGGCTGAACAAAAAACCTGTAAAACAATGTATCATGGAAGCTTATTGTTACTTACTTGCCTTACATGATCGAATTGAAACAGGAGATTTGTTTGGTGGCCTTGTGGAACTTACTCCTGAACAAATGAAATCTTCTTTTGGAGTAGGATCTGATGAAGTAAAGGAAACTGGTTCTCCTGATGCGAGTGATTTAGAGAATGATTCCTCACAAGAAGTCGAAGGAAAAAATAAATCAAATCAAGAAGAAGATTTAAATTCTGATCCTTCTGCTTCTCTTCAAACAAATGAAGACAGTATCGATGACCTTTCTGATGATGACATATTACCTACAGGGAACCCTTTTTAATGGCAGTCATCAAAATCGCAATTTATCAAAAGAATATACACAAACGATTTTCGCAAGAAGAGATCATAAAAATCCAACAAAGTAAGGCTCAATTTTTATTACTCCCAGAAGGATATCCGCATTTTTTCCAAAGTAGTTCTCCAAGTGATGGAGCAAAACATGAGAAAGAATACCAAGACCATCTTTTGGAAATTTCTGAAAAATTTACAGGTGTGATTCTAGGTGGAAGCCATTATCGAAATAATGATAACGGAAAATTAGTCGCAGCTTTACCTATTGTACAATCACTAGTGTTAGTTGACTTTTATGAGAAAAAAACTTTAAATCCCAACATTGATCTTTCTGTTCAAAATGGTTCTACTGAATCAATTTTTATCATGGGTGGTCTGCGATTTGGATTATTACTCGGTGAAGATTTTCAGAACAAAATCATTTGGGAAGAATTCAAAAAAGAAGGAATTGAAATTATTTTTCATTTGGATACAACAAAACCAAATAAAACTTATGAAGAAGATCTAAGTGATTATGAAACTCTTGCAAAAGAAAAGAATATCCACTTGATTCGAGTCTGTGGCACTACTGAAGGTATTCCGGCACGAAGTTTATATGCATCCCCTTCTGGAATCAATTGGAAAGTGGGAAAAGTGGAAGAAGACAAAGACGTTTTTAAGACTTTATCTGTGAATGTGATGAGAAGTTATCTTCTATAAAAATTGAATTTTCAATTTAAAGCTAATTACGAACCAACATTTGTAGACTTAAGAATCAATGACGTCCTCGGAAAAAATAAAATCTTCCGAGGACGTCATGATTCAAAACTCAATTTAGTTTCAGTAAAATCGAGAGACCAACTTATTTTTTATCCATTTCCTTCCAGTCCATTGTAAATAGTAAAATTACAATGCCAATCGACACACAAGAATCAGCTACGTTAAATGCAGGCCATCTCTCGAATAATAAAAAGTTTGGCCATTCAAAGTCTAAAAAATCTACGACACCTATGAATTCAATTCCTGGTTTTTCAGGAGTGAAACCAAAACGAAACCCAGTGCCTGGAATTTTAACAAAAAACTTATCGATAAAATTTCCAAATGCACCTGCCATCACAAAATTCCATCCCCAAACATTTCCTAAATCAGAATTTTGCCAGCGATAGAAGATTAAAAATACTATTGCAAACCCAGTCGCAAACAATGAAGGCAATGCATTGTCTTGGAATAACCCAAATACAAACCCTGTGTTAAATGTTAATGAAAGTCTAAAAAAATCACCTAACACCGGAATACTTTCATGTGCATACATTTTTGTGATTATAATGTATTTAGTGAGTAAATCTAAAAAAAGGCCAAAGGCAACAAATGCCAAATAACCTGGTTTAAATACTGAAAAAAAAGGTGTGTTAGGTAATTTCATACTGAAGTTTAAAGTTCTTTCCGTTTATTTTAGTTTCCAATAACTTAGACTCGATTTTGCAAGAGACCAAAAACTAAGTCCTGATAGTATATAAAATATAATGCTTGGTTCTTTCCAGAATTTTTCCGCATAATACATTCCAAAATAGAAAAATAGTGAACCAAGGATTCCGAAGGTTAAGATTTCCCTTAGTTTTAATTCACTGCTTTTTTGCTCATCTTTTACTGAAAATTCACCTCGGTTCCATTTGTACAAAAAATCATTTAGTTCCTTGGGTAATGAAAACAAACTTGTCAGAAATTCTTCTCCTTCGTCTCTCCAAAGTTTTTTGAAATTACTTCCTTTTAGAACTATTTGAGAGAAAGGTTTTTCAGCGTATTCAATCATGGAGCGTGTAGGATCCAAAAAAGAAAAATTTCCCAGTAACAAAGCGAGAACTCTGTGCAAACTTAAGAAATTTGGAGGAAGTTTTAAACTCGATAATAACCGTTTTAGACTCACTTGGATTTCTTTTAAAAAACGAAGGTCTTCTCCAGGTTTTAAAGTATCAAAACTCAAATTTCGAAAATGATTGGTATCTGCTAATATTCGATTTAGTTTTTCAAGGGAATACTTTACAATTTGAGTTAATTCTTCTTTGGATAATGATTCTGTGACTGCACCTAATTCGTATAAGGATTCTGAAACAAGATGGTAATCCTTTCGCATTGCACCCACTAAAATTCGCTCTAAGGTCTGAGTTTCTTCTTCTGAAATGGATTGGACAGCGCCAAAATCAATTAAACACAGCTCCCCTGTTTCCATAAAAATTAAGTTTCCAGGGTGTGGGTCTGCGTGAAAAAATCGAAATTCAAAAATCATCAAAATGTATGCTTTGATTAATTTCTCTAAATTAGGATTCAGTTTATTTGGTATTTGCTCACCTGGTAGTTCATAGATTTTTTTTCCTTCCACAAATTCAGTTACAAGAGTATGTCTGCCACAAAGTTCTTCTATAGGATTTGGAATATAAAAATCTTTCTCCAAAGCAAACATCTGTTTGAGAATTTTTAGATTTTTTAGTTCTGTCCGTAAATCAAGTTCTTGGTGGATCATGGTTTGGAGTTGTTCTACAACTTCATTAGCTGATATTTTTATAACAAAACGGTCTACAAGCCAAACAACTTTTGAGATTGTTTTTAAATCGGATTTTGCAGTTTCTTCGATTCCTGGGTATAAGGTTTTGATAGCAACTTTTTTGTTTTGGTAAATTCCAATATGCACTTGAGCAGTTGAGGCACTAGCATATGAGGTAGTATCCACTGTTTCAAAAATTTGAACCATAGATTTTTCAAAATTTTTTTGCCAACGTTTATCGATATCTAAAAAGTCACGTGGAGGGATTTTGTCCTGTAGGTCTTGTAATTCCCATAAAAATTCTTCCGGTAGAATATGGAATAAATTACTAACAAATTGACCAATTTTTATATATACTCCACCTAACTGGAAAAATAAATTTTTGGTTTCTAAACCTTTATCTTTTAAAAACTGAACTCGTTTGATTTCATATTTTTCTTTAGATAGAAATTTTTTTAGAATTTTGGAAAGATAAAAATATTGAAGGTATGTTTTGAATACAAAGGAATAAACTGAGCCGGATCGATTCGTGTCGGGTTTCATTTGTTAGTGCCTATAAATGGATTCGATACTTTCCAAAATTTGAATATTATCAGCCAAGGTTCCTTCCATAGTATTTGATTCCCCGTGGAATACTTCTTTTATTTCTTTATAAATTCCTAAAAAAGCATTAGAAGTTTCTGGTTTTGGGAACTGTTTTGGAATATACGACTTTAAACTTTGAAATCCTTGATACAATTTAGAAGGGACTGATTGGAAAAATTGGAACCCATCGTTAGAACAAATGATCCTATGTGAGTTTGTATGAATATCCAACTCAAATTGAAAGTATTTCCGCCCGCCTGAAACATCGAGTATTATATCGATATTGGAATTAGATTGAAAATAAGCAAATGCTCTGGATTCTACCATGCCTTTTTTGGGTCTTTCCATCCTAGCCTTCATGAGTTTTGGTTTTCCAACAAGCCAATGGATAAGATCTAATGCGTGGGTTCCGTCATGGAGTAAAGGACCCCCACCAAACTTAGAAAATGCGATACCAGGGTTTTTTGCGGAGGTGAAAACGGAAGCTCTGATCGATTGGATTTTCCCGAAATTTCCATTGATCAGTTCATTTTTCACAAATTTGTAACTGGGATGGTAACGCCTTTCATGGTTGATCCAAATGTTTGCATTCGACTTTTTTGCTAAAGTGGCAATCACCTTGGCGCCTTTTGAGGACATGGCGACTGGCTTTTCAATGAGAACATGACGGATTCCCAATTTTAAACATTGTTTTGCATAAAATTCATGTGTGTGGCTTGGTGTGGCAATGATCGCAAGGTCAATACTCTCACTTTTGTCAACTGGCAGGATTCCATTTTCAGGAACGGTCTTATACTCCTTTTTCCATTGGTTTTGGAAGGATAAACAAGCTTCTGAATTCTTATCATAGCCACATAAAAATTCAAAATGTTTCTTCCCAAATGAGGACATAAGAACCCCCATGTGGGTACAGGGTTTTTTCCGGTATTGGTCATTTTCGAGTTTGGATGCAATCCGTCCGAGGCCAATGAGAATCGTTTTGATTTTAGGTGGATTCATGTAAGTTTTTCTTTAAAATCTTTCTTTCTCGGAGAATCTGGCTTAGAAGCTATGATCGCACCATTTGAATATTCCCTGTCAACTATTCTAAGTTTGTTTTCTATGAAACCAGACTGGGAGAATCGAAAGAATCCGAAATTTCGATGGATTTCTACTTCCTCTAGGGAAATCAAAAACGGAACATTATTTGTTCCTCTCCGTGCCGAAAGAGATGGGCATAGTTTTATAACAGATGCATTAAACCAAGGTGCTTCTGGATTTTTATGCGAAAAAAACCATCCCATTTTGAAAACACTTGCGAAGGAACACCAAACAAAGGCGATCTTTGTGAAAGATACTCTTTCCGCACTAGGTATTCTTGCAAATTACCATAGAAAGAGATTTTCACCGCAAGTGATAGCGATCACAGGTTCCTCAGGAAAAACAACGACAAAGGATTTGTTAGGTGGCCTATTTTCCTTTTTAGATTCCAAAACCCTGGTTGTGACAGAAAAAAATTATAATAATGAAATTGGAGTTCCATTTACACTTTTTCGAATCAACGAGTACACACGAGTTGTTATTTGTGAGATGGGCATGAACCATAGAGGTGAAATTAAGAAACTTTCAATTATAGCTGAACCGACTCATGCTTTGATTACAAATATTGGATCTGCTCATATAGAGAATCTTAAATCAAGGGAAAATATAGCCGAAGAAAAAATTGATATAATCTCTGGTTTACGTCCTTCAGGTGTACTTTTTGTACCAGATGATATAGATTTTTTACAACGTGTCAAATTAAGAGTCAAAAAACAAAACACAAAATTGGTGGTATGGAAAAATGCTTCAAATCCAGAGTTAAAAGTCAAAACAACTCTTAAAAATGGATTTGTTTTGCAGTGGAAACAAAACACCATAAATTGGAATATTCCTGGTAAAAAATTGTTAAGTAATGTCAGAGGGATGACTGCAATTGCATCATATTTTGGAATCTCCGACTCTCAAATAATGATAACCATCCAAAAATACAAAAGTCCAAACAAACGTTTGAATATCAATAAAGGATATTTTACAATCATTGACGATAGTTATAATGCAAATCCAGAATCGATGGTATCAAGTATTGATGCTAGTTTACAATATGCAAATGGAAAACCTATCGTTTGGGTATTAGGGACAATGAAAGAATTAGGCAAATTTTCCAAATACTACCACGAACAAATTGGAAAAGTGATTCAAAAAATAGGAACAGGAGTCTTACTAACATTCGGTGAAGATACAAAAGCAATGGTAAAACAAGTAAAAACAGGAAAGTATTTTAACGATAAAAACCAAATCATTTCTTACATTAAAAAGGAAATTCCAAAGGGCGCTGTAATTTTAATAAAAGGTTCTAGGTCAATGAAAATGGAAGAAATTGTATTGGAGCTGAATTCATTTAAAGGTTGATCGAGAGAGCGGTTTTTTTAGATTTTACGTATGACAAACCATTTACCAAAAGTAGCTGTGATTATGGGCTCATTTTCCGATTGGGAAACCATGAAAGAAGCTTGTGATATCCTAACAGAATTTGGTATTCCCTTTGAAAAGGAAATTGTTTCTGCTCATCGTTCTCCAGAGCGTATGTTTGAATTTGCAAGAAATGCTAAAAACAATGGTTTTGGCGTTATTATAGCAGGAGCTGGTGGTGCTGCCCACCTTCCTGGGATGACTGCTTCTCTTACCACTTTACCAGTATTAGGTGTTCCTGTATTATCAAAAGCATTGAGTGGAATGGACAGTTTACTTTCTATAGTACAAATGCCAAAAGGTGTACCTGTCGCCACACTTGCAATTGGGACAAGTGGTGCAGCCAATGCTGGATTGCTAGCAGTTCGTATTTTATCTCTTCTTGATACCAACCTCACTAAAAAACTAGAAGAATATGCAATTTCCAATCGCAATTCTGCTATGTCTAAAAATGACCAATTGTTTTAGGAATCAAAAATGAAAATTGGAGTTTTGGGATCGGGCCAACTTGGCCAAATGATGTGTTTGGAAGCAATTCCAATGGGTCACGAATTTTTTTGCTTTTCTCCTGATGGTAATTCGCCTTCAGGAAAAGTTGGAGCCAAAGAAACTGTTTTTCCTTATGATTCCTTAAAACAATTAGAAACTTGGATTCAAAATCTTGATGTATTGAGTTTTGAATTTGAAAATATTCCGAAACCTACGCTTGATTTCTTAAAGAATCAAAAATCCATTTCGATTTTCCCACCACCAGAATCATTAGTCATTGCTCAAGACCGGTATTTAGAAAAATCTTATGTTCGTAAGTTAGGTTTTCGGACTGCTGAGTTTTTTCATTTAACAAAGGAAACATCAAAATTTGAAGTATCGATTTCTTATCCCTGGATCATTAAAACCTTACGATTTGGTTATGATGGGAAAGGACAAGTTCGTGTCCAAAATGAAACGGAATACCAATCGTTTTTACAATCTGCTTTCCAAACGGAAGGGTCTGAGTATTTGATTGAAGAAGTCATTTCCTTTCAAAAAGAAATTAGTATCATTCTCACTCGTTTTCAAAACGGAGATATAGTATGTTATGGTGCGGTTGAAAACGAACACAAACATCATATTTTGGATTTGTCAATATTTCCTGCAAGAATCCCGATTGGACTAAATTTAGAGGCAATAGAACTTGCATCAAAACTTGCTGAATCTTTGTCGTATGTTGGAACGATTGGAGTTGAGTTTTTCATAAAAGAGAATCAATTGTATCTAAATGAATTTGCTCCACGACCACATAACACAGGTCATTACACACAAGACTGCCAAAGTTTTTCTCAATTTTATTTACATGTGCAAGCAATTACTGGAAACAATCCACCATCTGATGTCAGGCCAAAACCAACATTAATGAAGAATATTCTAGGTAATTCATATTCTGAAAGTTTGAATATTGCAAAAGAATTGTTAAGAGATGATCGTTATCGTTTGCATTTATATGCAAAAGAGGAAGCGAAACCTGGAAGGAAAATGGGTCACATGAATTTTAAAGGAACCTTAGAAGAAGTAAATTCCCTTTTCCATGACCTATAATTTTTGAACTTATTTTAACGATTTTTGAACTAATTGGACGCCCCATTCTCTTACATTCCCTGCTCCTAAACAAAGTAGTAAGTCTCCTGGTTGTAATTGAGATCGTATATGATCTAAATCATTTTGAATGTTTCCTGCCAATATTTTTGTTTTGTTCGGATTTAAGAAAGGTAAAAAACGTTCAGAAGAAATACCTTCAATAGGATTTTCTCCAGCAGAATAAATCGGTAATAAGTAAACTTTATCTGCATCTAATAATGCTTTTGCGAGATCTTCTAATAATAACTGAGTACGTGTGTAACGATGTGGTTGGAAAATCACATGAAGATTTCCGTTAGTTTTGTTTTTTTCCTTTAGTGACTTAATTACAACTTTGATTTCAGTTGGATGGTGACCATAATCATCAACCACTGTCACATCATTCCAATTACCTAAGATTTCTTGCCTACGTTTCACTCCAATATAACGAGAAAGTATAGAAACAGATTTTGAAGGACTAATGCCAAGTTTCATCGCACAAGTGAGAGCAACAAGACCATTAGTGAGGTAATGGACACCTGGGAAAGGGAGATGTAATTGGAAATGTTGATTTTCAACAAAAAACTCCAATTTACTACCTACAAATTCATAAATGAAATATGTAATTTGAGAATTATAATGATCAATTAAATACAAAAACCAATCTTCGTTAGTTTGTTCTTTTGTAACGAGAAGGTTTAGTTTGAAATTTTCATGAAAGGTCACAGACTTATAATTGGATTTTAAAACAGAATGAATACCCGAATCTCCAACAAAAAGAATGGCTTCACCATCGGTTCCAAATCCAATATACTCTAAAAAAGCTAGTTCTAATTTTTCCCGTGTTTTATAATAATCAAGATGGTCGTTATCTATATTTGTTAGCAAACGGTAGTTTGCTTTGTGTTTTAAAAAAGTTCCATCAGATTCGTCAGATTCATAAACTGCATAATCACCGCTGCCAATTTTACCACCTCGTTTTTGTAATAAACTGGTATCCCCACCAATCATAATAGTGGGATTTAGACCAAGTTCTGTGAGAATTTGAGAAACCATTGTTGTGGTAGAAGTTTTGCCATGACTCCCTGCAACAGAAATGGATTTCTGATTGGAGACAAGTATATGCATAAATTCTGATCTATGTTTTAAAGGAATTCCTAATCCTTTAATTTCTTCGAACACTTCTTTGTGTTTATCATTAATAGCCGAACTATAAACCACCATTTGGATTCCGTTTAAAGGTATACTTTCAATTGAATCGTAGAGTGTGATGCCACGTTCTTTTAGAAAATCAGTTGTTTCAGAACTTTTTTTGTCATAACCAATCACAGGAATTTCTAAGTCAATAGCCATGTGTGCAAGACTTGACATCCCACTCCCACCCACTCCTAAGAATAAAATTGGACTTTTTTCTAACACATCTAATCCTATTTTGATTCTGAAAAGAAATAAGAAACTGTTTGATAAGCGGCATTCACATTGGATAAAGCTAAACTTACATGACCCATTTCCCGTAATACTTCCGAGTGGTCTTTCCAAGTTAATAGGAATTTAACAAGTGGCGTTGGATCATCACTTGTTGAATGAATGGTTACTGCTGCGCCTTCTTTTTCTATAAAATTAGCATTCGCCTTTTGGTGGTTATCTGCTGCATAAGGATAAGGTATGAGAATCATTGGTAAGCCAAAAACCAAACACTCTGCAATCACACCTGCTCCTGATCTTGCGACAACTAAATTTGCCCATTCATAATTAGGTTTCATATCATTTGCATAGGAAATGATTTCAGCGTCATTACTTGCTTTGTTTTTAGTTTCGTCGTATAAATTCGTACCGGTTAACAAACGGAATTTGTATTTAGATGCAATTTCAGAATTTTCCATTGCCTTTAAAATCATTTGGTTAAGTTGCCTTGCTCCTTGAGATCCACCCAATACAAGTACATTGATAGTATTCTTTTTCCCTTCATGCAAATTTTCATTTTGCCTAATGTTCAAATGCTCGGGAATGACCCGTTTCCGAATCGGATTTCCAATGATTTTTCCTGGAATATGGAATTCTTCTGCAAGTTCAAAACTAAATGCGATTTTTTTAGCAAACCGAGAAAAAACTCGTGTGATTTTACCAGGTACACAGTTTTGCTCACATAAGTACAAAGACTTACGAAACAAAATTGCATATAAAATTGCGGGTAAGCTGGAATACCCACCCATTCCAATCACTGCATTTACCTTCAATTTCCGAAATCGGATAATTGTTTTTAGGAATGGGATTAAAAATAAAAATGGGTATATTAATGTTTTAATACCACCTAACTGCGGTATGTTATGCCACAAAACTTCACAAGGAGGTTGTAAAAGATCTGGGTTATTTTGGTTTCTTACTAGCGAATGGATATAAACAGATTCAAATCCAAACGCGTTTGCTTTTTCACTTAATACTTCTGCAAGAGCCACACCTGGAGATATGTGACCTCCTGTCCCACCCGCTGCTATTACGACAGATCCATTCATAAGACCAAATTCTCTTTACTGGTAATGTTGGCAAGAATTCCGAATAGGATAAAAATTGTCAAAAGTGACGAACCTCCATAACTCATAAATGGAAGCGAAATACCTGTCACTGGTACAATCCCTGTAATCACAAATAAATTCAAAATGGTTTGGAATCCAAACAAAATGAGTATTCCTGAACCTAAAAAGAATCCGAGTTTATCTTTGGTTCGTTCTAATAACAAAAATACCCTTACCATGATGAATAGAACGATGGTGATAAAAAAAACAAATCCAACAAAACCAAAATCTTCAACAAAAGAAGACAAAACAAAATCAGTGTGACTATAAGCTAAATACCTATGAGCATAACCTGTTCCAATTGCTTTGCCTGTCGTGGCTCCATCAAAAAAAGCACGAAAACTAGTAACCAATTGGTGACCTTCATCAAAACGAAATTTGTATGGATCAAGCCAGATTTCTAGACGTTTTTTCCTATAACCTACCTGAGTGACAAGGACTACTAAAAGTGGTAAAATCGATGCCCCTAAAATCAATAATCGTTTCATAGGGAAACCAGCTAACAGAACGAAGAAAAACAATACGAGGAGTAATTCAACTGTAGTTCCAAATGCAGGTTCAATAACAATGAGTAATAAAGTTAGAAATATTACGATAAGAGATACGATCTTCTTTTTGTCCCATTTGATTTTTTTAAAATCGAAATTATAAAAAAAATAGGAAGAAAAAAGTAAAATACTAATCTTCGAAAATTCCGAAGGTTGTATTTGAAAACCAGCTATTTGGATCCAACGATTAAAACTTCGTCCATAACTAGTTCCCACTGATTTACCTAACCCAGGTATAAAAACAGCAACTAATAATAACAAACTTAAGAGAGAAAGAACAAAAGACCATTTTACTAAAAACTGGTATGGGATTTGACAAAAAACGAGGAATAATATTATCCCGAGGGAACCCCATAACAATTGTTTTTTGAGGTAATAATAAGAATCAGAAAATTCTCGTTCCGCTGGGATTACAGAAGCACTAAACATCACAATCATTCCCATTCCAAATAACAAAAACATAGAAAAAAGTAAAGGTCCATCAAATCGTGATGAACCAAATCGTAAGTAACTTCGGAAGGAACGAAAAAATTCCATTATTGGATTTTTAATGTGGAAAGTGTTATGATCGCAAGTATAATCCCAATGATCCAAAATCGGATCACTACTTTTTCTTCTGACCAACCAGAAAGCTCAAAGTGATGGTGTAAAGGTGCCATTTTAAAAATTCGTTTGCCAGTAAGTTTGAATGAACCTACCTGTAATATCACACTGACTGCCTCTGCTACAAATATCCCACCGAGGATAACGAGTAATATTTCTTTTTTTAACATGATGGCGACAAGTCCAAGTGTGGAACCTAAAAATAATGAGCCAGTGTCTCCCATAAACACTTGGGCTGGATGACAATTGAACCATAAAAATCCAAGTAAAGCCCCTGAAAGTCCTGCAAGGAAAACGGAATATTCATGAGAACCAGGCAAATAAGGAATATGTAAATAATTTGCTGCCGAAGGAGTTCCTGATACATAAGATATCAATGCAAAAGTTGCCGTTGAAATTACAACTGTTCCCGATGCCAAACCATCCAAACCATCAGTCAAATTCACTGCGTGTGAACTACCAATTAACACGATAATGGCGAAAGGTACTGCGAGAATTCCTAAATTCCACACAGGTCCTTTCACAAAAGGTAAAAACAAATCAGTAATTGAAAAAACGATCCCCTTTTGCATATTTGAATTGGATTTACCTGTAAAATAAAAATACAATGTTGTAATCGTTACTGCGAATAAAATCGTAACAACAAATTTGGTCCTTGCCCTCATACCACCTTTGATTTTTTTTACTGACTTCATGTAATCATCAGTAAATCCAAGTCCTGCGAATAAAATTGCAGAAACTAAAAGTAATATCACATTTAGATTTGATAAATTTCCCCATAACAAGGTGGAGATGGTTAAAGATAAAATCATTATCAAACCACCCATCGTAGGTGTTCCTGATTTGTTAGCATGGGACTGTGGGCCATCATTCCTTACAGACTCACGAAATTTTAATGATAACAAAAAGGAAATTAGAGATTTTCCGAATATAAACGTAATGAACATAGAAGTTAACCCTGCCATCATCGCACGTAAGGTTACATAACTAAATACTCTTAAAAACCCATAATCATTACCAAATGATTCATAAATCCATTGGAACATACTTTTTCCTCTATCGTTAGGTATCTAAATTTAAAAATGCTTTTTCTATTTCTTCAAAATCAACGAAGTTGGTTTTTTCTTTACCAATGATTTGATACGTTTCGTGACCTTTCCCTGCGACAACTAAAATCCCATCTTTTTCCAAAAGTGAAACAGCGCGATGAATAGCAGTCCTTCGGTCTGTTATTTTTTCGTAACGTTTAAACCCTCTCGAAAAACCAGCCTCAATTTCATCCAGTATGGATTCTGGATTTTCAGTTCTAGGATTATCCGAAGTTAGGACAACAAAATCAGCAAGGGTTTCTGCAATTTTTGCCATCTGAGGACGTTTGGTACGATCTCTATCACCACCACAACCAAATAAACAAATGAGTTGTTTTGGTCGAATTTCGACACAACTCTTTAAGATATTCTCTAAGGCGTCGGGAGTGTGTGCATAATCAACGACAGCAATACGACTTCGATTTGGATAAGGAATGACTTGGAATCTACCAGGTACTGTTGGAATTTCTTCAATCGCTGAAACAACATCCTCCCATGGAAATCCAAGTTCATAAGCAATCGACATCGCAAAAGCAGTGTTAAATACATTGAAATTTCCAAGTAAATTGGTTTTTACACTTCGAACTTCAATAAAAGGTAAGTTTTTTTCTTTTTTGTGAAATCGGTATTCACTTCCAAGTAAAGAAAGTTTGGCGTTACTATAATGAAACTCACCTGATTTCCCAAGAATGTAGATTGGTGACTTTAATTTTGTTTCCCTTATTTTTTGAATCATTCGATCCCCAAAGGAGACATCACCAGCCACGAGTCCAAATTTGTTTTTCACGGAAGATTGTTCGAGTAGTTGGAAAATTTTAAACTTACTCTCAAAATAATCATCCATGTTTTCATGGAAATCTAAATGGTCTTGTGTTAAATTTGTAAATCCCGCACATGTAATTTCAAGTCCAGCCACCCTACCCAATTTTAAACCGTGACTACTCATTTCTATAAATACATATTCTATACCTTCGTCTAACATCTCTTTGAGTAATAGATTTAGAGAAGAGGCATCGGGTGTTGTATAACCAGATTCTAAAATACGATCTAATATTTGGATTTGGACAGTTCCGATCAGGGCCGCTTTTTTCCCTAGTTTTCTTGCAATATGAAACAAGATAAACGTTAAAGATGTTTTGCCATTTGTTCCAGTAATTCCAATGATTTTTAGTTTTTTAGATGGTGTTCCAAGGAGTAAAGATGCTAATTTCCCATGGAGATCACCTAATGGTTCTTCGGACTCTAATACATTTAAAAATAGATCCAAATTTTTTAGTTTCAATTGTCGCTTCGAAACTAATACAGCTTTGCATCCTTTTTCAATTGCCATTTGTAAGTAATTTTCAAGAACTTCCTGTTTACCATCTGGTAATACAAATAAATCAAGATCTGTTAACTTCCTACTATCTGCCCATACATATTGAATGTCAAAGTTCGCGTCACCTTTAACGAGTTTGATCTCTGGAATTTTTTTTTGGATTTCAATAAATTTCATGGCTTTGACTTAGAAGGTGATTCAGGGATTGGTGGCAGTTCAATTGTGACAGTACGATTTCCAAGGCTAATTGGTAAAAATTGATATGTCCTTCTATACAAGGTTTCAATTCGTTCTGCTGAAGTATAAGATACTATTCCAATTTTGAGTTCATCATTTTTTCGCTTTAACTCTTCTTTGGCGGTAGTTCGTTCATGAATGGTTCTTTGCAGTTTGGCCTTTTCTAATCCTTGCCAGACATGGAAGAAAAAAAAACCAAGAAATGGAAAAAGGAAAATAAAACCTTTTAGTGGTTCCAAAAAATCAAAAATCAAATTTGGCAAAGTTTGGATTTTGAGAGTCACTTTTCCCATCTACTTTCTTTTATCGGTTCGATTTTCATTAGTCCTCTTAATTTTGCCGACCGCGAGGCTCTGTTTTCTTTGATTTCTGTATCAGATGGTAAAATTGGTTTTTTCGTCAAAATCTCGAAATGGTCAGTTGTTTTTAAATCACGAAAGGTCCATTTTACTATTCTGTCTTCAAGTGAATGAAAGGAAATACAAGTGAGGACTCCACCAATCGCTAAACTATTCGATAGAGTTCGGATTCCTTTTTCTGCATGTAATAATTCTTCATTTACTTCTATGCGGAGGGCTTGGAATATCCTTGTCGCAGGATGGGATTCCTTGGGCCAAAATTTTCTTGGAATCGATGATTCTACAAGTTTTACAAGGTCAGTGTTTGTTTCGAATTTTTTTTTGTGTCTCGACTGTACGATGTTATTTGCAATTTTTAGAGCCCAACGTTCTTCCCCATATTCCCAGAATACTTTTTTAAGGTGAAGAACGGAACTATAATTCACAACATCTGCGGCTGTTTTTTGGCCTACTTGTGGTTCTAAGCGCATATCTAAAGGTTCTTCATTTTTAAAAGTAAACCCTCTTCCTGAATGTAAAAAATGAAAGAGAGAAACACCCAAATCCACGAGAGCCCCATCAAGTCCGGGACAACCCACTTCCGAAAGTAAATCTCCATCCACTTCAGAAAAGTTCATTTGAAAAGAGTGAACACGCTCCAAAGACCCAATTTCATTCTGGATTTCTTTTTTTGCGCGTTCTAACATCACAGCGTCCCGGTCAATGAGGATGAGTTGGGCATTGGGAAATGTTTTTAGAATGAGTTTTGAATGCCCACCTTCTCCTGCGGTCCCATCCAAAAACCACTGTGGGTTTGGATTTTTGGATAATTGTAATAGGGATATGACTTCGTTTGGAAGGACTGGTATGTGGGGAGATTCTAACACTGTTACTTTCTTACTGTATAGCTGTCAAAATCCTTGCAATCCTTTAATCCTTCTCGGAGATTGAAAGTATCAATGAGTTCCTATGAAGAACATTCCATTCGTAAAAACCTATTCAGTGTAGGTAAATTGGGATATGCCAAAGGAGACAGACCCAATGTGGAATGTATCCTCTGTGGGGTAAGAGACAATAACGAAATTGTCCCAAATCTTACGATAGCTGAAACAGAACTTTCGATCGTTTCCATCAATTTATTCCCTTACAATCCTGGTCATATCATTATCTTTCCGAAACGCCATATCATTAGTTATTTGGAGCTGACAAATGAAGAGGCATTGGACATCCATACCCTCACGCAAAAAACCATGAGGATTCTGGAAAAACAATGGAAGGTCCAGGGATTTAATACTGGTTACAATTTAGGAAAAAACAGCGGTGGTTCCATACCCCACATCCACGAACACATTGTGCCAAGATTTCCCAATGAAGCTGGATTTTTAGATGTCCTGTCCAACACTCGCATTGTGATCTACGAACCTTACCAAATGTGGGAAGATTTAAAGAAACTTTGGGCTAACGAAACGTAAGGTATTATTACGTTTTTTTTTGGTAAATCGTATGCCCAAGGAACTTGAACTGGTCTGAGATTCCAAACATGGTCTCGGAATGTCCTAAAATCAAATAACCTTTTGGTTTTAAACTCGCTTCAAAGTTTTGAAATAAGGTTTTCTGTGTTGATTTGTCAAAATAGATCACAACATTCCTACAAAAAATCAAATCTAGTTTATCAGTAATGGGAAAGGGAAAGTGTAATAAGTTGATTTGTCGAAAATCAACTAGTGCTTTTAAGTGGGGTTTCACTTCAAAATAGACATGTTCTTTTTCTGTAAATTGGTTGAAGTGTTTTTTCTTAAGTGCGTCCGAAACTGGTTCTAAACGATCATCTCGATAAACACCTTTTTTTGCTGTAGTTAATACTTGTGTATCAATATCAGAAGCATAAATTTTACAATTCCAACCCGGTTTGGATTGGAAATAATCATATACGGTTATGGCTATCGAATAAGGTTCTTCCCCCGTACTCGAAGCCGAACACCAAATTCGTAACGATTTAGGAGATCCTGATTCGGCTGCTTCCTTTTCTAATTGAGGGAAATATTCGTTTTTTAAAAATTCAAAGTGATGGTTTTCACGAAAAAAATCTGTTTTATTCGTTGTTATGCGATTGATGAGTTCCTGCATCTCTTGGGTCGCAAAATTTGGATCCAATTTGAGTTTTGCAACATAGTCCTCAAAACTTTGGATCCCAAGAGTCCGTAACCTTGCATTGAGTCTAGACTGCACCATGATTTTTTTGTGTGGTGCAAGGAAAATTCCTGCTTGTTTGTACACTAAATTTTTGATGAATTCAAACTCAGCATCACCGATTGTGTTTAAAGATGTTCGAAAGTCCAATTTGCCCTCACGAAGATTCAACAGAGTTTTTTCCATCTGACAAGTTGTTTTTTCCTGTGGAGGTTCAATCATGAAGATTGGCATCGTAAAACACCTAAATGCACGACCCCTTACCCTTTATTTTGAGAGATCTGGAGAATTTACCCCCGTTTATGAGAACCCAAGTGTTCTGATTGAACTCTTAAAAAAAGGAGAATTGGACTGTGCCCTTGTTTCCTCCATAGAATGTGAACGAAACAAAGACAAATTTGATTATACAAAAATTGTCGGGGTTTGTGCGCGAGATGTTGTTCGTTCTGTTTTATTTTTCCATAACGAGAGAGAACCTGGGGTTCCACCGCGTATTTTTACAGATAAGGGTTCTCGTTCGAGTGTTTGCCTCTTACAATGTTTGTTCCATTTAGAATATGGAAAAAAGGTTGAAGTGATACCTACAGATGCAACGGAAATATCCAAAATGATGGAATCTGGAATTGGTTCTCATTTATTGTTTGGTGACCATGCCCTTTTGCAAACTCCCATCCCTGGATACCAAGTGATTGATTTAGCAGAATGGTGGAACCGCTTGACCGGATTCTATTTTTGTTTTGCATTTTGGGCCTATCCCAAGGGCAAACAATGGGACAACCAAATCTTCTTGAAAGCTTTGGAATATGGACTAAAAGAACTCAGTACAATCATCAGTGAAGAAAAACGACTACCGATAGCCATCACTGACCGTTACCTCAAACAAGAATTACATTACATACCTGAACAAAAAAATTTGGATGGTTTTGCGTTTTTCATCCAAACTGCAAAAAATTTGGGACTTCTTTGATTTAAAAAAAACGGATTTTGTATTCCCAAGTTTTGGTTTCAGGATTTTCCAAAGTCTCTTGTAACGGGATTTGGTAGACCAAATTCCCAAGACCAATAAAACCTCGGTTCGAACTACATTCGGAATCCTTGGGAAATAATACTTTGAATTGGATTTTCCCTTCCTTTAGCAAACGAGAGGTTTCCGAAATGATTTTTTTTTCTCCAGCACTGGAATCAAGGATCACATTGTCAGTTAAATTGGGAAAGTCACGTTTGACGATGAGTGACCTCGGTTTTTGTTTGATGGTAAAACTTCCAATGAGGACACCTTCTAAATGGACGGGGTCTTCAAAATCCAATTTATAGGAAACTTTTCCTTTCCTTTTGAAATACATATCAGTGGTTTCGGATTTTTCTAATTCGCGAAAAGTGAAATCCCGAACTTGTAAATTATTATTCGATTTTTTTTTAACAGAAGTTAGGATCTCTTCTTTTGAGGTAGGTAAAAATTTCACTAGGGATTCGTTTGAATCTTTTTTTAAGGGAACTGTATAGGCAATTTCGACTGTTCCTGAACTCATTTTTCGAAAGAGAATTGTCTCTTCGTATTCAAAACATCCATAACAAAATACTAATAAAAATAGAAAAAAACGGAACACACCCTAGACTTCCCCATAAAGAAATCTAGGGTCAAGGACTATTTCGAAACGGGATATGCCTCGTTTCCGTGTTCCAAAATATCGAGTCCAAGTAATTCTTCTTCTTCAGAAACTCGTAGTCCGACTGTTTTTTTGATCAGGTAGAACATAAGTAAACTCACTGGGAATGCCCAAAGGAAAGCCGTGACCACTCCAATGGCTTGGGCTGCAAACTGCGCAAAACCAGCACCATAAAATAGTCCTGTGTCCAAACTAAATAGTCCATAGGCCATAGTCCCCCATGCCCCGCAAACACCATGCACTGACACAGCACCCACTGGATCATCGATCCTTCGATTGTCTAAAAAGAGAACAGAGATAATGACAAGAATCCCGGCTACAAGTCCTATGATGACGGCACCAAGGATACTCACATTATCACAGGGAGCGGTAATCGCCACAAGTCCAGCTAAACCACCATTTAAGGTAAGTCCAATCTCTGGTTTTTTAAATAAATACCAAGTGAGTGCCATTGCACTAAGAGCACCAGCACAAGCTGCCATATGTGTGACCACAGCTATTTTTGCAAAACCACCACCTTCAATCGAAGTGGTAGACCCTGGGTTAAATCCAAACCAACCAAACCATAAGATGAAAACCCCGAGGGCAGCCATTGACATATTATGACCTAAAATGGGATACACCCGACCATCTGTTTGGAATTTTCCCATCCTTGGACCAACAACAATGGCACCTGCGAGTCCTGCCCAAGCACCAATGCTATGGACAACGGTAGAACCTGCAAAATCATGAAACCCAACACCCTCTCCAGCCCCAAGGCCTAAGGTTTCGAGGAATCCAGTGGAAACTCCAAGTAAACTCCCCCAAGCAAAGGAACCGAAGACTGGATAAATAAAAGCAGTGATGATAACAGAAAAGACCAAATAAGCAGAAAACTTTGTCCTTTCTGCCATTGCCCCCGAAACAATCGTCGCAGCTGTAGCGGCGAATACAATTTGGAAGATAAAGAATGTATATTTTGCTGGATCCATCGTTCCATCTTCAGCATTGATTAAAGATTCAGCAAAGGAAGGGATTCCGATTCCAAAACCACTTAAAACTTGCGGACCAAACATGATGGAGAAACCAACAAGCCAATATGCAATCGCACCAACCGTTAGGTCTGAAAAGTTTTTCATAAGGATGTTCACCGCATTTTTGGCACGAGTGAAACCTGCCTCGACGTAGGCAAAACCGGCTTGCATAAAAAATACTAAAAAAGCTGCGATACAAGTCCATACCCAATTGGCTTCTTGTTTCGTTGTTTCCAAAGCTAATTTTGTTTCCGCTAAAGAGGATTTGATTTCTGCCATTTCCTTTGCCAGTGTTTCAAAACTATCTTTGTCTGCGGATGAGGTTGGGTCTGCAAAAAGATTACCAACAACTAAAATTAAGAATAAACTAAAATATACTCCGAAATGTTTCATATAACTTTCCTTAACTGACCTTTTGGCTATGTGATTCTAATCTCAAAAGTGAAGTTTTTAATTCCAAATTTTGAGGTGTGTTTTTTACGCCTTGTTGTAATACCTTGATCGCTTTTGGTTTCGCATTTTCTTTTAAATAACATTGGGCAAGTAATATACTCGCTTTTGCAAAACTATGGTCACTAGACAGGGCCATCTTCAATGCACGTTTTGCTTCCGAAATCATACCTGCTTTATAATAGGCACGCCCCATCATAAAATGAGAAGCAGCTGTGTTATCTCCAGAGGTTCTTAAGTATTCTTCTAAGTACCGAATTGCTTCTGTGTATTTCCCGTCTCGATAATACATTTTACCTAAAAATACTAAGATTTCTTTCAATGAAGAATCGATACTAAACGCTTTAAGCGCTTGGGCATAAGCTTCTTCCATTTTCATTTTAGAATTTGATTGTTTTGCTAATTGGATGTAATGAGATGCTTCAGGGATAGAATCTCCACAATATAAAAAGAGAAAACTCAAATCATCACCATTTGGAACTTCCCCTTGGTAAGCACGGAATCGTTTGATAAATGAGCTCGATAATTTTTTTAAATCAACTTTACCTCTTCCTTCAATGACAAGTTTCTCACGTTCATCGTGTAACCATGTTTGTATTCGTTCCACACCAACTTCATCTTTTAAATGGTTCCTTTGTTCACTGAAACCATCAGAAATCAAAAGTAAAAAGTCCCCTGGTTCGAGTTTCCCTTGTTTTTCTTCGTAATCAATTTTCCGAACTGGCAAAATTCCAAGTGGAACACCTTTTGTATCATATTGTATGAAGGTATCATCGGATGCTTTATAATGTAACATCCGTTGGTGACCCGCATTAACATACCCAAAGGTATAATCGCTGAAAATTCTAACCATAAACGCTGTGAAATAAGTAGACTCAGGAAGTTGTTCCCTCAATTTTTCCCCAAGTTCCTCCATAATTTCAGTAAGTCCAAGACCTGCCATTACCGAACGTCGGAATTGGTGGTGGATGGCCATTGTCACTAAGGCAGCTGGAATTCCATGCCCCGACACATCAATGTTAATCGCAGTAAGGGAATGCCCTTGTCTTACAATGTCTACCAAATCGCCACTGACTTCCGCCATGGGCTCATAGTGGCTTGCAAAGTAGATTCCATTCCATGCACTTAAGTCTTGTGGTAGGATCTGGCTTTGAACATTTCGTCCCATCTTCAAATCCCATTCTAATTGGTTTAAGATGGCAGCTTCCCGTGCTCTTGCGGTTACGAGTCCTTCAATGAGCCTAACTCCATATAATGCAAGAGCAAGTTGTGATGTTAAGGCTTCCAAAATTTCTAAATCATCAATGATGTAAAAGTTTTCCCTTTCACTCTCAACTGCAAGTGTCCCAAGGATTTCTTCTTTTTGCATGATAGGGACACACATAACTGATTTTGTTTTTTCCCCCTCATCAAAGTAATGTGCTGACCGTGATAGGTCATTAACAAGGATGGGTTCTTTGGTTTCAAAAACCGTTCCAGAATATCCTTCTCCTAACTTTAAATTCCTACGAGGAGGTTCTGTTTCTTTTACAAATTTTACTGGGACTAAAAATTCACCATCCCATAACCGGAGTGTTGTGTTATCCGATTCAAATATTTCCTGACAAATCAGGATGACCTTGGAAAAGAGTTGGTCTTCTCTATCTAAATTGGCAAATTCTTTGGAGATATAAAGAAGGATTGCAATTTTATCTTTATCTGTTAATCCTCCCACAACTTTGTTCTGTCCGCGGAAGTTGACGAGCATTCGTTTGGAAACTTTGAAATCAACCATATTGGATACCTTTCACTTTAAGATGCAAGTATCGTACCGACGGTGCATCTCGCCTAAAGAAGTAAGAATATCCTATATTTCTCTACAAACTGGATGGAATTTGCACAAAACGTCCGATCGGTATTTATGGAAAACAACCAAATTGCTTATATTTTGTGCAAATGGTGTTCTTTTTTAGAAATGAAACTGCAATTGCACGGCGCCTCTTGTTTCTGCTCCGTCACTTTCTTTTACACTGATTCCAGCTCTCTGGAATGAAACTGCATAAAAGTAACCTTCTCCAAACCAAGTAGGGAATAATGAACCTGCCACGCCTAAAGAAGCAGTATAAAAACCACGTAAACTTCGATCCATTCGGATTTCTCGACCAACACCCGTTATAAGTTGTATAGATTCGATTCTACCGATCGCCAAACTAAAGTTACCTGAATACATGGTTCGTATCGGATACGGGATGTATTGGCTTTTGTGATTCAAATCAACGTTTGTACCTTCATAAAATTTTCTTGAACCTTCCAATTGAAAGTCCAACCAATCGTTCCATCGATATCCAAATCCCAATACTGCTCTCTCTGGTAATTTTTCTTTTAATTTTTCGGATCCTAAATATTCATCAAAACGATATGATCCAGGTGATTCCAAAAGAATTCCCAAACGGAAGTTTTCATATTGTATTGCAGTAGAAAATGAAACGTTCCAAGAATAAGAACTATACCCTCCAAGCCTTCCCGAAACACCAGGACCTAAATGTAAGGCAAAAGTTATATATGGATTTAATTTCCAATTAACAAAAGCTTGAAAGGTATAATTTGAAAATCGTTCATCTGAAGGAAATGATCGTAAGTAAACTGGTTTTCCACGAATTCCAAAACCAATCGATTCTGAAAATGAAATATAACCTGCCCCAGAGATATACACAGGAGAAATATCAGGATTCGCATAACTTGAATTTGCTGAAACATCAATGATGTGTTTTGATTGATTAGATAAAAATGCCGTATTCCCATATAAACTACCCATTGGATTTGTGGTCACAACACCTTGGGAAGAAAGGCCAAGCAAATAAGCGGAAGGGAATGCGACATCATAGCCAGAAATTTGTGCTACCAAAGGGAAAATTGGAAAAAAACAAATGCTAGAAAGTAAAAATGCCAAATACCATTTTGATTTGAAAATCATTTACTGCCATTACCCCATAGATTTACTGGAAAGAAAAGGGATTTCTCATGACAAAACCGATGTACAAACAATTTCGCTCTCCACAAGGGTGGTATTCTTTTTTATTTCCTGTCACTTGGGAACATATGGTGGTTGAAGAAATCCCTGCTTTTTTCCATCCAGACGGGGGTGGTGCTTTACAAGTATATGCTTTTGAATCCAAAGCGGAATATTTTGATGTCGACAAAGAATTAGAAAATTACTTAAAAATTCATGAAATTGACTATGATCCCGAAAAAGTAGCTGTTTTTGAAAACAATGAAGGATCAGCAATTCGAGCTTGTGAATTTCTCCGAGAAGATCGTGTGTGGATGGTGTACATGGTAGCCAATAAAGAAAGAATGATCCTTCTCACTTATAATTCGGATGAAGAAGTTGGTGAAGAGTTATTCCAACAACTAACTAATATCATCAGTTCTGTCAGGTTTCTGAATTAATTTCTTTCCTTTTTTTCCTTTACAGAATCCAAATTCTCTATAGTCTCTAGTCCACCGTTTCAGATGGAATCAGGAGTCTCTATGAAAAAAATAGGTTATGGAATTGGAGGATTTTTTGCTGCAATTCTTCTAATCATTATCATCGCGTTTGTATTTGCAGGAAGTCTCATCACTCCGAGTTTTCTAGTCAAACAAATTGAATCTTCCCTAAATGTTCGGGCACATATCGAAAAAGTAAATATCAATCTCGTCAGTGTTTTATCGGGTATCGAAATCGAAGGGATCGTCCTTGCCCCAAGAGATGAAGTTGCAAACAAAGGGATACCATTAGAAGAAAGAAAATCGAAACCCAAAGGTGCCATCCAACTAGGAAAGGTAGATGTCAAAATTTCCTTTTTAGCACTTCTCACAAAAACAGTGAAGGTCAATAAACTTGTATTAAAACAACCTGAAATTTCACTCACCATGTATGAAGATGGTGGTAATAATTTAACCTCCCTTTTTAAAACTCCAAAAATTGTAGATGGTGAAAAGAATCCTGCTCTTTCCAAAGAAGCCCTAGCAGAAAAAAAAGCAGAAGCTCTTGAAGAGGCAAAGGAAAAAGCAAGTGAGCCACCTACAGGTCCATTTTCTATCAAAGACATTCCCATTGCCATCAAAATGGGTCTTGTTGGAATCCAAGAAGGAAACATCCAAGTCAATATGCGGAAAACTGGCCAACAAATCCTAGTTCAAAAATTGGATTTGGAACTTACAGATATTGACATTGATGGTAGCGATTTGGATTCGCATAACAGTCTAGAGGTGAATTTTGATGCGGATGTAACCATCATTGGTAAAAGTAAAAAAGAAGCCGCAAAGTTTTTACTCGAAACTGGTGGAAAAATAACACCATTTATTGTAAAAACAGGTTTAGTGAATCCAAAAGTGATTTATGAAGTTACCATGAAGGAAGATTCTTTTATATCTGGATTTGCTGCTTTTGATGCGATAGCTGGTGAATTGCCTGCTATGAACCAAGCAGGCCTTAAACTAGACAAACTTAAAGAAAAGGCAGAACTTAAAAAAGATGTTAGCTTTAAGGTGGAATATAGCAACGGTAAGGTGACTTTCCTTGATGAACCAACGTTTCCTACAAAAAATTATGACCTTCAAATCACAAAAGGTTCCTACATCGTCACAACAACCAATTACCATGAAATGAGAATGGGTATGTTGTATGATGAAGATGAGTCCAAAAAGTCACTGGCATCGGTAGATGAAAAAATCAAACAAGCAACCAAAGGCCAAGGGGACCCTAAGGCACTCCGCAACAAAATTGTTGGGAATTTGGTGAAGGATGATCGATTGTTTATTCCGTTTCGCACTTATGGTGATATCAGAAATCCCAATGTGGAACTGGGTGTGGGCCTTGGTACATTAACAGACCTAATTGGTGGCGCTGTAAAAGAAGTGATCAAAGGAAAAGCAGGAGATGCTTTGAAGAAAATTCCAGGTGCAGGAGACGCTTTGAAAGGTTTGGGTTTTTAATCCAAACCAACTACATTCCAATTGTAGTTGGTTGCATAAAAAAAGGGACTAAATGTTTAGTCCCTTTTTAATTCATTGTGAAGATTCAGTGAATCGATAGAAATTTATTTATCTTCCACCACTGGATCTTTTTCTCATGCTCGCATCCAAAACCTTTTTACGAAGGCGTAAACTTGCGGGAGTTACTTCCAGAAGTTCATCATCATCTAAAAATTCAATGGATTGTTCCAGTGTGAGTTTTTTCGGTGGAACAAGGCGAATCGCTTCATCCGATCCAGAAGCTCGAACGTTAGTGAGTTTTTTCTCACGAACTGGGTTCACTTCTAAATCAGAGTCCCTGCTATTCATCCCGAGGATCATACCAGGATATACCGCTACTTGTGGTTCAATGAAAAGATCCCCACGTTCTTGCACTTTCCAGAGTGCATAGGCAGTGGATTCTCCGGAGTCCATAGAAATGAGGGCTCCATTTTTACGGCCTGGGATTTCACCCTTGTATTTATCAAAACGTAAGAAGCGGCTAGACATTACCCCTTCTCCACGAGTTTCTGAAATAAAATGGCCTCTAAAACCAATGAGTCCTCTTGTGGGAATGGTGTATTCCACCCGAGTGATCCCAGAAGTATGAGCATCCATTCCTGTTAACTCACCCTTACGGCGGTTTAGTTCTTGGATCACAGCTCCCGTGTATTGGTCTGGAAGGTCCATTACGAGTGTTTCGTAAGGTTCAATCTTTTCCCCAGCTTCGTTGTGTTTGATGATCACTTCTGGCCTAGAAACTTGGAGTTCGTAACCTTCTCGTCTCATATTTTCAATGAGGATGGATAAGTGGAGTTCCCCACGACCTAAAATTTTGAAACGATCTTTGTCTTCAGTTTCTTCCAAACGAAGTGCCACGTTGGTTTCGAGTTCGCGGTCAAGGCGCTCTCTTAAGTTACGTGTCGTAACGAACTTACCTTCTTTTCCAGCGAACGGTGAATTGTTCACCATAAAGAACATCGATACAGTTGGTTCTTCTACTTGGATCGCAGGGAGTGGGAGTGGATTTCCTAAATCACAAACAGTATCCCCGATGAACACATCGGGAATCCCTGCCATCGCAACGATGTCTCCGGATCCAGCTTCGTCTATTTCGTAACGAGTGAGTCCTTCGTAACCATAAAGTTTTGTGATTTTATAATTGGCTGTAGTTCCGTTTGTTTTGGCGAGTGTAACATCAGCGCCTTTTTTCATCGTTCCTTGGTAAATTTTACCAATGGCAATACGACCCACATATTCATTATAATCAAGTGCAGTCACTTGGAATTGGAGTGCTTTGTCACTTTCGTTTTTAACAGCAGGCACATGTGCCAAAACCTTATCAAGTAGTGGTTCAATGTTAGAACCAGGAACTTCGGAAAGATGGTTTACTGCCCAACCTTGTTTTGCAGAAGCATAAATGATAGGAAAGTCTAACTGCTCTTCGGTGGCACCAAGGTCACTAAACAAATCAAATACTTTGTCTACTGAAAATCCTGGTCTTGCTCCTTCCCGGTCCACTTTGTTCACAACCACGATGGGTTTGTGTCCGAGTTGGAGTGATTTTCCAAGCACAAAACGAGTTTGTGGCATTGGTCCGTCGAATGCATCCACTAGTAAAAGTGTACAGTCTGTCATGGACAGAACTCGTTCCACTTCACCTCCGAAGTCAGCGTGACCTGGAGTGTCTACGATATTAATGCGAGTTCCTTTGTACTTTACCGAAGTGTTCTTGGCAAGGATCGTAATCCCTTTTTCCTGTTCCAAAGTGTTGGAATCCATGATTCTTTCTCGGTCTTCTTTTGCGGTTACGGCGCCCGTATGGCGAAGGATACAATCTGTTAGTGTCGTCTTACCGTGGTCGACGTGTGCGATGATGGCGATGTTGCGAATTTCCATTGTTTTTACCAGAAATTCCAATCCGCTTAGGCTGTAAATGGGGATTTCAGTTTGACAAGAGGTGCCTGTCAGAAATCCTGGTAAGAACTACATTCGAGAAAGAGATTAGGATAGTTATATGTTCGCCATCATTGAACTTGGAGCCAAACAATTTAAAGTGTCTCCTGACCAGGTATTCGTCGC
Organism: Leptospira sp. WS39.C2; assembly: GCF_040833965.1. Lineage (NCBI taxonomy): Bacteria > Pseudomonadati > Spirochaetota > Leptospiria > Leptospirales > Leptospiraceae > Leptospira > Leptospira iowaensis. Next base: position 1,874,120 of record NZ_CP162142.1, read on the forward strand.
AGAAAAAACAGGAAACACGGTTGGAAGCACAGTAGAAACGAAAGTCCTACTCCTTTCCGATAATAACAAAGTGAACATTGGGTCACCAGCATTGTCTGGGGCAAAAGTCACGTTAAAGGTATTGGAAGACTGTAAGGGTGAAAAAATCCACGGTTTCAAATACAAAAAAAGAAAGAACTACAAGAAGTCTTGGGGTCACAGACAACAACTCCAAAAACTACAAGTAGTTTCGATCAGCGGTTAATTGATTTATAGTACAATTTTTAAAGATTTAGGAGGGAAAATCGCAGGAATCCAACTGGAAGGACATTCTCCAACGAACTTAGGTTCGAAAGGCGAAAATCTTTTGTGTGCCGGAGTCTCCACTCTCGTGCAGAGTGCGCACTCATACTTGGCATCACAAGGCAGTTTGGAATTAGAAGAAAAACGAGACGGGTATCTTCGGTTTTTTGTCAAACAAAACCAAAAAGATGGCTACCAAAGCCTACTTGCTATGGTTGAGTTTGGTTTGAAAAGTTTAGAACATTCCCACTCAAATGCGATTTCCATCCACAACGAACTAATAAAGGGGTAAACAATGGCTACAAAAAAAGGTGGTGGATCCACAAAGAACGGTCGTGATTCGGTATCGAAAAGACTTGGTGTAAAAGTATATGGTGGCCAACTAGCAATTGCTGGGAACATCATTGTTCGCCAAAGAGGAACTGAATACAAACCTGGTAAAAACGTAGGGATTGGTCGTGACCATACTCTATTTGCACTTGTTGACGGGATTGTGACTTTCGAACATGTAACAAAAGAAAGACAACAAATCTCCGTTTACCCGAAAGCTTAATCCCTCTCAAAATACGAGAGGACAAAACCCGTTTTAGGACATCCTTAAACGGGTTTTTTTTTGACCAAAGGAAATTATGAGCGGATTTATCGACGAAGTACCCATTCAAATTCGAGCCGGACACGGAGGGGCAGGTTCTGTCCACTTCCACAAAGAGAAATTTGTCGAGTTTGGTGGCCCGGATGGAGGCGATGGTGGCAAAGGGGGTGATGTGATCTTTGTTGCCGAAGGTCGGATGATGACCTTAGAGAATTACCTCCCCGATCGGACGTATTCTGCGCAAGATGGAGAGCCTGGCCTTGGACAAAACCGGAATGGAAAAAACGGAGAAGATTTGCTTCTCAAAGTTCCCGTTGGTACACAAATCATTGATGCCGTCACAATGGAGCTCCTCTATGACTTTAGCAATGATGGGGAAAGTTTTACCATTGCCAAAGGCGGACGAGGCGGAAAAGGAAATACCTTTTTTAAAACATCGGTCCAACAAGCACCACGTTATAGCCAACCGGGTGAAGAAGGTGGTAGTTTCTCTTTACGATTAGAATTAAAACTTCTCGCAGACATCGGAATCGTTGGGCTTCCTAATGCTGGTAAATCGACACTCCTTGCCAAAATAACCCATGCCCACCCTAAAATTGCTGGTTATGCATTTACAACTCTTTCACCAAACCTCGGCGTAGTTCACAGACACGAAGATTTATTTCGTTACACGGTTGCTGACATTCCTGGGATCATTGAAGGGGCATCCAAAGGTGTCGGTCTTGGGATTAGTTTTCTAAAACACATTGAAAGAGTCCAAGGTATATTGTTTTTATTTGATGGAGGAAATTTGCAACTCGAAGAAGAGTTGGAAATGTTACGAAGTGAGTTAGGAAATTATAACGATACTTTGCTTGAAAAAAAATACCTACTCGTCATCAATAAAATGGACATTTGGGATAATGATCCAGGTTTCACTGAGGAGATTCTGAAGAATTACTCCCATTTAGGTGAAATCATTTGTATCTCTGCAGACAAAGAATCCAATTTGGATTACTTACTCGAAAGGATTGATAAAGTATTTTTTCCCGAAAAATCAAAGTTAGTTTATGAAAACACGTAAGGATTTTTTAGATTCACTCGACAAAGCAAAACTAATCGTCATTAAAATTGGCAGTGCACGTGTCTCTGGCGAAGAAACAAAAATAAACGATTTTTTATATGATTTGGTCGGCGACATTCGTTCCCTCAGAGACCAGGGAAAGGAAGTGATTCTAGTTTCTTCAGGTGCAATTGCCCAAGGAAAAAAACTCTTAGTTGAAAAAAATGGATCAGCACTTTTACCCAATGGAAAAACTAACCTCGCCGAAAAACAAGCGTTTGCTGCTATGGGACAAAACAAACTCCTGAATTTGTATGAAAGTTTTTTTAGCCGAGTGAACATTCCCATTGCGCAAATTTTGTTTGGTCGTAAAGACTTAAATGAAGAAAATAGTTTTACCAATTTAAAACAAACCTTTCGCCAACTTTTAAATTGGGGAATTTTACCCATCGTCAATGAAAATGATTCCGTTTCAACAGAAGAGATTAACTTGGGAGATAATGATATTTTATCCGCTATTGTTGCCTCGATTGTAGGAGCTGACCTACTCCTCATCCTTACAGGTGTAGATGGATTCCTGAAAGGGAATGAAAAAATTGATTTGTTTACAGAAATTACAAAAGAAACAGAAACTTTGGCTACAGGACCTTCTGGCCCAGGGACAGGTGGTATGTTCACAAAAATCAATGCCGCAAAACTTCTATTACCATACGGAATCAAAACCGGGATTGTGAATGGAGAAAAAAAACATGCCATTGGACAATTTTTTTCCAGAGAAACCTTTGGAACTCTCATTGCCAATGGAGAATTCCAACACAGAATTCCGACTGCATCTGAAATCCAAACTCATTTCTTTACGTTTCCTACGGAGTAAATAATGGCTGAAGACTACACTACTTACGCAAAGAACATTGCTATAAAAGCAAAAGAAGCAAGTCGAACTTTAAAGCGACTTACGACAAACCAAAAAAATATTGTCTTAGAAAAGTTTCAGTCTCTTTTACTTTCTAATGAAGCCTTGGTAATCGAAAAAAACCAAATCGATATAAAAAACGGCAAAGAAAAGGGATTAAGTGCTGCCATGATGGACCGCCTACTCCTCGATTCCAAAAGAATCAAAGGAATGGCAAAAAGTATCGAAGAAATTCGCAATTTACCAGACCCAGTTGGAGAAGTCGTACGAGGGACCATCCTGCCCAATGGTCTCGAACTCCTCACAAAACGAGTACCCATTGGTGTTGTGATGACCATCTTTGAATCAAGGCCAAACGTGATTGTGGATATAGCTTCTTTATCTTTTAAGTCGGGTAACGCTTGTATTTTACGCGGAGGGAGTGAAGCCTATCATTCCAATACCATTCTATCCTCTCTTTTCCACCAAGCAATTGAAGAATGCAAATTGCCAGGGGTAAAAAAAGAAGTAGTGAGTTTTGTGGACAATACAAACCGCGAAGCAATGCTTCCTTTTTTCCAATTCGAAGATTTGATTGATGTCATCGTTCCAAGAGGTGGCGAAGCTCTCATTCGTTTTGTTTCGGAGAATAGTAAAATTCCGGTCATCAAACACGATAAAGGTGTGACGAACTTATACCTTTCGAATCAGGCCAATCCGGAAATTGTTCTTCCTATTTTACTGAACTCAAAAACCCAACGACCTGGAGTATGTAACGCTTTAGAGAATTTATTCATCCATAAAGATTACCCAATCACAAAGGTTTTGATCAGTGAGTTAAAAACAAATGGAGTTCAAATTCTAGGAGATTCTTCCATCCATTCAATGGATCCAACGATCCCACTTGCGAAAGAAGAAGATTATGCTACAGAATTTTTAGACACAAGACTCAGTGTGAAAATAGTGAATTCAGTAGAAGAAGCCATGGATAATATACAAAACTATAGTTCTGGGCACACGGAATGTATCTTATCAGAAGATGTATCTGAGATCCAAACCTTCCAACAAGGACTTGATAGTGCTGCCATTTTTGTGAATTGTTCCACAAGGTTCCACGATGGTGGTGAATTTGGTTTAGGTGCCGAAGTGGGAATTTCCACTGGAAAACTCCATGTGCGAGGACCAATGGGCCTCATCCACTTAACTACGACAACTACCTATGTTACAGGGAAAGGCCAAGTCAGAGGGTAACATGGATGTGATTTTGTTTGGTGGGAGTTTTAATCCCCCTCACATTGGCCACAGGCACGTGATTTCAACGATTCAAAAGAAATTTCCAAATGGAAAACTATATATTTGTCCCAATTTTGTTTCCCCATTTAAATTAAATGGAAAAATATTTACAAAAGAAGAGATTTGGTCCCTTTGCCAAACAGAATTTAAATCATTTTTAGCAAATCAATCAAATCAAATCGTACTTTGGGATGAAGAGATTAAAAAAGAAAATATCAGTTTTACAATAGATACAATCCAAAGTTTAAAAACTTTGGAGCCTAACAAACCCATTTGTCTTGTTATCGGTGAGGATAATATAGATAAATTTAACGAATGGAAATCCTACAAAGAGATTTTAGAAGGTATTTCTAATTTAATAATTGTCAGGCGAAAAACAGAATTTCCACTTCCTATCAAATGTCCAGAATATATCGACAAATCTAAGTTTTTGGTTTTGGACAATCCGATAGTGGTGATGAGTAGCAGTGAACTCCGAAACCATCTCGATATAGAAAACGTGAAAGATTCTATTTTACCTGAAACAAAATCACTATTGATATCAATTTTAGAAAAAAACAATAAAACCTAGAATATTTGTATATGGAAGAATTTAAAATCAAATCAATAGAGGAATGGATTCAATTTTTCAAAGTCGAAGTACCAAAACATGTAACGGAAACTAGGTGGGAACATATCCTTCGTGTAGCAAATTTAGCCGAATCACTTGCAGTTTCTCATTCTTATCCAAATCCGAAAAAAGCATATCTCGCAGGATTATGCCATGACATAACAAAACAGAAAAAAAAAGAAATTCATGAAGAATTGTTCTCTGAGTATTCCTTAGATGTCACAGGTGTCCCTTTCCAAGCATATCATGCCTACTCAGCACCTTTGTTTTTAAAAAAGAATTTTGGATTTTATGATTTGGAAATCCAGTCGGCCATACAAAACCATACACTTGGAAATTTAAAGCCTGTTTTTTTTGACCAAATTCTCTATGCAGCTGATTTTTTAGGATCGGATTATTGCCAACGATTATCCGAGTTAAAAGAATGGATTCAAAAAACGAAGGAAAACTTATACTTTGGAATTTTTATGAAAGCATTCCAAACCATTTCCTTTCTTATGGAAAAAAAAGAATCCATTCATCCCCATACATTTTATACTTACAATAATGCACAACAATCCTTAAAGGAAATGAATTAGATGTTACGCGAAACCCCACAAAAACAACCAATCCCTGCCAAAACACTTTTGATCGTAGCAGGTTCATTTTTTTTATTTGCTCTGCTCTTTTTAATTTTTAAATCAAAAACAGGTTTCTCACTTGATCAAAAATTTTCACAAAGCAAACGAATGCCGATCCTATTTTCCGTATTAGGAGAAAAGGACGAATATTTGTTTTCTTTATATGCTGAATTTTATCCAAATGAAAAAAAAGCCGCCCTCTTTTTTGTGAATCCCAAAACTAGTTTTGATGATGGCGAAAAATCCTTAAAAGAAAAAGGAAGTTCTGCCCCCTCTTACGTTGAATCTGTATTGGAAGACACATTAGATTCGAGTATCCCTTTTAAGATAGTTTGGACAAAAGAACAATTCCAAAATTGGATTAATTTACTTGGCGGACTTCATTTATTTTTTGAACCCAAATCACTCCACCTAACAAAAAATTACTTACGAAACAAAGAATCCTATATTTTAGATGGCGAAGATTGTTTTGATTGGATGAGTTCTCTTGCTGATGAATCTATGATTTCTTATTTTCGAAGATTAGAAATTCAAGAAACTGTTTTTCTAACTTTATTTGAATCAATACATGAAAAAAGAGACCAAATTGGGAAACAAAAAGTTTCTTACCTACATAGCCAAATGACAACAAACCTTTCTACCAAAGAATGGGAAACATTGTTTGATTTTCTGAAGAAAGAAAAAATCCAATTTGGAGTTTCTGAGGTGCCAGGGGAACCTGTCCTTCGTCAGAAATTCAAGGACCAAATCTTAAAAGCAAATGAAGAAACTGTGAAAGTTGCTTTTTATAAATTCTCAAGTGAACTTAGATCACCATCATTTGGTGAAGCGGAAAGAGCAAGGATTGAAGTCTTAAATGGAACCCCAAAAAATGGACTTGCCAGATATGGGAAAGTATTACTCAATGATAAGGGTCTGAAAGTTCTCACCGTTGACAATGCTTGGGATTCGAATTTTAAATCCACAGTGATTCTAAATCGGTCCGGAAATACTCATTATACAGATTTAATTTCTGAAACTTTCCAGGGTAGAAAGGTATTCTTTTCATTACGAAAAGATTTGGGCCTTGATGCCACTGTGATTCTCGGAGAAGACTTTCAAAATTCCAAGGATTAAAATGCCAAACATTAGTACTGAAACATTCGAACATTTAAAAAAAATAAAACAGACGTTAATTGAGAAAAAATGTGAAAATATTCAATTTTTAGATCTTAAAGACGTTCATTCCTATTTATCTTTGTTTGTCATTGCCACTGTGAAAACGGAAACACAAGGCAGATCTTGTGCCAAAGACATTGATAAATACATGAAACCATTAAAACTTGCAGTGAAACGTCAAAATTTCGCTGATTTACCAAAGGATGCAACAGGTTGGATCCTTCTCGATTATGGTGAAATTTGTGTACACATAATGACCGATGAAATGCGTAACTACTATTCTTTAGATCGACTTTGGGGTGATGCCTCTCCTATTGAATTATAAGTTTTAAGGCTTCTTCCCAAGTATCTTTGGGAAGTTCACAATGAAAGTTTTGGCAAACATAGTAACGAATTCCATTTCCAGCATCTCGGCCTTGTAATAATTTCAATTCAGTTTCCAAAGACTTACAAACTTTTTCTTCCAAAACAATCCAAACCAAAGCAGGGTCTTTCAATTGGCTTAAATTTTGCCTAATTTTTGCAACTTCATCAACTGACTTGTTTTTATATACAACCACAACTTCTTTTGTTGGAGTTTGAAACTTTTGAAAAGCTGCTAACATTGACGGGTAACTCAATGAGTTTTGTGTGAGTTCTGGTAAAAAATAAGAAAAAATCGAATTGGCTTTTTTTTCTAATTTTCCATCCAAATATCCCATTGAATTTAGAAAATAAAATACATGTAAGATGGTAGAATTGCCAGATGGTTCAACCCCATCATAACCTTCAATGCTTCGAACGATTAGGTCTTCGTTTCCTTCATAAGATTCAAAGTATGGTCCTACATCAGATAAAAAATGGGAATCTAAATACAAAAACACTTTTTGTGCATTTTGAAAGTATTGAATATCTCCATCCAACTGAAACAAACGAAGTGATACCCAAATAAACTCTGCATAATCAGGCAATGTACCGTTGTATTTAGTTTCACCATCCCGAAACCTTCGTAAGATAGAACCATCATCTTGCACCAAAAATTTTAGAAGGAATTGGTATACTCCTTTTGATTGATTCAGATATTCGTGATTTCCCGTTGCTTCAAAGCTACAGAGAAGCGCTCGGATCCACAAACAATTCCATGAAGTTAAAACTTTATCATCTCGTAAGGGACGGATTCGTTTGTTTCGAACTTGCAACAGGACTTCTTTTGATTTTGTTAGTTTGGATTTAAATTCCTCTTTGTAATGGATGCCATCTAAATATGGGTTTTTTCCTTTAAAATAGACATTTAGTATGTTCTGATTGTGTTCAAAATTTCCTTCTTCGGTTACGTTCCAGAAACCAAGAATTTCTTCATCTGAAACCAAAGTGCGGATCTCTTCTTCTTTCCAAACATAAAACTTCCCTTCTTCCCCTTCGGAATCCGCATCTTCTGCACTAGCAATCCCACCAAGTTCTAAAAGCATGTCCCTTTGGACATATTGGATAATTTCGTTTAAGGAATCTAAAAAGAATACTTCATTTGTGATCTGGTATAACCTTGCTAATGTTTCAACAAACAATGAATTGTCGTACAACATCTTTTCGAAATGGGGAACTAACCACTCGTGGTCAGTCGCATAACGGCAAATTCCACCTCCAATTTGGTCATAAATTCCGCCAGACTTCATAGCGAATGCTGTATTAAACGCCATTTCTAGTGCTCGGTTATCTTTATGGATTAGATAAAAATCCAAAAGAAAATTTAAAGCCATACTGGGAGGAAATTTATTCACCGAATTGGTTTTAAATCCAAAAAGGTCTTTATCATACACCTGTAGGTAACGATTAAAATTTTGAATGAGGATTTCATTTCCAGGAACCTGTCCTGGATTTGTTCTTGTTTCGTTTTCTTTTAGGTATATGGTGAGATCTTTTGCAGCTTGTAAAAGTTCATCTTTTTGGTTTACCCAGGCTTGGTTTACTAATTTTAAAACTTCTTTAAAACTTCGTTTTCCATATCGGTTTTCAGGCGGAAAATAAGTTCCACCGAGAATAGGTTCCTTTTCTGGAGTGAGGAACATATTGAGTGGCCAACCTCCTTGGGTTCCCATTGCATGTAATGCATCCATATAAATTTTATCTATGTCCGGACGTTCTTCCCTGTCTAACTTGATGCATACAAAATCTCGGTTTAACACTTCCGCAGTGGACTCGTCTTCGAAGGATTCGCGTTCCATCACATGGCACCAATGACAAGTGGAATAACCTATGGATAAAAGGATGACTTTGTCTTCATTTTTTGCCTTTTCAAAGGCTTCCATTCCCCAAGGAAACCAATCCACAGGGTTGTGTGCATGTTGTAACAAATAAGGACTTTTTTCATGAACCAAACGATTCGGTTTTTTAGACAAATTTGCCACAATGTTCTCCCAGAAAAGAAGCTTTCCAGGCCAAGCTTTTTACATTTTCGGTTGATTGACAACATTGATTTTTTCATCTTGTTCCTGTAAGGGGTTTTAAAGTTTACATTGAATAGTCAAAATTTTTACCCCAAACGTATTTTCACAAATTCTCGAAAGTTGACCAGCTGGTTAATATCTTTGAGTTTACTTTCTCTCCCCATTTTTGCTGATACAGACTTTGATGACGATATCAAACGGATGCAACTTGCGCAGTGGGAAAATGGTGACGTTATCCCAGAACCTATGCAAGGTCCTGGACCTAAAAAACTTAGATTGTCGATTGCCCAAGCAATTGAGCAAGTCATTGAAAACAATACCATTGTACAAAATGCCAAACTAGAGATTGTCAAGGCAGACAGCCCAGAATGGAAAAATGAGTCTAAATACGCTTGGAAGGCTCTGGCAAGTATCCAATCTGCAAAACAATTATTGCCAAATAACAGAAATAACGTTTTCCAGGGAACCATTCGGACCCAAGACAAAATTTCAGCGGGAATAGAAAAACAATTCAAAACCGGGACTTATTTTAAGACTGAAATCAGTACAATTCGTTTTGACGTAAACGCATTTGAAAATCCAGACCCAGCTACGGCAGGTTTTGCGAGTCTACTTGCGGCACCTCCTATGTATACGGGAGCAGTTTCTGCAACTTTATCCCAAGAACTTTTAAAATATGGGTTTGGAAAAAACGAAGAAGAAAAGGAAAAATTATTAAAAAACCAAACACTTCTTGTACGTGAAAATTACATCAATATCCTCACCCAACTTGTTGTCAAAATCCTCGTTGATTATTGGTCACTCAGCATTGTTGATTCTAGGATCGCAACTTATGAAAAAGTATCAAAAAATACGGAAGAAATCAGAAGGTTAACTCTAAGAAAAACAGGACTTGGTCTTTCCGAAGGTTTTGAAGTAAACCAATGGAACCAAGCCTATCTCAAAACACAGTCTCTTCTAGAAAAAGCTAAAGTTGATCGCATTGAAGCGGAAAGAAACTTGATTCGAATTTTGAATGTTGATACATCATCTTCCATCGAAGGGGTCACTGATTTAAGCGAAACACTTCCAACTGGTATTGATCTAAAATCAGACATTCAATATGCATTGGCACATAGGACAGATTATTTACTCCTCAAACGAGAACGTGAAATTGCAAAACTAACTCTCAATACAGCTTTAGCAGAAGATGATCCTTCTTTACTTGCTACTGTAACATATAGTTCCATTGGTCAAAACTTTTTATCACCACAAGAAAACTTCATCGCAAGGCAAAGAGGAATCACTTCTTTCATGTATCCTCAGATAACCGCTGAACTCAAGATGTCTTATCCTCTATGGGATTTAGGAATCAAAGCGGCAATTCGCGATGCAGAGACCAATTTAAAAGTAAACGAATTAAAGATCCAAAACCTAGAACAAGAAATTGAACAAGAAATTGCCATAAGGCATGAGGCATTGGTGGCAAGCCATGCCCTTCTCAAAGATTTACAAAAAACAAAAAGAGAAACAGAAATTTTCTATAATGGGCTTATGGAACGATTTAGACAAGGTCGTTATACTGCTGTTAACGTAAAAAATGCACTAGATAGCTTAGCAAATACGGAACTTGCTGTCACTCAGGCAAAAATCAATTTTAACATCAACCTTGTCAGATATGAATTGGCCAAAAATTCACTTTTTGAAAAGTATGGGTTAGATTTGTACTCAATTTTGGAAGAAGTTGAAAAACGTGCAAAACTTGAAACTGATAAACTATGAAATCACTTCCAACACATAGAAAAGAGGAAATGGTTCTTTATCGGAGGACCTTCCACCAAAACCCAGAACTAAAATACGAAGAAAAAGAAACTGCCAATTTTGCAAAATCTCACTTAGAATCCCTCGGTTTCCAAGTAGAAGACGGGATTGCGGAAACGGGACTTGTGGCTTTATTTGACTCTGGTATCCCAGGCAAAACGATTTTGGTTCGTGCCGATATGGATGCCTTACCCATACACGAAGAAAACTCCCATACATACAAAAGTCGAAATGAAGGTAAAATGCATGCTTGTGGTCATGATGGGCATACGAGTATCTTACTTGCCTTATCTTCTGATCTAAAAAAAGATTTTTCAAATTTTGTACCAAAAGGTCGGGTTTTACTTTGTTTCCAACCAGCCGAAGAAGGTGGATCTGGAGCTGACCGGATGATAGAATCTGGGATATTAGACCGTTATCAAGTGGATGCTGTTTTTGCTCTCCATGTTTGGAACCATATAGATTTAGGTAAAGTGGGCGTTGTCAATGGAACCATGATGGCATCAGTAGATGAATTTAAAATCACTGTAGAAGGCAAATCTGGGCATGGCGCTATGCCACAACACACAGTTGATCCTATCTTAGTTGGTAGCCATTTAGTAACTGCATTACAAACATTAGTTTCTAGAAATGTGGATCCTTTGGAGCCATGTGTTGTAACCGTAGGTTCTTTCCATTCAGGAAATGCATTCAATGTAATACCGGAAACAGCTGTTTTGCAAGGAACAGTTAGAACCTATTCCAAATCTGTTTACGAATTCATTCCAGACAGGATGAAACAATTAGTGGAACAAGTTGGTAGTGGATTTGGAGCAAATATCAAATTTGATTACAAACGAATTGATAAACCAACGATCAACGATCCAATCATGGCGGATGTGGTAAGAAAAGCAGCCGTGGAAGTTCTAGGAGACAATTGTCTAACAGAAGAAAATACAAGAACCATGGGTGGAGAAGATTTTTCTGCCTTTTTAATGCAAAAACCAGGTTGTTATTTCTTCATTGGATCCAGGAATGAAAAAAAAGGTTTTGTCCACCCTCACCACAGTTCCTTTTTCGATTTTGATGAGGATGCACTTCCCATTGGACTTGCTGTGATGGAAAAAGTCATACACACTTACCTCCAAGATTTTTAATCAAATTCTCCTTGCTTAATTTAATACGTTTCATATTAGTTAGACATCTAACCAATTAGAGGGAATTATGATTAGTTTCGAACTAAATGATGGAATCGGAATGATTAACCTTTCGATCAATGATAAGAACAGTTTTTCAAATGAATCGTTTTTGGCCTTAAAAAAGGCAATCCAACAAGCAAAAGAATCCAATGCAAAAGTTGTTGTACTGAGAAGCGGGTCAGTTGGATCATTTTCGTTAGGTCTTGATTTAACAACTGTGAGTACGATGGATATGTCAAAAGACCTTGCTCCATTTTTAGAATTATTTTATCACAATCTAACTGAACTTTACCAACTTCCAATGCCTACAATCGCAGAAGTATCTGGTCATGCTTTAGGTTATGGAGCAATGTTAGCTCTAGTTTGTGATTATCGTTTTGTTACCTCTGAAATACGATTTGGATTACCTGAGGTAAAAATAGGAATCCAAGTTCCTTCTTTCATATATGCACTTATGGGAGAAGCAGTGGGATACGATGTTGCAAAACGACATGTATTGCTTGGTGATGCTTTTAAAGCGAAGGAAATGCCTTCCCTCTTTGAAGAAATAACAGAAACAGAGGAAGACCTGAAGAAAAAGTCTAAGTCACTCCAAACAAAGTTAAAAAAGAATTCTAATTCAGCAATGAAAGATACAAAAAAAGGAATTTTAAATGTACATAAACCTTTGTTAGATCTTGTAAAAGATGACGTGAAAAATACAATTAGTAGCATCCAATCACCTGATGCAAAAGAAGGTATTTCTGCATCAGTAGAAGTGAGAAGACCAGTATTTACTTCTTAAAACTTTAATTCTAAATTTAAGTTTTGCGTATGTGTTTGTAAATTTCATCGAGGATAGGATACAAAATATCCTCGTTTTCTTTTGATATCCCCCAAGTTTGTAATGAAAGTAGTTTTGCTGATATAGTAACGATTTTTTTACGAATTTTTTTTCCATCATTCGAAAGTAAAATTGCCCATTCCCTCCCATCAATTGGAGATGGATTTCTATCAACGAGACCTTCCTTTACCAAACGATTCACAAGTACAGTACAAGTTGGTTTTGTTTTTTCAATCGTCTTTGCGATTTGAGTCATATTGATGGGTTTAGAAGTACGGATTAAAAAAGTTAATATTTCAAAATGAGACGTTGTGAGACCAGGGTATCCCAGTTTTTCCATTTCAAGGCGCACTATGTCTGCAATTTTCGAACTGATCCGATCAAAATACCGAACTGATCGAAACCGCTTAGGAAGTTCTCTTCGCATGGGCCTTAAACTTTGAAATTATGTTTTGAGTGATTCAATTTCAGATATCTCTTTTGGGATGGATTCAGTTAGATTGATCGGTTCCTTTCCATTGATTAGAATATCATCTTCGATTCTAATTCCAATCCCTCTAAATTCTTTTGGAATACTATCATCACTTGGATCAAAATACAAACCAGGTTCCACTGTTACCACTTGTCCATCTTTTAAAGGCCTTGATTTTCCATCTAAAAAATAACGACCCACATCATGTACATCCATTCCCAAGTAATGGCCTGTCCTGTGCATATAAAACTTTTTGAATGTTTCTTTTTCTAAAATTTCATCAAGACTACCCTTTAAAAAACCCATTTCCCGTAGACAATCAGCTAGGAATCTGACAGTTTTTTCATGGACTTCGTTAAAAGCAGTACCTGCTACCGATTGGCGAATGGCATTTTTTTGTGAGTACAATACAACTTCATAAATTGTTTTTTGAGCTTCAGTAAAACGTTTTCCGACTGGAAACACACGGGTAACGTCAGCTGTATAATAATTCCACTCTGCCCCAGAATCCACTAATACTAAATCACCATCTAACAACCGATCATCATTATTTACATAATGGAGAATACATGCATTTTTTCCCGAAGCAACAATATGACCATATCCACCGCCAATAGATCCAAATTTTAAGTATTCTTGTTCCAAAAGTGCTTCTAATTCATATTCATACATTCCAGGTTTACTTTCCCGCATGATTCGCATATGACCTATTTTGGTAATTTCAGCTGCATTTTTTAGAATTTGGATTTCTTCTTTTGTTTTAACCAGACGTTCTTCATGTAAAAAATGAGGGTGTTCGATACGGTGTGGTCCAAATTTTCCTTCCCTTGCACGTTCGGATAAATTTTTACATTCTAGTAAAAGTTCACGATCCCTATCAGGATTTTCTCCAAAAAAATAGTATAAAGTATGATTCCCAATCAATATAGCCGACTTCTGTTTTTCCCAATCATTTAAATCATAAGAATAATCGAGATCTAACATTGATTTAATTTTTTCTTTCCCGAGACGGATACCAGTCCAGATTTCTCTTTCTTTATCTTTTGGCAGACAAAACATACCAACTTTGTCTTCTGTTAAAGTTAATATTGAATCTTCTTCTTTAATACCTGTTAGATAATAAAAATCAGAATTTTGTCTGAATTTATATTCAACGTCTCGATTGCGAATTTTGTGATTTGCCGCAAACAAAATTAGGATTTCTCCCTTTTTTAGTTTTTTTTGAATTTTCCTAATTCGTTTTCGGAATAAATCAGCATCATATTCTTTTGATTTTAAAACCGGTTGTCTCATGTTTTTATCACTTCCTCAAGTGCCTCAAAAATTCGAACTGGATTCTGATCCAACATACATCTAAAATGTCCTTCAGGACAAATCCTTCCACCATGAATTCCACAAGGCCTACAATTTAGACCTTTTACTTCTAAAATTCGATGTTTGTCAGACAAACTTCCATAACCAAACTCTGGTATTGTGGCACCATAAACCATAACTGTGGGAGTATTAAAAGCTGAAGCAAAGTGTATGGGACTTGAATCATTGGATACAATTGCAGTTGCATTTTTGATCCATACCATAAGTTCTTTTAAACTCGTTTGTCCCACAAGTGAAAGTAATCTTTCCCTTTCTTTGATTTCTAATGGTTCGGTTTTCATCAAACGAAAGATATGATTTTGGATTTCTATGTCCGCTTTACTGCCGATTAAGATAACAGTTTCGTTTCGTTTCCTCAAAATTTGTGTGATTACACTTACAAATTTTTCTTCTGGCATACGTTTGGTTTCCCATAAGGAAGAAGGAGCAATTAAAATATAACCCGTTTCGTTTTTTAGAAACTTTGACTTTTTGGAAACAAAACTGATTTCATCTTCAGTGTTTGGGAATAAGTACGGCCTTCTTTCCCTCGCCATTGGAAAATCATAAGGTTCAAATAATAGAGAAAATAATTTTTCTACTTCATGAGGACCTTGTTTTGGCCTTTGTACCAATTTGGTATGTAAAAAAGAAAAACCCGATTCTTTGTAACCAATTCGAATTGGTGCTTTTGTGAAAAATGAAATGAGACTAGATCGATATGAAAAATGTGGCGAATATACTTTATCAAAATTTTCTTTTCTTAATTTCTGAATGAACTGAATGAAAAAAAAAGGATTTTTTTTGATTTTCTTTTTGTTTAAACACCAAACTTTCGTTATATCAGGGTTATTGTCTAAAACAGATTCCGTGCCCAGATTGACCAAGACATGAATTTCACTTTCCTTGTGTTCCATTTTCACTGCGTGGAAAAAGGAGGTTGAGAGGATTAAATCGCCAAGAAAAGCGGTTTGGATGATGAGGATTTTTTCAGGCATCAGACTCTTTCTAATATCGACACAAAGTTGTTTGTAGCTAGTCCACCTATACTTTGTGCTACTGCCAACCGCTTTTCAGGCCATTCAGAAAAGAACTGGCAAAGTTCGACAATCTGAGCAAGGCCAGAAGCACCAACGGGATGGCCTCTTGATTTTAAACCACCGGAAGCATTGATCGGTAATTTCCCTTTCGGATGGGTGAGACCTGCTTTTACTTGGAAAAGTGCCTCTCCCCGTTTGAAAAAACCAGCATCTTCTGCCCCCACAAGCTCAAAAGGGGTAAAAGCGTCGTGTAATTCCGCAAAATGGACGTCATTGGGTCCAATCCCAGCTTCTTCATAAGCTTTTGCAAAAGCGATTCGATTGGCTAAAAAACTTGGTTCTGCTGAAGTGAGAAACGGTGATAACCCAGACCCCATCCCTCTGACAGAAATTGCACTTGGGTCTTTCGATAAAATGAGGGAAGCAGAACCATCGGAAAGTGGTGAAATATCGAAAAGACCAAGTGGACTTGCAATCATAGGTTGTTTTTCATACATTTCAAGAGTCAGGTTTTTTTTGATATGAGCCTTCGGGTTATTCAATCCATTGTCATGGAGTTTTTTAGCAATGGCAAATAGATCTCCATCCTTATAACCATAATCATTTAAATATTTTCTGGCAATCATCGCACCACCTTGGGCCATCGACATTCCCAATTTCCGTTGCGAATCAGACAGAACAGAACCTAACAATAAATTACTCTCTTCTCGATTCAATCGGGACATTAGTTCCGTCGCAATCACAAGTCCATGTTCATACCTTCCACTGAGAATCAAATTCACTCCCAATTGGAAGGCGGCGGCTCCTGAAGAAGATGCCGTTTCCATTCGAATGGAATACACATCCTTTAATCCAAGTTTTGCAGCTATTTTTGCAGAGAGATGGTATTCCTTATTATATGAATCTGGTGAAAAACTTGCATAGATGATGAATTGAATTTTGTGAGATTGAAACTCATGTACAGATTGTTTTGCGGTCGAATAGGATAAGTCCAGCTGCGATCCTGAATATTTACCAAATACACTCATTGATGGATTGTGAATGTAAACTTTCTTCATACGAATATACTTTCCGCTTGCCTATTCTATGAAAACCAATTATCTTTCCAATTGAACCGAGAATTTGAGGTTACCCATATGAAGGGAAAAAAAGAAGTAATCGACATTTTAGCAGAAGTTCTTTCAGCGGAACTCACAGCAATCAATCAGTATTTCATCCATGCAAAACTATGTAAAAATTGGGGATACTTGGAACTTGCAGACTATCTCAGAAAAGAATCCATTGAAGAGATGAAACATGCAGATGAAATCATGGAACGTATTTTGTATTTTGATGGTATCCCTGATTTACAAAAGTACATGAAAATCAATGTAGGTCAGACAGTTCCAGAAATGTTACAACATGATTTGCAATTGGAATACAATGCAGTAGAACGATTGAACCGTGGGATTGATATTTGTGTTGCAAACAAAGACAATGGAACTAGAGAACTTTTAGAAAAAATTCTAGTTTCAGAAGAAGAACACATTGATTGGATTGAAACTCAGGCATCTCTCATTGAATCCATTGGTTTACAAAACTACTTGGCTCAAAAATTAGGAGATTCGGAATAAAACCTACACACCCGACTTACCATGCCATTTGCGGAGAAGGACTTTCTCCGCTTTTGGAACAAGAAATCCAATCTTTCCATCTCAAAATAGGTAGCACAAACCGAGGTGGTGTTTTTTTCTCAGGAAAAAAAGAAGATGTCATCCAATTTGCCATGCAAACTAAGTTTGCATCCCGTGTGAATTTGCAATTGATTCATGAAAATGCAGATACGTATGATGAATTTTATACAAAAGCAACTGAATTACCTTGGGAAAAATACATTGAACCCAATGTGAGTTTCCGTATCGATGCGGAAACTAAAGATAAATTAAAAAATTCCGAATTTACGATGCATCGCATGAAGGATGCAATCCTCGACAGGCTTCGAGATAAAAAAGTCCCTTTACCTGAAATAGAAAAACGAATGGCTGACATTACCATTGTCGTTAGATCCCATACTGATCGATTCAGCATAGAACTTTCGTTATCTGGTGATCCAGTTGGAAGACGAGGATACCGTTTGCATGCTGGCAATGCACCTGTCAGAGAACCAATTGCACAAGCAATGCTTGAGATGTCCGACTGGAAAGAAGGAGATACCTTGGTAGATCCTATGTGTGGTTCAGGCACCATCATTATTGAAGCTGCCCTTAGAGAACGACTCTATGGCGAAATCAATAGGTTTTTATTTGCAGAGTCCCCTGTTTTCCAAACCCTTTTTCCTACTTATGTGTTTTCAGAACGCAAAAAAGAAAAACCAACAACCCCACATTTATTTGGATATGATATCGATGTTGAAGCCATTCGTATCGCAAAGGAAAATGCTTATGAGGCTGGTGTGGAAGACTTTGTCCATTTTGAAGTTGGAAATTGTTTAACACTCAAAAATTCATTTGGCTCCAAAGGTCATTTGGTCACAAATCCACCTTATGGTGATCGTATTGGAAAACCGATGGAAGACCTTCGTGAGATGTACTTTCAGTTCGGTCGAGTCTTAAAAAATGAGTTTGGAGGATGGAAGTTCACTGTGTTATGTGCAGATTTTTCACTCCTTGGAAAATTTGGCCTGAAAGAAAACAAACACATCACTTTAAAACATGCAAATTTAAAAGCTAAAATTGTGGATTATGAATTAAGAGGGGGGAAATGAAATCAAAGGACATCTTAAGTCGTGTATTTGAAATTACAAGAGACCCAAGAGATGGTCTTTTATTCTTAAAGGAATTCCAGTCCCTTTCTCCTGAATCGTTTGCCATCCTTTACGCTGATTCGGAAACTATATTTGAAAGTTCTGAGGCTTTATTTTCTGACTTAAAACTCCTCTACCAATTGGATTTATATCCTTTTGTTGTATTAGAGGAAGATAGTTTCCAATACCTAAAAGTTTTTTTCCCACTCGAACAATTAAACCCAAATCCATCGGATGAAAAATCACTCGGGTTTTCTTACGAAATCATAAACCGTGAAAAACCTCTTCGTGAATCGGTTAAAGCTTCCATTCAAAGAAAAAAAATACCCATCCTCTTATGGAATGATGAAACAGAAAAACTTGAATCAGTCCTTGATCGTTGTCGAGCCGTACTTGAATCAACAAAAATCATTTTTGTTTCGATTGATGGACCGCTAAAAGATCCGGTGTCTAGTAAAGTAAAATCTATTATACAAATGGACAACAACGTTCCACTTCCTAATGGACTTTCCATGTCGGAAAACCAAAAAGAATTTTTACAACTATCGGAAGTTTTATTATCAAAAATTGAGGATCCTAAATTTAGTATTGTCCTTACTTCACCTTTCACACTCTTAACAGAACTATTTACTGTTAAAGGAAGTGGAACCTTAGTTAAAAGAAAAAATCAAATCCATAAATACGAAACACCTGATGGAGTGGATATGAAAAGACTCTTTTTTCTGATTGAGGAATCTTTTGGAAAAAAACTAAGACCTGAATTTTTCCAAACTAAGTATGATGTATTATTTTTAGAAGAATCTTACCGTGCCTGTGCCTGGATGCAGAAAACAGAATTTGGTTACTTACTTTCAAAATTTGCTGTCAATGGTGTGGCAAGAGGTGCGGGAGTGGGACGTGATATTTGGGACCAAATTTTAGAAAATTGTAGTCCACTTTTTTGGCGGAGTAAACCAGACAATACCATCAACAAATGGTATATGTCAATTGCACAAGGGATTGAAAAAGATGAGTCGTGGTATTATTATTGGCTAGGAGTAGAACGTTCGATGATTCCAGGGATCATCCAATTATTAAAATCACAACCAGAAGATTTTTTAAGTAAGTAAGTTTGAATGGAGTGCTAAAAAGTTGATTTTAATCTATGATGGCCAATGTCCATTTTGTACAAAACTTGCATCTGGTTTGCAAAAACGATCCTTACAACCAATCGAAATAATATCCTATCACTATCTAACAGAAGAGAATTTACAAAATATCCATTCCCAGTTGACGAAAACAAAATGTGAAGGTGATGTCCAATTCATCCAAAATGGAATTCGTTATCCCGGTTTTTTCGGTGTACGAGCCCTACTTTGGAATGTAAAATTTTACAGATATTTTGTTTGGTTACTCTACTTGCCTCTTGTTCCTTTTTTGGGAATGTTGGCATTTGTATTTCTTAAAAAAATCAGGTACTCATTTGACTAAGATTAGTTAAATCAATTCGAGATAAACCCAAATAAAAATCCAACCTTGCCTCTAAGGCCAAACGATTCCCTTCCCTCACTTCTTCTTTTGAGATCTCCGTCAAACACACTTCTTCGATCAAGTCAAACATTCGTTTGCTATGACCTTCATCCGCATCCAAATTCACCTGAAAAAATTTCCCTTCCGGTAAACCTAAATCAATTTTCAATTTTTGGTAAGACTCTGCAATTTGTGAGTATTCTAACTTCAAAAGATACTCGTTAGCAGGACCGAGGGCACCTAATCCATAAAAAAATCCTAAATCAATCACCGATTTCATTTTCTCTAAATAGGTTTTGGTTTCAGGTAGAATTTGGTGAGAATTAAAATCGAATTTCAATTGAGTGAGAAAATCGGTAAGGATTGATACATGGGTATCGGAAATCTTTCCTTCGCCTAACTCTTCCCAAATGTTTTCAACTAGGACTATTTTAGCCTTTTGGTTCCTAGTATTGGCAGCAACGAGTAAAAACCAGTCCACAAAACCTATGGAAACAAAATACTCTTGGCTTAGCCAAAGTATTAAATCATCAAAACTCATTTTTTCTTTTCTTTCCATTAACCATTTTGATCGTAGCACTGTATGGTTTTCTACATCTGATTTTAATCTAGAAATAAGGTTCATTAACACTGGTCCTTTCCATATTGGAATCGTTTGTGGTTCTTATATTCTAAAAAACCCAATTCCAAACAAATTTGTAATAATTCTTTATATGATTTCCCAAACTTTTCCCATAACATTGGTAAAGTGGAATAAATATGAGAAAAACCAGGTGTTGCGTTTGCTTCTAGAAAATATGGTTTTTCATTTTCTAATTTGAAATCGATTCTAAGATAACCGGAAACCTCTAATACTTCTGCAATCTTCAGAGAAACTTGAGTTAGTTCTTCATAAAGCGAAGGTGGGACAAAGAAATTGAGAGATTCCAAAAATTCCGACTTGGATTTGATCCCTTCATGGTATACACCACTTGGAGTCTCTACAAAAGCAACCGGTAACACTTGGTATTGATTAAAATTCCCTATGACACCAACCGTAAGTTCTTTTCCAGTCAAATACGGTTCCACAAGTAACGGCGAATATTCTTCTAACAGATTAGGTACAATCTCATTCCAATCATTTTTGTTATGTATTACATTCAAATCTGAAATACCCAAACTGGAACCTTCTCCGTTTGGTTTCACGAAAACGGGAAATGGAAAGTCTGGTAAATCACTTTTATTGGTGATCAAAGTTGAATCGCTGATTGGGATTCCAAAGGAACGTAAATAAAGTTTGGTTTTATATTTATCTAATGTTAAAGTTTGAACAGAAGCAGCACTTCCGGTATGAGGGATACCGAGATATTCGCATAACGCTGGTATGTAAGCTTCCCTTGATGATGAAAAATACCCTTCAATCAAATTCCAGACGATCCAATTTTCCCGATTTTTTTTGGGTATTCCTGAAAGCACAGAGGTGATTTCTTTTGCATCACTTAAAACTACTACATCATATCCTAAACTTTGAATTGTTTTTTCCATATAAACAATGGTTTCTTCAGATTCCCATTCTTGGGAATGTTTAGGTTTGTTATGATCATAGACATCACAAGCGATTACAACTGTTTTCATTGGGATTGGAACCTCTCCCAATCTTCGTCCGATATCACGGGATAATAGGATTCTTTGTTTGAACCTAATGGTTCAAAGGAGAAATGTATTTTTTTTGTTACAGCAGAACGGAATGCATGTTGTCTTGATTTTGGATGATAACCCAAATACCAATTTGCACCAATCGTGATTTTACCTCCGCCACCAGGTAAATCATTTACAAAATGTGGGATTCCCATTCCTCCAATTTTTCCACGCATATATTCCACAATTTCTATACCACGTGCGAGTGGTGTCCGAAACCCTCTCGAACCAGGAATCAATTCTGGATCATATAAATAATAAGCTCTGACTCTCATTTCCAATAATTTTTTATGAAGCAAAAGCATTGTTTCTTCATCATCATTGATACCTTTTAGTAAAACAGCTTGATTTCCGACTGAAACTCCAACCTTTAACAATCGCAAGATGGCATCCTTCGCTTCTTTTGTGCATTCTTTAGGATGGTTGAATTGAGTATGGCAAAAAATGGAAAGGTTATCATCATTGTAACGTTCTATGGTTTTACAAATTTCTTCTGTTATGCGAAAAGGCAGGGTCACGGGATTTCTTGTCCCTAACCGACAAATTTTGACATGTGGAATTTGATTTAATTCATTGAGAATCCATTCTAATCGAGAATCAGATAAGTTCAGTGGATCTCCTCCACTCACAACCACATCTTCGACTTCCACGTGGTTTCGTATGTATTCCATAGCATTTTCTAAATCAGATTTATCCATCCTCTCGTTATTTGAGGAGACTTTCCTTCCTCGCATACAATGGCGGCAGTACACACTACAAGAATGGTTTGAGAATAATAACACACGATTGGGATACATATGTGTAAGCCCACGAACAGGGCTTAACCTTTCCTCTTCCAAAGGATCAGGACTTTCCTCTTTTGAGAAAACTGTTTCCTCTTCAGTGGGAACAATCATCCTACGGATTGGGCAATTTGGATCAATTGGGTCTGATAATGATAAATAATAAGGCGTTGTGGATACGAGGAGTCGGATTGTTTCTCTGATTCCTACACGTTCTGATTCAGTGAGTATAAAGTAGCGAGAAAGATCTTCACCCTTCACACGATTTTGTAACTGTGAGGTGGGGTCTGTCCAATTTGTCTTGGAAAACAATTCTTCTCTGGCTCGAAGTACTTCTGATAAACTGTTTTGTACGAGCATAAGATTTTATTCCTTACTTGCCAACAGACCACCAAATTCTTTTCTGGTGGTAATGCAAGAAAACCGCTTGGGGGAAATCCGTATGGTCGCCTTCGATGTCGACGGGACCTTATTTTCCTCAGAATCCATAATCTTTAAGACGTATGTGCAGGCAATCGAAGAGTTTGCTAAAAAAACAGGAAAAATTACGTCTTTACCGACTCACGACCAAATCATCAGTGAAATCGGAAAACCTGTGCGGACAATTTTTGCTAACTTACTCCCGTCATTACCTGAACCGGAAAGGGACATGATCTCTAGCCGAGTCTTAGATTTACTTTGTGATTCGATCCGAAGTGGTGGTGGAGATTTTTACGCAGGGGTTGGTTCCACGATCCACTACCTGAAAGAAAAAGGGTATACCATCACCTGTGCTTCCAATGGAAGAAAACCTTACATTGAAACCGTTCTCGATACGGCAGGTGTTTTGCAATACTTTGAACCCATCGTCGTGATCAACCAAGACACCATCCATACCAAAGGGGAAATTCTTGCGGAATACGTACGCAAATACAATTTGGAACCAAATTCCATTGCGATGATCGGTGACCGGTTTAGTGATTGGGAAGCCGCAAGGCAAACTGGTTGTCCTTTTGGATTTTGTACCTATGGTCACGGTGAACCTGGAGAAATCCCAGACTTTGAATGGAAATTCGACGATTTACCTACCTTAAAAGAAATTTTTTAAATTCGAAATTCTCTCCGAATCCGACATAGATAGTGTGGCGGTACTTCCTCAAATCCAAGAAGACAAATGGAAATCCTTACGTTATTTCCTAGGTGGGATTTTCTTTGTACTTGTCCTCATTGAAAAATCAATGGGATTTGACCCAAAAACATCGGGCAATTTTTTCCCGAAACAAGGGTTTCGCAATATTGGGAAATTGACCGAAAAACCAAAATTTGCAGAACCTAGTGATCCATTCCAAAGTGAAACTTTCGAAGACGATCTCAACTGGGAAGAGGAAGTTTTTAATCATAGTTATCCGACAAATACGCAAAAAAAACAACAACCTAAAATCATAGACGATACAATCCCAGAGATCACACTCCCAGAAGACAGGTTTCCTGGAGCTGGCAAACGGATCAGTGTTGAACCAAGTTACCTCCCCATTTATTTTTTAAAATTCTATGGAACAGGGAAAAATAGCCAATCTCAACTTGTAAAACTCACTCGTGAATTTCCAGGTGGTGATCCAATTGTTTTCCTTTTCCAGGAACTCACCAAAGGCCCAAATTCAGAGGAAAAGACAAAAGGTGTTTTAACAGCCCTTACAAAAAAAATCCGAATGGAACCGAACTATCGCCTGGAGAATGGAGTTTTGCATATTTCTATCTCGGAAGATATCAATTATGGCGGGAGTATGGAGATCTTAAGAGATAGATTGGACCAAATTACCTTTACTTATGTTGGCAATTTTGGAATCCAAGGAGTTGTACTATATACAAATGGGGAAAGGATCCGTAACCTTGGGAGTGACGGATTATCATTACCAGATGTTCTTGCTAAGTCCCAAAGAAAAGTGATTTTATTCTAATCAACTAAATGGTTTACAACCAAACCACAAATCTTATTCTAAAGACTGGTTTTCACCATGCGTAGGTACACATTCAAACGATACCAATTTGTTTTGCGTAAACTTTTCCTACGCGCATACCACCCTCTTTTCATTACCAATAATTTAGATGATATTGCCTCCTCCTTACAAATTTTTAGTGTCATGACTGCAGTGACTTCTATCATCTCGTTACTGTTTGTTGACTCACTAGTAAGGACTAAGGAAGCAAGTTTTTGGATTGCATTTTTCCGAATTTCATCTTTAGCCATTTGTTTTATGGTTTATTTGTTAGCAAAACGAGGGATCAAACGTTTCAAACGAAATATCTTAAATATCACAAGCCTTGTGCTCATCGGACTTGTCACGTTGTACATTCCAATGATGGTTTTTGATAACCCAAACCATGCCTATTATCTGTTTGGTTCTGCTATTACGATCGCAGGAGCCTCCATCTTACTTTGGTTAGAACCAATTCGAATTTGTATCCTTTCGTTAATTTACATATCCATTTTCATTCCACTTCATTTGAATTTTTCGAGGATCCAAGGATTTGATCGGTATTTTTTCTACCAAGATGTGCTCATTGTTTCGTTTTTATTAGCCTTCGGAATTGTTGCAAACTTTCTCATCAATTACTGGCGTTTCGAAGAATACCGAGTTAAAGAAAAACTCCACATCACAGTCGGAAAACTCCTTCGCATCAATCAAAAAATTGAAGATTTATCTCGTGTAGATTCTATGACTGAACTCTTTAACCGCCGGCATCTATTGGAACAATTTGATTTGTATAAAAAAAGATCCCATAGGGAGGGATTTGTAATAGGACTTGTCATTTTAGATTTAGATAAATTAAAAACCATTAACGATCGTTATGGGCACAAACAAGGTGATCTTGCCATCCAAGCTTTTGCCAAAACTTTAAAATCAAGGACAAGGATTACAGACATTGCCGCAAGGATTGGTGGGGATGAATTTTGCCTTCTTGTATCTCCCATTGACAAAGAAGGCCTTCATACACTCTCTGAATCCATTCGCGAGAAAATGGAAGAATTACAAATTCCAATTTACAATGACCCAGACCAATCCTTAACCCTCACCGTTTCCATTGGAGGGACTTTATTCCACCCTGAAGACGACCCAAGTTTTGATGAACTCTATCATAAAATTGACACAGCTCTCTACACCTCAAAAAACGAGGGAAGAAACCGGATCACTTTATTAGAAATGTAAAAAAAAGATCGACGGAACTTTCTCGGCAAACTAGATTGGTAAATGAGACTGATTCTCAGTTTATGTCCATTACGGATAAGGTGTAAAACTTGAAGGATGGGGTGAATTCCCCCATCTTTTTTTTTGTTCCAAAATTCTTAGTTTCTATTTCTCATTTGGATATAGAAACCCAAACTCCTCATTCAAACTAATTCAAGTGGGGAATTCACAATTTCGTAATTGAGGTCACGCCTGATAGGACGAAATCCCCCTTCTTGTAAAAACTTCCTCGCTTCTTTTTCCGTTTTCAAACCAAACGATCGTAATACGTTTTCTTCGATCACAACTGACGAAATATCATCAGCACCGGAATACAATGCAAGTTGGCCCACCCCTTTACCAAGGACCATCACGGATGTTTCTATATGTTTGATATTATCAAGAAAGATTCGGCAGATTCCAAGAACCTTTAAATATTCATGAGTGGGAACAGGCCTTACTTTAAAACGTTTGGTTTGGGGTTGGAAAGTCCAAGGGATAAAGGATAAAAATCCACCAGTTCTATCCTGTAAATCACGCACTACTTGTAAGTGTTCAATGACTTCCTCTTCCGTTTCTTCGGAACCAAACACAATATTCGCAGAACCTCTCAGTCCCACTTCATGGCAGGTTTCCATTGCCCGTACCCATTCCGAAACGGTTGCTTTTTTCGGAGAGATGATTTGGCGCATCCTTTCCGTCAAAATTTCGGCACCTGCACCTGGAACAGAATCAAGTCCTGCCTCCTTTAGAGTGAGTAAAACTTCTCTCAGTGGTTTTCCCGTGATGGTTTCTAGGTTTATCACTTCCACAGGAGAAAAAGCTCGGATGTGCATCTTCGGGTATTTTGCTTTAACTGCATGAATCACATCTAAATAATAAGAAAAAGGTAATTCAGGATACACCCCACCTTGTAAGAACATTTGGTCGGCACCTTCTTCCATGGCATAGTCCATCTTTTGTAAGATGTCTTCCTTGGAGAGAACGTATCCTTTTCCATTTCCAATTTCATCCATAAAGGAACAAAAACTACACTCAACATTGCAATAATTGGTGTAATTGACTACCCTGAACATAGTATAACTTGCTTCCGTATGTGGCCTTACTATTTCTCGGAGAAATCGTGCCACCATTTGGATTTTGAGGAAGTCTCCCTCCTGATAAAGGACAAGAGCTTCCTTTGGAGAGATTCGTTTGCCTTCCACAGCTTTCAGGAGGACGGCATCTGCAGGATCGTTCGGGTTCAGGGAAAAGGAGGTCAAATTCATATCTCTACCTACTTGGACAGGAAATCTTCTGACATATCCCTGTAAAAACCGAATTTTCCTGGACATTCATTTTTCTATAGAAATCCTAGGAAATACCAAACACCTTAAGGGCATAAATATAAATGGATATCGGAAGAATTCTCTTTCACCTATTATTCACAGCTTTTTTCGTCGTGGCAAACGTAGTGTTTGTCCGCGCTATCCTTTACAGGCTCGGATTGATCTTCAATGGTCGTCCTGCATTTTTTAATGAAGATGCAAAAAAGAACCTAAACATCGGATTCCGTTTAAAAAGTTTTTTCGTAAACGTAATCTTACAAAAGAAAAACTTCCGTGAACCAGTACGCGGGATCATGCATGCATTTGTTTTTTATGGATTCATCGTGTATACGATCCATACAACAAGCCAAATGATCGCGGGTGTTTTTGGTTATGCCATGGAAGACCCTTACCAATTTGCTCTGCCAAATTTTTTACTTGGCGAAGCGGCAAACCATATCTACGAACAAACTGTTAACTATGTATCGATTTTGGTTTTAACTGGTCTCGGTTTTTTTGCATGGAGACGATGGATCAAAAAGGCGAAAGGTCTAGATGTTCACTCACCTGCTTCTGCCATCGTGATCAGTATGATTGCCACTCTTATGGTTACCACCTTACTTGGAAATGGTGCCAAAACAGTTGCAGCAACTTACTACACACATGCTGGTTTTATTGATGGTGCGATTGGAAAACTTTGGGAATCGGTGGGAGTGGCAAACTCTTCTGCAGATATCTTTTTCCAAATCATGTGGTGGGGCCATATCATCACTGTATTCTCCTTTATGTTGTATGTTCCTACTTCAAAACATGCTCACTTAATTTTTGCTCCGTTTAACTACTTTCTCGCAACGGATACTCCCAAAGGGCAACTTTCCAAACTCAATTTGGATGATGAAAATGCAGTTTGGGGATCCAACAGAGTGGAAGACTTTCCTTGGCCAAACCTACTCGACGGTATGTCATGTATTGAATGTGGTCGTTGCCAAGTCGAATGCCCTGCCAATCGCACTGGTAAAGTATTAAACCCAAAAGCCATCATCGTAGAACTGAAACACCAAATGTTAGAAAAAATGCCAGAAGTGGCAGCGGCTCGTGCTGGTAAAACTCCTGAAGAAGGTGCAGAAGCAGTCGCAGCTCTAGAAACTGGTGTGATCAACTCACACGAAGGTTTAAGCGAAGAAGCACTTTGGGGATGTACTACTTGTTATGCGTGTGTCGAAGCATGCCCCGTTGGTAACAACCAAGTGAATGCCATCATTGAAATGCGCCGCCACTTAGTTCTTGCTGAATCTAAAATGAGTCCAGAACTTCAAAAAGCTTTTACTAACATGGAAAACAATTCGAATCCATGGGGTGTGGGCGCTCACACTCGTGCAGACTGGGCAGAAGGATTAAATGTAAAAGTTCTCTCAGAAGCAGAAGACAAAAACGTAGACGTACTCTACTGGGTAGGTTGTGCGGGAGCTTTTGATGAAAGGAACAAAAAGATTTCTCGTGACTTTGTGAAAATCATGCAAAAAGCGGATGTGAACTTTGGAATCCTTGGAACTGAAGAAGGATGTTCTGGAGACTCAGCTCGCCGTGGTGGTAACGAATACCTCTACCAAACATTAGCACAAACAAACGTAGATACAATCAACGGATACGGAATCAAAAAAATTGTAACCGCTTGTCCACACTGTTATAACACCATCAAAAACGAATACCCACAATTTGGTGGAAATTTCGAAGTCATCCACCACTCGGAATACATCAACCAACTTTCCAAAGATGGTAAAATTGATGTGAAAGTGGCTGATGATGCCAAAACAGGCAAGTATACTTACCATGACTCTTGTTACATCGGACGTTATAACAATAATTACGATAACCCTCGTGATGTTGTGAAAAAAGTATCTGGTGGAAAAATTGAGGAAGCAGTCGACCATCACTCCAAAGGACTTTGTTGTGGTGCGGGTGGTGCACAGTACTGGATGGAAGAACACGTAGATGAATCCAATCCAGAAAGTATGCGAGTCAATAGCAAACGTACAGGCCAACTCCTTGATACGGGTGCAACGACGATCGCTACTGCTTGCCCGTTCTGTATCACAATGATCACGGATGGAGTCAAAGCTGCGGAAAAAATTGATTCCGTAAAAGTAAAAGATATTGCAGAACTTGTAGCCGAAAATATCGACTAACAAGATACTTAGGGGAAATGATGTATTTTACCAATTTCCCCTATTTTACATTTCCTTTAGGTCCAAAAAAGCGTACCACGAGTGATTCTTTTTTGGACTTTTTATGTACAACCCAAACTCAAAACCTCTCAAAAATCTTTTTATTCCTCCTAATTTCCTATTTCTTTTTGCCATTTTCGGAAGTACATGCGGAATCAAAAAAACAAATTGTGCAACCAAGTCCCGATGACGGGATCACTATCATAGTGGAAAAAGGACAAACCCTAAGCATCATTTCCAAAACCTATTTGGATGATCCTAGGAAGTGGAAAGAACTTCTCAAATCCAATCAAATCGATAATCCAAATCTCATTATACCTGGGATGAAGTTGTGGATTCCTAAAAGTTTGGGAAAAAAACCACTCGCCGACTTACAACGATTTACGGGAACCACAGAAGTTTTAAAAATCTCAAAAAAACAAAATGATTGGGCAAATGCAAAAAACGGTGAAGGATTATACGCAAAAGATGAAGTAAGAACCTTAAAAGATTCAGAAGCTCAATTTGTATTCCTTTCTGGATCTCGATTTGAAATCACTGAGAATAGCCATGTGATAATGGAACGTGGAAAAACAGACTCCGAACCGGATGAACTTTTTTTAAGGCGTGGTAGAATCCGCTCCCTCATTCCTAAATCTTCTGGACCAAATCAGAAGATGTTTTTATTAAAAACGGAATCTGCGGAATCCGTCGTCAAAGGGACAGATTTTTTAACAGAAGTTGACGGAAGTGGGAATACAACTCTCAGTTGTTATGAAGGTGGAGTGGCTGTCACAGCGGAAAAAGTCACAGTACTCGTGAACCAAGGTTATGCGACTTTTGTCGAAAAAGGCAAGGCACCTTTAAAACCATTTCCTGTTCCAAATCCCCCCATTCCTGAAAACAAATGAAGGTAATATTGATTCAAGTAAGGAAAACTTTCCTTCTTTTTAGTTTTATCTGGTTTGTGATTCCTATTCCTATCCTATCCAAACAAATTCAATTTTCCCTTGTTCCCGATAGAGAAGACATTTTACAATATGAAATTGAATTATGGAAAACTGAAAACTTGGACTCAGAAATTCCTTTCCGAGTTTTGGCAAACCCTGGGCCCATCAATCTATTCATACCAGAAGGTTACGAACACTTCCGCATCCGGGCCGTTGCTAAACGAAAAGTGAGAGGTTATTGGACGGAATTGTACCAAGTAAATACATTTGGCAAAAAACCAAAACTCGTTGAAAAACCAATCGTTAAAATCCCCGTAAAAACGGATGTGCTTGTACCGATCCAAACAAAGGAAGGGAACTCTGAATTATTTTTAACTGCAAAACAAGTAACTATCATACCCACAACGATTACTAAAAAATATCGAATCAAATATAGAATTAATCAGGGTGCTTGGCAAACAACTACTTCTCCACAATTCAATTTCTTAAAAGATGGAAGTTACCGTTTAGAATACAAAGTTACAAATGAATTGGGTGTTTCCGATGGAATGCAAGTATGGGAATTTAAAGTAGATTCCACTCCACCAGAAACGAGAGTTTCTTTTTTAAATGCACCATATCTTAAAAATGGGATTTCTTTTATTTCTCCAAGTAATGGAATCCTATTAGAGTCAAAAGACGAAGGTTCAGGTCTTGGTTCCATTCGTTATAGAACTTCTTGTGATGGAAACCCTATTTCGGAGTACTATCTTTGGAATAAAACAACATGGAATGAAATACGATCTAATTGCCCAAAAACTCTTTTAATAGAAATTAGTGCAACTGATCGATTGGGAAATGAAGAAGTTCCAAAACAAATATACATCCAAAAATTCAGTCAGGATTAAGTTATGAGGATTGGATTAGAGAAACTTCGAAGTTTCTATTCGAATTTTGTCTATGTCATTCGATCAAAATCTTTTTTTAAACTTTTTCTTTCATTAGTTATTTTTATAATTTTGCCTTATTCCCTAGTTGTAGGTCGAATGATTTATCAGGAATACAAAGAAGCATTGGATTGGAACCAAAGATTCCAGCTAATCCGGATCCAACTGCTTGCTATTGATTTAGAAAACCAAATCAGGTCAAATATACACAATGAATATGCAATAAAAACATTCCCTTTAACTGCATTAAATAATCAAAGTGAACTTTCGCAACTATGTTCATCTTCACCGACAACCCCAATAAATGATATTTCCTTTTATATCCTTCCTTGTAAGTTTGATGATGAATTTCAATCTTATATATTAATAATAGAAAGTAGAAAAATATACTTATATGACGCTAAATTTTTGGAGGATATTTTACTTGATTCTCCCTTTAGCGACCCTAACGAAGGTTTGTTTATACTAAACGGAAATGGTGATTATGGCATATCCGGTTTTATTGAAGATGGTTTTTTAGTATCAGATGAATGGAAAACTATATCAAAGTCCTCACTGCAAACAAATTCTAATCTTCCAACTTTAAAAGAAGTACAAAAAGACGATTTTGGATATTTCCTAGTTGGTGTGCCGTTATATGGACTACCCATTCATTTATTTGTTGTGAGTCCGATTCATTTAGTATTATACCCTATCCTTATTTCATTAAAAACCAACATAACAACACTTTTAGGAATCCTCTTATTTACCTTTTTGTTTTCTATTTTTATTTCAATGAAAGAAATAGAATCAAAACAAAAACTGAATTTAATTCTGAAAGAATTCCCCCATGCCGCGATTTTATATGATTCCACAGGCAATATTATTTTACAAAATCCAAACATTGAGCGAAAACTAAATATTTCAAATGTCACCATTTACCAAGAGCCATTATCAGTTTGGTTGGCAAAAGAAGTGATCGAATTTATCAAAGAAATCAAAGGAGATAAAAATCATTATCAAAACTTGCGTAAGGAAGAAATTGAATGTTATAGTTCTGACGGTTCCATTTTACTTTTAGAGATTACTTATCAAATTTGGTATTTAGAACAAAAAAACAATTTGGCAAGTGGCGCTTTAATATTAGTTCAAAACATAACCAAAAAAAGATTGGAATTTGAACGTGAAATGGATTACGCCAAAGATTTACAGAAAAAATACCTTCCCGCTCGTATTCAAATTTTCCCTAAATTAGATTTTGAAATATTTTATAAACCACTCATCCAAGTTGGTGGTGATTATTATGATTATATCGATTTAGGTAACAATCGTTACATTTTTGCACTCGGTGATGTCATTGGACATGGTGTGAAAGCAGCGATGATGATGACTGTTCTCAAAGTATTATTCCATCAAATTGTAAAATCTGAACCAGATCCAAAGAAAATATTGATAAAAATGAATGAAGGGATATCCATCCATTTTCCAGATCCTTATGCATTTGTTCCATTTTTGTTTTTGCTCTTCGATTTAAATGAAAATCGAGTGTATTACGGTAATGCAGGCCATCCTGGTATGGTACATTATTCAAACGAAGGTTTTCATTGTTATGAAAAGTTAAACCCCATGTTTGGTATGATACCATCATTTGATCCAAAAATATTGGATTTTCCAATCTCTGTTGGGGATCGGTTCTATTTATTTACGGATGGATTAAAAGATGTAGAAAATCGTAATAAGGAAAAATTATGGGAATCCGAACTAATCTCTTTTTTTAATCGAATGGCAAATAACCATATTTCATTAGTAAAACAAGAATTAGACTTTAAAATCAGAACCTATTCAGAAGGACAAGAGTTACTCGATGACATCACTTGGATAGGAATCGATATAATATAATCATTCTTCTAAAGGAGGATTGTCTAACAACTCGATCCCTTCATTATTTTTATGGAAATAATTCATATCCCATTCTGTATCAAATAATAAAGCCATATTTCCAAACAAATCTTCAACCAGATTCGCATTAGATGGAATTTTACTTCTATCTTCTTTTTTCACCCATCTAGAAATTCCATAAGGTAAAATATTGATCGAAGTATCAGCACCGTATTCATCTTTTAGTCTTCTTTGGAATACTTCAAACTGCAACTTTCCCATTGCTCCAATAATGGGAACTCCACCACCAATTGTTCGTGAGGTGAAAAGATGCAAAATTCCTTCTTCTGCTAATTGATCTAAGCCTTTTTTAAAAGATTTTAATTGAAGTGTATCCTTACAAGAAATGGTTGCAAATAATTCGGGAGCAAAACTAGGCAATGGGCGTAAGGGAGGTGTATTTCCTGTGGATAAAACATCTCCAATCTTAAATGTACCTGGGTTCACAAGTCCAATGATATCACCAGGGTAAGCCAAATCTACAGTGTTTCGATCTTGTCCAAAAAATGCAAAACTAGAAGAAAGTTTTACAGGTTTATCAAGTCGGTTATGATTTACGTTGAGTCCTCTTTCAAATACTCCAGAACAAATTCGTAAAAACGCAATTCGGTCCCTATGCGCCTTATTCATGTTAGCTTGTACTTTAAAAACAAATGCACTAAATGGCGCATTGATTGGATCCAAATAGTTTCCATCTCTAAGTGGAATATGATCCGGGCCAGGCGCTAGTTCTAAAAATTTATTTAAAAATAATTCAATACCAAAATTGTTTACAGCAGATCCAAAATAAACTGGAGTTTCCTTCCCGAGTAAAAATGAATTTTTATCAACTTGCCCAATTCCATTTTCAACCAAATCAATTTGTTCTCTAAACGCTTTTACAATTTCTTCATCAAATTGATCGTCCAAGTTTTGGTCATTGGGACCTGACATCCGAAACCCTGCTTTTTGTTTTCCACCAGGTGTTCGGTCGAACAAATACAATTGTTTGTCTCGTAAATCATACACTCCTTTAAAATCAAATCCTGTTCCTAGTGGCCAAACATCAGGTACAGCTTTAATTCCAAGGACCTTTTCAATTTCATCCAAAAGAGCATACAAATCTTTTGTGGGTCTGTCCATTTTGTTGATAAAGGTGATGATGGGGATTCCGCGGTCACGGCAGACACGAAATAATTTAATGGTCTGTGGTTCGACCCCTTTCCCGGCATCTAAAACCATGACAGCTGTATCAGCAGCCATAAGTGTCCTGTAGGTATCTTCTGAAAAATCCTCGTGGCCAGGAGTGTCTAGGAGGTTCAAAATATTGTTTTTGTATTCAAATTGTAAGGCAGCCGAAGTGATCGAAATCCCCCGTTCTTTTTCCATTGCCATCCAATCGGAAGTCGCCGATTTCCCTTCCTTTTTGGCTTTTACGGCACCTGCAAGTTGGATCGCACCTCCGTAGAGGAGCAATTTCTCAGTGAGAGTCGTTTTCCCCGCATCGGGATGGGCGATAATGGCAAAGGTTTTCCGGCGGTTGACTTCTTTTTCGATACTTTCAGGAGACATAATGACTATTCCATGCTTGATAAATTGGCAAATCTGTCGAGAATAAAGAAGGAGTTTGGAATCCGATCCATTAGGAAGGGGTTGACTCTAAAATTATGTCCCATTATATTGGGGGACAAAGGGGAAGTTTTTTGCGAAAGTTTGTAACCACCATCTTTCTTTTGGTCTGCACCCAAATTTTTCCTCTAGACTTTCCCAACTTTTCCTTGGGGGAAGAGAATGCCAAGGAAGAATTCAAACGCGGTCTCACCTATAAAAATTTAAGAGAATATTCTGCAGCCAAAGAACGGTTTCAAAAAGCAGTAAATCTCAAAAAAGATTTCCATTTGGCAAGACTAGAGCTAGCAAACAACTACTACTTATTAGGTGAATGGGAAGAAGCTTTAGATGAGCTGGAAATCTTAGCAACAAAAGCGAAGAATGATTTAATCATTTCAAATAAAATTGAAACATTAAGATTAGCAATTGCTGGTGGAGTAACAGAGAAAGAAAAAATTTATTTCAAAACCATTGAAGGTGATTCCATCCGAGGTTATCGGTTTCGTAATCCTGTAGACATAACCTTCGATGAAGATGGAAATTTTTATGTAGCAGGATTTGATACCTCGAATGTAATCAAATTCAACGCACAAGGTACAGCAATTTCCAATTGGCGAGGTGGAATCACTCGAAAACTAGAAAGACCAGTCTCCATTGTGTACCACAAACAAAAAATTTATATTGCTGACTTTGCAAGAGATGAAGTTCTTGTTTTCGATTTAACTGGTAGTTTTCTATTTTCAATTGGAAGTCCCGGAAAAGGCCCCGGACAATTCAGAGGCCCCTCTTCTCTTTGTTTTGATTCGACAGACAATTTATATGTGGCTGACTCAGGTAATGGACGGATTCAAAAATTTAACGAAAAAGGCCAGTTTGTTTTAGAAATATTAGGTCTTGGAATTTCTAAATTAATCAATCCTTCAGGAATCACCATTGATAAAAATAAACTGTATGTCGTGGATAAAGATAAATTACAAGTATTTGTGTTTGATGGTGATGGTAATACATTAGAAACAATCAATAAACCAGAATGGAAAAAACCTCGTAATATTCGAATTCTGGAAGACCAAATTTTTTTAACAGATGAATTAACTGGAATTTGGACCTACTCTATGTTAAATGGAGATTGGAGACAATTGCCGAAATTTCGCGATAAAAAAGGTGTTTATAGAGTCTTATTTCGCCCTTTTGCTACTAATATCGATTCAACAGGTAGTTTGTATTTTGTAGATTTTGGCAAACATCGGATAGATATCTTTTCTCAAAAAAATAATTTATTATCTAATTTGGATCTAAAAATTGAATCCATTGATACCTCTGACTTTCCTAACATCCATATTTACACACGTGTGAAAAATAGAGGTGGGAAGGAACTCATCGGTATTGACCGTTTGAGTTTCAGAATATTTGAAAATGATAATATGACTCCTTTATTCTCATTAGCAAACAAAAACAAAATCAATCAAAAGTTGCACATTGCAATGGTGTTTGAAAATAGTGAAAGTTTAAAGAAAGGAAAACTCAATTTAGAAGATGGATTGTTTCCTCTTTTTCGCTCCTTACATGATACGGATCATATAACTTTATACAGAGCTGGAAAGGATAGCCAATTGATTCTTCCAGAAACTGTTTCTTTAAGAGATATTTTAGCCAAAATCCGCGATAGCCAACCGGAAGAAAAATTTAATTTTGGAAAAGCTAGTATTGCTGCTCTAAAAAAACTCTCTATGGAAACTGGACCTAAAGTGTTGGTGTATTTAGTTTCCAAGGAAGCCAAAGAAGAAAGTTTTTACCAATACCAAAAATCAAGAATTGTTTCCTATGCCAAAGCACATTCAATTCCAATATATGTTTTAACCACAAATCCCAATCCATCATTAGAGGAATCTTGGTCCGATATCACAAGTCCAACGAATGGAAAATACATTTTTTTAGATGGAGAAGGTGAAGAACGAGAGTTATACAAATCTTTTCGATCCCATACTGACTATCGTTACATTCTTTCTTATAAAACCGATACGAATCCAGAACTCATCAATCGTTATATCAAAATTGGGATAGGTGTAGATCATCGAGGAGTAAAAGGTAGAGATGAAGGGGGTTATTTTGTTCCAGAACCTCGTTAAAATTAGGTTAAATTATTTAAGTCTTATATTTGTATATTTAACCACACAATTTATTTTTGCGGAGCCAACAGCGTTGGAAAATATTGGAGAAGCGAAGATTTACCAATCTGCAAACAATTGTAGGAAGGCAATTCCCCTATTCCAACAAGCTTTACAAAAAAATAGAAACTCCATTGATGCAAAATTAGGTATTGCTGATTGTAGTTATGCACTTGGATCTTATAAGGAGAGTAAAAAATTTTATTTGGAGATATTACAAAGAGATTCCAAATATATCCCTGCAGTTACGGGAGTATCAGAAATTTATTTACTGAATGAAGATTTTAAATCCATAAACGCACTCATTCAGCCTTTGTTAGTAGAATTTCCAAACCACACTGGATTACGGATAACAGAGGCAAAAACACTATTAAAACAAGGTAAAATTGACTCAGCTCTGTACAAAATCAAAAACCTTTCTGAAAAACTTGATGAACCAGCAGATTTATTACGAATGTTAGCTGAACTTTATTTTTCAAAAAATCAATTTGATAATGCTTTAAGTACAATCGATTTATATACAAAAAAAGAACCAAATGATCCTTCAGGATTTGCTTTTAAAGCAAAAGTTCTTTTGTATGAACATTACTTCCATCCAACTGCTCTACTTTCAGTTCTACCAAACGTAAAGGAATCCTTGGAAAACGCTTTAAATCTTGATGAGAAAAATGAAGAGGCTCGTTTTTATTTTGTATACCATAACCTCATTCTAGCAAATGCAAATAATGATAAGGAATTAAAAAATAAGGCTTTTAAACAGATTTATGAACTTGCTCGTGAATTTCCTGAAAATCAACTTTACCATAGTTTAGAAGCGAATATTGCTTGGGAACTTGGTGAGACTAAATTTGCATCCTACCATTACAGACGGGCACTTGGTTTGGATGATTTAGATGAAGTCCTACGTTTTGAAGCGGAAGAATATGTTTTATCCTCCGAAAAAGAAGAATCCAAACTCCGACGTGAGTTAGGTGATTACAGAAGAGATCGGTTTTACTCGGAAAAACATTCCTTATACCACAAAAGTAGTTTATTCCATTTATTTCGAGCACGAGATTTAAGTTCACAAACTCCAGTCATAAGAAAAGAATTATTAGAATTTTATAATTTATCAGGGGATGCAGTCAAATACACAAATTTATTGCTTCGATTAAGAGAAGAAGATCCAAATTCGTTTAAACTACAAAACAAATTGGAATTTGTAATTAAAAACTTAAAGGATTCAATCGAATTCAAAGAAGGTTTGATTCAAATTGATCCTAATTCTGTAACGGACTTGTCTATAAGATATAGCCCAGAAGTTTATGTTTTTGATTTAGAATCCATCAGTCCATTTCCATACCATTTACAAGCGGGAAGACTTTTGGCAGAAGCCATTCGTTACCAACTAAAAAATATGTTAGCTGTAAGAGTCATTGAAGGTAATGAATTCAAACAAATACGTACCTTATTAAAAGAGTCAAGTTACCATCCTTTCTCTCAAACGATTCCATTTACAATAGACAACCTCCACCATTTGGATTCCAAACGAAGGAACGCTACAAAAATTCGTTACATCGTTCATGGTCGGTATTTAATTGAAAATGGAGATATCAAATTAGAAATCTCATTGTATGATAGAAACCTATTAAAGGATGTAACCTCTTGGAAAACAAACCAAAGGGGCAGAGATAGTTTACCAACCATTGTGCATCGTATTGCAGAGAGGATTAAAAATACATTACCAATTGAAGGCAAAATCCTTAAGGTAAAAAAAGAAGAAGTGATCGTATCGTTAGGCAAAGATGATGGTTTAAAACCTGATTCCAAACCTCTATTCCAAAGGAGGGGGAAAACTATTTTTGAAGGTGAGATCCTAACTCTTGGAAAGTCGATTTCAAGTATTCGTCCGAAACAACGTGGTTGGGAAAAAGAACTTGCTACTGGAGATGATGTGGTAATTTCAAAGGACTAGTATAAAACGAAGAAAAAAATGTTAAAAATACTTCGGATATACGTATCTCTTTTGCTTCGTCTAAGGTTTCAATCTCCAACTGGCAAATGTTCTTATCCATAAAAACTGAATTTACGTTTTCATTTTTAAAACACGTTTCCAAAAGAGGATTGAAGTCAGAAAAATCTTTTGATTCTAAATAGAGTTTTGATTTTGAGAATTCATAATTGCTAGTGATTTTATGAATCTCTTTTTTAGGTGTACTTGTCCAAATTAGATCCACATTCGGATAAAAATAAATATTACCTTCTTCATACTGGAATTCACCATTTTTCAAAACCATCTCTGTATTTTTGTCTATAAATCGTATTAATTTTTTTTCAGAAGGTAATTTATCAGAAAAACTTACCTGTACTTCCCCCATTCCATTTTTGTTTTGCACAAAACGAACGAATAGAATCTGTTCTTTTTTCTGGATTTCCGATTCTTTCCTGAGTCTTTGAATCACACCCTCATGTAAAACTGGTTGTGGACTTTCTTTTTTTTTAAAAAACGAAATCATACAAGTGTTTATATCCTTCTAAAGTATATGGATACTTTTATATTCCGATCACAGTTTCCCGTCTCAAAGGAAAAATTATTTCAATTCCATGAAGATCCAATTGGTTTTGAAACTTTAATGAAGGCAAACAAGGGAATCCAAGTGGTCCAAAAACCGAACTCGCTCCAAGTCGGAGAAACTGCCATTTTAAAAATTCCAATCTTTCCCTTTCTTTTTACTCGATGGATCGCAAAACATACCAAATACGAAAAAAATGTCCTTTTCCAAGATAACCAAGAGAAAGGACCATTTCTAACTTTTTTGCACACCCATCGTTTTTTAGACGTGCCAAATGATACAAACCAATCTATTTTATCTGATGAAATAAAAATCGATTTTTATCTTTGGCCCATTTCCAAATACATTCTATATCCGATCTTATATTTGATGTTTTCCAAACGACACAAGTTGACTGGCGATTATTTTAACGTAAAACAGAAGTTAATTTTTTGCGGGTATTCTAGAACCATAGTCAATTAATTGTCGATTATATTCTTTTTCCATAAGAGGAGAAGATATTAGAAAATCTGCACTCGAACGATTACATGCCATTGGAATATTATACAATACAGCTATTCGTAGGAGAGCCTTTACATCTGGATCATGCGGTTGGGCAGAGAGTGGATCCCAAAAAAATACCATAAAATCGATCGAATCTTCTACAATCTTTGCACCAATTTGTTGGTCACCACCGAGAGGGCCTGAAATAAATCGAAATACAGGCAAACCAATTTGTTCGTGAATCAATTTTCCTGTTGTTCCCGTTGCGGAGAGGTGGTGGTTACTTAAGGTGCCTTTATTGTATTTCACCCAGTCGAGTAAATCTTCCTTTCGATTGTCATGAGCGATGAGTACGATCTTTTTGGTGATTTCCATTTTTCTTTGAATTAATACCATAAATTGATAGTTCTTGCCAATATCTAGGTTTCAAGGAAAGTTTCCTGAAATGGTAAACCAACATCGATTTTTTTGGACCATCCTCGTCCTCGCCTTCCACCTACAATTCCCTCTGGAAGCCGTGGAACCGACAAAACCAGGGGAACCAAGGGTTGAATCCATCCTACCTACCAAACCAGAATCTGGATCCCCCTGGGGAGACTCTGGACCTTCTGTAGAAACAATCCCTGTCCTCGATTTGGTAGATGAAAAGAACTCTCAAAAAAGATGGTTAGATGCCAGTAAGGAATACTCTCTTGCCTTGGAAGGTTTCGAATCGGGGAAAAAAGGGATCGAGAAACGAAAAGAGGACTTTAAGAAGGAAGTTTTTTATGAGGATCGTTATGAATGGCAAAGAGTAACCCGCAGGGAAAACAAAGAAAAAGAATTCCAAAAACAAATGTATGACCTTCGTTCACAAACCACTCTCCGCCTCGTAAGGGCAATGAATCTCTTAGATAAAATAGAGAACCCTCGAGTGAAAGACAGTGCTTCTTATTTGGATCTAAAATCAGGGATTTACAGAGAATACATCAAACACCAGGAATCCTTTAAAAACTATTTACAAGTCATTGATTTTACAACTCGTTATATCGAAATATCTTCGAAAAACGAAATGGAAGCAGAACCACATCGATTGTTAGCATTGTCATACGAAAAAATGGAACAAACTGCTTTTCGGTCGAAAAACCAAGAACAATATTATGAGTTTAAAGAATTAAAGAAAAAACACTTATTACGATTTGCTGAATTACATTACGGCCGCGAATCAAAGGAATACGCGGCAATAGAAGAAAAAGTTGGAAGGGATTTTTAAATTTATAGGAGTCCTAATTTTTTCTTAAGTGCCCTATTTTCTTCCACCAACTCTTTAATTTCTTGTTCTGTGTATTCAAAAAGACGATCCTGTGCTCGCAGGATTTTATCTAAATTCATCTCTTCTATTCTAGAATAATTTAATACTTCTTCAGTAGCTTTTTGTAACTCCAAAGCTTGTTTGAGTTCTTTTTCTCTTAACTCATCTAATTGTTGGATCGCTTTCACCCTTTGGTGGAGTTCAATGAGTTCCTGATTTTTCATATCATTCACACGATCTAAGGCAGAACTGATACCAGCTTGTGAACGTTTGACAAGTTCTTCAAATTGTAAGATGGAACGTAAGGCTTCGTTTTCTTTTTTGGATTCTTCGTATTCTTGGTGGGCCAAGGAAAAAACCCCTTCGAAAAATCCAACGTTCTCCAAACAGGAATTTCCAATATCTAAAGCAGCAGCCTTGTAAGATTCTGATTGGATGGTCCGATCTAAAATCATCCTTAATTCCCTGACATGTAATGGATTTTCCAACACTAAGTATTTAGGTTTCGAGTGGACCATTTCTTGGATTTGCACTGCCCCATCTTCCGAAGAAACTAAAATTAAGGAAACAAAAGGACTTCCTTCAAAGAGGGAAACAATTTTAGATTCGACCTCTTTCCACTCTTTTAATGAAACTTGAACGAAAAGGATATGGATATCGTTTTGAGTGATTGAGACTTGATCCAAATCAGCGAACCCAATTTGGTTCACTTGGATTTTGATTTTTGAATGTTTCCAAAGCTCTACGGGAAACGGTCTGCCCTGGGAAAGATTCCAAATATAAGAAGTTTTCAAACCCGATCTCCTAAATGACAACTACACTCTATGGGAAGGAAAACAATGGAATTTTCTAGCAAATTTTGTATCATTTTTTCTTCTGAATGCGATTTTTTACAGTTTCCCAAAATTCGTCAGCCTTGTCTTTCCAACGAAAATAAAAACCTAATTTGCTTCGAATCGAATCAGGTAATTTTGCATCTGTCCTG
Organism: Leptospira sp. WS39.C2; assembly: GCF_040833965.1. Taxonomy (NCBI): domain Bacteria; kingdom Pseudomonadati; phylum Spirochaetota; class Leptospiria; order Leptospirales; family Leptospiraceae; genus Leptospira; species Leptospira iowaensis. Next base: position 1,916,024 of record NZ_CP162142.1, read on the forward strand.
GAAATCATAATATAAACCGAAAGTGTTGCGATGACAATATTAGCCGACCAAGGTCCAACCCAATCAGGTACATTCTCTTTATATGAAATTCCAGATCCGAAGATAAAAAAAGTATAATAGATAAGCAAAAAAATGACTGCTAAAGTAAAACTCATCCCTTTTCCAGAACGTTTGACAACAAGTCCTAAGGGAAACGATAAAAAGAAAAATATCTGGCAAGAAAGTGGTGTTGCAAATCGTTTATGGATCTCAACATTAAAACCCGTGAGCGTTTTTTTGGATTCATTTAGAAGTTCTGATAATTGTGTGAATAGAGCAAATTTCTGAGCCATATCTTCCTGATTGCCAGAATTTGCGCCCATGATGATTTCATATTTAAATTGTTCCACCATTTGTTTGAGTCCACCAACTCCTTTGATAGACAAACCATATTCTTTCAATATTTCTAAACCAGGAATGTTTTCTAAGCCTTCAGATTCTATAGCATTTCGTATTTCAATTAACATTGGTAAGGAAAAGGTATCTGGTTTTACATTAATGCTCAGCGTTTTTGTATCTTTTTTAGCCGGTGTATTATAATCCATCTCTCCATTCATAAAATTGGTGACACCAATCGCATTCGTTTCAGGATCCCACTCGATTACATAACCTTTTCTCAAACGAACAGACTTTTCATATTCACCGGAAAGATTCTTTTTTTCAACAAGTAAGCCTTCTTTAGCATTAATGATCTGTAACATTTTGGACCCACCCATAGGAACTGCCAAATTGTTCACCATAATAAAATCAGTACCACTCGCAGAAATTGCCCACTCCCGAATTTGGACATTACTTAAGTTTCCACCTTCGTCTACACCTCCGGAATACATTGTTCTACCTTTTTCAGAGAAAAAATCTTGGGTTTTGTCCCCAGAAAACTGACCAGGTTGGATCGCAAGTAACGGATTGTAAGTAGCAATCCAATTATCAAAATCCTTCATCTTACGCGTGTTCTCTGGTCCTAAATAAAAATTTAAGTACCCAACAAGAATGGTCATGATAAATCCAAAAACTAAAAAATTACTGTATATATAAGGAAAAGAAACACCTGAAGCACGCATGGCAGTGATCTCAGAATCACCTGACAGTCGACCTGCCGCCATGATTCCAGACATCAAACAAGCCATGGGAATTGTCATAGGGAGTGTATTTCCAAAAACATACCCCATATAGTCCAAAAGTCTAAAAAAATCGACACCTTTCCCTACAAATAACCCAATCATTTTTTGGATGGCAACTGCCATGTAAATCATAGTAAAAAAGGACAAAGCAACTAAAAATGGACTTAAGATTTCTTTTAAAATATAAATCCTTAAGATTGAGGGTTTGAACCGTTTCCATTTTCCTAAACGATCCGTATCCACCATAAAACCTGGTGGTAAATCATCTTTCGAAAAAACCCTTACGGTTCTTAAATCAACTGGTTTAGACAATCAAAATCCCTTTGAGAGTGGCACTTGTTGCCTGTTCAATTTTTACATTTACAGTTTTTCCAATCCAATCTGATAAATTTTGTGACATACCTTCTGGTATAGGAAATACTACCATCCTTCCACAATGTGATCTTCCACATAACTCTTGTTTTGATTTTTTAGATGTATTCTCAATTAAGATAGAAAACTCTTTCCCAATTTTAGATAAATTTTTCTCTAATGAAATTTTTGTTTGAAGTTCTACAAGTTCAATAAGTCGTTTACTCTTAATCTCTTCAGGAACATCGTCAATAAACTTTCGTTTAGCAATTGTTCCCTCTCTTTCAGAATATTTGAACATATATGACATATCAAATTTGACCTGTTTCACAACTTCTAAAGTTTCTTGGAATTCTTCTTCTGTTTCACCAGGAAATCCAACAATAATGTCAGAAGTGATTCCAATTTCAGGAATTACAGATTGAATTTTTTCTACCAAATGCAAATATTCTTCCTTCGTATAACTGCGTTTCATATCCATGAGTACTTTGGAACTACCTGCTTGCAGTGGCATGTGAATTTGGGAAGAAAACCTTTCCTCCTTTGCCATAAGTGAGATTAGGTGGTCAGGAAAATCTTTTGGATGAGGGCTTGTGAAACGAACTCTTTCAATCGTAGTTTGTTTTAGGATTTCTTCTACAAGTGCACAAAAATCAAAATGTTCATACGAATAACTATTTACGTTTTGTCCAAGTAAGGTGACCTGTTTCACACCCATTTCTTGGAGTTGTTTGATTTCATGAATGATAGAGCTAGGTTCACGACTTCTTTCTCGTCCACGTGTGTAGGGAACTACGCAGAAGGTACAAAAATTATTACAACCTCTCATGATTGTTACAAATGCTTGGATACCATTTACAACCTTTGGTTCTAATTCATCATAGGTTTCTGTTCTAGATAACCTTGTGAGTTGGACATCTTTTTCACCACGGCGGATATTTTGGATGAGTTCTGGTAAGGTTCGGTAATTATCAGGGCCCACAATCAAATCTAGTGGCAATTCTTGGTGGAACAAATCTTCGCCCAAATTCTGTGCCATACAACCGAGGACACCAATGACTAAATTTGGATTCCTTTTCTTTAGATAACCTAATGACTGTAATCTACCATATATCTTTGCATGCGCATTTTCGCGCACGGCACAAGTGTTTAGAAAAATAATATCACTGTCTTCCACTGAATTTGTGGTTTCATAATTTTCCTTTCGGAAAAGCTCCTTTACAATGCCTGAGTCGTATTCATTCATTTGGCAGCCATAGGTTTCCACATAGACTTTCCCCAATTGGACGCTGGGATTGGTTTCTAGGCTTTCTGTCAAGGTTGGGTTCATAATGATATATTTTCTTGTGAAAATTCCTTGTAAAGCAAAGAAGAAAGGTTAGGAAAGGGTATATGCCTAACACGAAAAGGGAAACCTTTTACGAAATTCTAGGAATATCGAGAGATTCATCGGTAAATACCATTGAAGCCGTATACTTACGCGAATTACTGTTTTGGGAACAAATTCAGAAAGCTGGAAGTCCAGAAGCAAAAGAAAAAATCCTGGAATTGACTCGAGCCTTTTTGACACTTTCCAATCCAATCAAACGAGAACTGTATGATTCGGAATTAGACTTTGAGTTTGTGTTACTGGATGGAAAAGCAAAAGACCCTGAAATAGAAGAAGCTTATGATTTGTATCGATTGGGTCATAAAAAATCTTATCAGGAAATCCTTCATGAATTTTCAAAGTTCCGAGGTGAAATGGGTGATACACTTTGGGTCTTAAAAAAAACAACCATCTATTTAGTGATCAGTTTATTGCTGTATTCAGGGATCGTAGTGTCTCAATCCCTTATTTTCGAAAACGATTCTTCTCATGAATCGTTCTTCAATTTAATCTCTTTCCTATTTTTAGGTTTCAGCGGGATAGGTTATTTATTCTTTCGTCTTCTTTATCTACCCAATCAGTTAAAAAAAAGGAAAGAATCTCGTTCTTAACGAATTGATTTTGGAAAAAGAATCGGTAATAAATTAGGAAAACATGCTCCGCTCAAATGAAGAGAGTCTACAAAATCCTTACATTTCCAATTTGGATCCACATTTGGATCAATCACAATGAATTTTGAATTTGGTGTTTTCGAAACTATATCGACTTCTTTTCTAATTTCAGAATTGAATCTTTCAAGAAGACCATCCGTTAACATACGCCTACGTAATGGTTCGGATACTGCTGGAAAATATACGATCACTGGGATTCCTAGTCCCTTTAACAGTTGTAAGGACTTTCGGAAAAAATAGATTTGTGTGGCAGATAAACTAGATCCCCGCAAATATTGATTGTACATCGCTTCGGCATCTCTTTCTAAAAACAAATCCATATTAGCGAATTTTATTTCATTTGGGAGAGCGCCAAATTTAACACGATTTACCATTTTGATTTTATCTATATAACCACGTTTGTGTTCTTTTCCTGTAATTCCAGAGGACATTCCTGGAAAAAAACCAATTTCAATTTCTTTATTATTAGCTTTGATCGCAGTAGGATCTAATGGATATTTATACAAAGCAAAAAGTTTCTTTAAAAAATAAACTTCTGCTTCATCAAGAGAAAATCCGGAAGCATTAGAATCCCAAGGATCCTTTGTTTTCGAACGAAAAAAATCCAAATGACTTAAAACATATTCATTATCATAGGATCCATTCAATGAATAATCTATTGATGATTTAGAAAACAAAAGTGGATCAACTTCGATAAGGATATATCGAATAGGTAGTTTGGATGCGAGTACTCGTTCTAACCAATAGGTTTGGAAACTTGGAGGTCCAAATGGAGCAGCAAAATTAAAAGACATGGTATTGGGAAAAAACTCTTCTACCATTTCAGAATCAAATTCACCCGACCGAGAACTTCCTAAAATAAGTCCAATTTGTTTGTTTGGATTCTTTTTTGATTCCTCAAGCATTACTTCAAATAAATCTTCTTTTAATTCATAAAATTTTCGTTCAATTTTTTTCCAACTGTAGGTATTCTCTACGATGGCAGGAAGAAAAAAAAGTTTATCAAATACAAAGAGTGCGAACGCAAGTAGAATTGGGTATAGAACAATTGGAAATTTATCTTTCATATTAAAATTGGAAGTATATAAACTCCGTACCTCCAGGGGCTAAATAACCTAACAAAACAGTTATGACAAAGGAGAATAAAAACAAAAATCCCAAACTCAATTTTGTAGACCAATTTTCTCTTGGAAAACTTGGTTTCGTTTGTAAATAATTCAATAAAAACGTTAATAACAATGCATAACCTATTTTTTCCAATTGGCCTATTCTTTCACCGGAAGACAAAACCATAGAGCGGTATAACATCTCAATTGCATTTTTCACACTAGGTGCATTAAAAAATGGTATAGTTAGAACAAAAAACAAAAAAGTATAGATTGTCCCTGTTATTTTTTTCCAACGTTTTCCATTCGCTACCTTTGGCTGATTTAAAAGTATCTCAACTTTTCGTTCCAAACTTAGCATAAATCCATGTAAAAAACCCCAAATGATAAAGGTAAAATTTGCACCATGCCAAAAACCTGCGAGCGTAAAAGTAATAATTAAATTGAAATAACCTCTCCATTCACTCACCCGTGAGCCACCTAAAGGGAAATATATATAATCCTTAATCCAAGTAGCAAGTGTCATGTGCCATCTTGTCCATAATTCGCGTACAGACGAAGATAAATAAGGCGCGTGAAAGTTTTCCGGTAAATTGATCCCTAGTAATTTTCCAAGCCCTCGTGCAAGGTCCGTATACCCGCTAAAATCACAAAAAACCCGTGCCGCATAACCGAACATCGCCATAGTATTGGATAGTCCATCATACATTTCAGGATTTTGAAAAACAGGCTCGATGATTGGTGATAAGTTATCTGCAATGACAACCTTCTTAAATAATCCAAGGAAAACTAAATAATAACCTTCAAAAAGCTGTTCTTTTTTTGCATTCCAAACTTCTAATTGGTAAAAAAATTCTCCATGTCGGACAATCGGACCTGCAACTAACTGTGGAAAGAAAAATATAAACAAACCAAATTGTAAAAAATTAGGATTCTCATTTGCGTTTCCTCGTTTGACATCAATGGTATACGCTACCATTTGGAAGGTGTAAAAACTAATGGCGAGTGGTAATGTAATGGACTCAAAACCAAATTGCGAAGTTAAAAAACTTTGTACAGATTCTGTTGTGAACCACAGACTTCCGGTCAATTGGAAAAGTGTTGACCACAAAAAGTAAAAGTATTTAAAAAGGAATAAATTTCCAAAATTAAGGAACAAAGATATTGGATACCATATACTTGTTCTGTTTTTCAGAATCTGTTGATTCATTAAATGGTTAATGATCACAAGTACCAAAAAATGAAATGCAAATGGTATCGACCATGCAGCATAAAACAAAAAGGAGGCACAAAATAGAAATACTAATCGGAACTTACCACGGATCATCCAATGTAATCCGTAAACTACCAAAAAGAACAAAAGGAAACTAAGTGATGTAAATTTCATTCTAAGATTTCACCATTTTTTTCATTTAGATTTCACCATCAACCTGAATCACGAGCCCTTTTAAGTATTCTCCTTCGGGATGATAAACAGAATACCCATGGTCTGGACTTTGCGTTAAATGGTGCAAAATTCTTACTCTTTTTTTTGCATCCTTAGCAGCACCAAAAACTATTTTTTTGAATAAATCAAAAGAGATATGTTGGGAACAGGAAAAGGTAAATATGAAACCGTTTTTTTGTATTTTTGAGATCGCTCTCATATTGATGTCCTTATAACCCCTACTTGCCTGCATCACTGTGGAAATATTTTTAGTAAAAGCAGGAGGGTCAAGGATGATACAATCGTATAAACCAGATTCCATTGTCTTAAGATAATCAAAACAATCCATAACCAAAGACTTATGTTTACCACTATTTATATCATTTTCGAGCCCATTCAATTTTAAATTTTCTTCACAAATATCTAATGCTTGTTTAGAAATATCTAGACTATGAACTGATTTAGCACCATTTAGCAATGCATAAACGGAAAAAGCACCTGAATAAGCAAACGTATTTAGAATGTTTTTGTCTTTCGCATACAATCCTAAAAGTGCTCGGTTATCCCTTTGGTCTAAAAAAAACCCTGTTTTTTGTCCTTTTTCAATATCAGCAATGAACAAATAACCATTCTCTAGAAATGTAAATTGATCTTTATGACCCTTTAAAAAGTTTACATCTACACCTTGTTTCTGATCCGCTTTATCAAATTTTTCAACAATTGTATCATAACCTACGTTTTCTAAAAACTGTACCAGTGGGGACCTTAATCGAATGGCTCCGGGTGTTTTCAATTGTAGAACAGCTGTTTTATGGTAGATATCCACAACTATCCCTGGAACTCCATCCCCTTCGGAATGAAACAATCGAAACCCATTCGTGTTTTTGGGTAATGTTTTCAATTTTCTATCATGAATTTCTGTCCATCTGGAAAACCAAAAGGACAAATTGGAACCATCTTCTTTTGAATCAAAAGAGAACAGTCGGATTCTAATTTGACTACTTGGATCAAAATGTCCCCAAGCAAGGAAAGAACCTTGGTGGGATAAAACTTCTACAATGTCTCCAGATTTTATACCAGAATCAACTGATTCTATTGCTCCTGAAAACACCCAAGGATGAAAATTTAATACTGCTTTTTCTTTATTCTTCTTTAAGCGAATGACCATTCTGCATCCAATTGCATTTACGAAATGTTTTGGGAAAAAACTCCCACGTAAATATGATAAAAAAGTTACTGATCCTTCTTGTCTTTTCTTTTTCCCAATTGGAATCTGACCCCATTTTTGATTCTAGCAAACAAATGGATCCAAAATCCATTCTATCATTGGATAGCAATGGGGAAGATCCAAAGTCATATTGGTATCTTCTCGAAGGTGGTTTAGAAGATTCCGAAATTTATAACATAACAGAAGAGACATTTTCAAATTTTAATTGGCGGCGGATCAAAATTCCGGGGAACCTATTCCAAAATAAAGAAAATTTCAATAATACTAGAACCATCTTGTTGGCCAAATGGATTGAATTGAATCATGACCCAACAATTCAATACAGTTTTCGTTTAGGGATCATCAATGATAGGGACAAAACGTATTTTAACGGACAATTGATTGGAAAAACAGGTATGTGGGATTCTCCCTTTCCACAAAATTATGATAAGGTAAGAATTTATCCCATACCATCTTTTCTCATCCGATCAAAACAAAAAAATCTTTTACTCATCAAAATTCAATTATACTTTCATAATTCAGGTGGAATAGAACAAGACCAAACCCTATTAGGTCCAAGCAAAGTAATACTAAATAATTTTTATATAGATGAATTCATAAAATTAATCTTTTTAACCATCTATATGACTGTTGGTGGATATTTTCTTTTTTTATTCATTAGGAGGCGTAAAGATCGCGAGAATTTATTTTTTTCCTTATTTTCGTTTTCCTTTGTACTATATAATTTTTTACGAAACCAACTTAAGTATGAATTAGGAATTCCATTTTTAGAAATGAAAAAAGCAGAATACCTAATCATTCTATTACTTATCCCACTCATGTACCATTTCTTACGAAGTTTATTTGAAGAAAAATATGTGTTACTCGGTAAAATATTGGATAGTTTCCAATTCATAATTTTCTTATTTTTCTGTATTTCCAATCAGATCGAATCAATGAATTTTGTTTTATCCAATTTGATCCAACCTACTTGGATCCTATATGTGATTTTAATCTTTGTCATTTTAATCCGAAATTTTCGAAAAAAAGAAAAACGTGCTATTTATATAACAATTGGATTAAGCATCGTATTGGTAGCCGCAATCATTGATACTGCAACAAATCGAAATTTCTGGGTATTCCCTCGTATCATGGGATATGCATTTTTATTCTTTAATATCTCACTAGCAATGATACTTGCAAACTCCTTCGTAAAATTAAATGAAGAAGTTGAAGACCTAAATAAAAACTTAGAAAAAAAAGTTACCGATCGTACAGATGCTCTAAACGAATCACTAAATCAATTGCAGATTCTAAAAGAAAAACAAGATGGAGACTATTTTTTAACATCCCTTCTCATCCAACCATTGGCTAGGATAGAAAACAAAATTCCAGAATTGGTAATAGAATCCTATGTAAACCAAAAGAAAAAATTTCAATTCAGAGGAAAAGATGGAGAGATTGGAGGAGATATTTGTATTGTTGGTTCCATCCAATTGGAATCTGGAGAGTTTACTGTATTTGCCAATGCTGATGCAATGGGCAAATCAATCCAAGGTGCTGGTGGTGCCCTTGTGCTTGGAGTAGTATTCCAAGCAGTATTGTCACGAGCAAAATCAAGTTACACAAAAAAAAGACCACCCGAGCTTTGGTTAAAGGATCTTTATGTAGAATTACAATCCGTCTTTGAAAGTTTTGATGGATCCATGTTATCAAGTGTTGTCTTAGGTATGGTTGGCAAAAATGGTTATTTATACTATATTAATGCAGAACATCCATGGAGTATTCTATATCGTGATGGAGTGGCCTCTTTCATTGAGACGGAACTTTCGATGCGAAAATTAGGTTTTCCAAAAAACAATCACTTTTTTCAAATCAAAACCTTCTCATTATTAGATGGAGATACGTTACTCATTGGATCAGACGGACGGGATGATATAGGACTTTTTTCTGAAAACGGAGAACGGATTATCAATGAAGATGAAACTCTTGTTTTGCGCTTTGTAGAGAGATCCGAAGGGAATTTAAAGGCGCTTGTTCAGGAAATTGAGGAGAACGGCGAAGTGACAGACGATATTTCCTTTTTAAAAATCAGCTATCGTTCAGAAAATCAAAAACGATTCATTTCGGAAGAAATTCGTTCTAAATATATATCGATCCAAACGGAAGCAAAAAAAGGGAATCTTAAGGACGCTTTGATTGAATTGATTCCAATCTTAGAAACAAATCCTCATGCAAACTTCTATTCATTAGCTGGAAAAATCCTTTTTAAAGAAAAAGAATGGAGAGAATCTCTTATCCATTTAAAACAAGCAGTCTTAGAAAACCCTTTGAAAGAAAATTTGTTTTATATGATTGCGAAAGCTGAATTTCGATTGGGAAATTTAAACGATGCAGTTATCTGGAGCGAAAGGTTATTTTTAAGGAATAAATTCCACAAACCAAACTCAAAACTCTTTTTCCATTTGTTAGAACAAACCGAAAACTATGATAAAAAGAGTTTTTATTTAGAATTCATTCAGTACGGAAAAAATAAAGTATAACTAAAATTCCTAAAAGAATTCGATATACTCCAAAGGAGATAAAACTCCTTCTGCGAATGAATGCCATAAAAAGTTTGATGATAAAATAACAAATCACAAAGGAGATGATACTTCCAAAAAACAGAAGACCAATGGTCTCTGAATTTAAAATCGCACGGTGTTTATATAATTTATACAGTCCAGCCAAACTCAAAACAGGAATCGCAAGGAAAAAGGAAAATTCCGCGCTGTCTTTTTTGGATACACCAAGAGTCCTTGCGGAAATGATTGTTGCAGCAGACCTGGAAACTCCAGGAATTAAAGCAAAACATTGTAATAAACCTACGATGAGCGCTTCTTTTAAGCCAATCATTTTTCCGCTGCTTTCATCTAAATGTTTCCTTTCGACAAATACCATTAAAATTCCACCGATTAACCAAGAACAACCAAGAATTAGTAATAAATCTGGTTTTAATTTGATTTGGTTGAGTTGTGTTTTAAAAAGGAAACCTAATAACAAAATCGGTAAAATGCCAATGAACAAATTCAAATAAAAGTGGTAACCACTTGGATCGTTAGTTTTTTTAAATCCAAACTGGATTGCTGATTTGAAATGTTCCAAAAAAGTTTTATAGTATAAAACTACTACAGAAAAAATTGCACCTGTTTGGATGAAAATATCAAACAAATCTTCAAAATCTTCATGAGATACAGATAGATTTTGAAATGGAAAAAAGTAACTAAATAAAAATAAATGGCCAGTGGAAGACACTGGCAAAAATTCCGTGGCAGCTTCAATGATGCCACGTAAAAAAGCATTTAAAGTATTTTCCATTTAAACTTAGTTATTTGGAGTTTGGATTGGAGTTGGTTCTTCTGCTTTTTTCTTTGGTGCAAGGTATGCATCTAAATCAAATTTTTCGTTTCGTTTGATACTAACTTCTTCTTTGATTCTTTCCACTACTAAAGGAAGAAACTCTCTAGTTTGCATTTGTTTTAATTGTGCTTTTGCAAAAGTTTTACATTTGTCGATTGTTAAATTGAAATTACGATCTAACTTTCTCATTCTTTCACATTCAGCTAAAGCTTGTTCTTCTGTAATTTGGATTTTCTTTTCCACTTGTTCAGAAACATACATTTGGGCAATGGTTTGCATCTCAACTTGTTTGATCACTTCTGCAACATCTGGTCTAGAGATGAATCCATTTTTCTCAGCAACTAGACGAGTCATAATCATCTGTCTATAAGTTTGGTAGAAATTTTTCTTTTGGAGTTGGTAATTCAAATCTTGGAAGTTTGGAGGAACTTCGTTGATGTCTTTTTCAATGAATTCGAGGAGAGTTTTTTTCTCGATATTTTGTAATCGGCTAATGGAATCAAGAGCTGTATCATAAGCCGCTTCAAAGTCTTTTACTGTAATTTTATGATTGTCTAAGGTTTCAATGACCGGTGATGAGTCAGAACACTGTACGAGGGTCAAAACTGCCAAAAACGCAAACAAAGGAAGGATTTTTTTCATATTATTTTATTGCCAAAATAGATTTGAGATGATGGTTTCGCCAATTCCCTCAATGTCTATCTTTTTTTGCCAACCGGAAGTTGATTCCTTTGCTTAAAATTTAAGCGGCCAAAAATTCTAAAATTCCCAACAATTTTTTGATTTTTTTCAAATCATCTTTTTCAATATTCGTATAACGCAAAACAGACGGTTCGGAAGGTGCGATTGTGAGTCCTTTAAAATGGCTCATTGCTTGGATCACTCGGTCTGGGTTTCCTCGGAAATAGGTTCCACATTTGAAAAGAACTTCCTCTGGTTTTTCTGTTACAAACTCAAATCCCAAATTAGAAGCAAGGGTCCTTATTTTTTCAAGTTCCACAAAGGTTTTTGCAATTTGTGGTAGTTCACCAAACCGATCTTCCATTTCCAAAGATAACTCTTCAATTTCATCCAAATTTGCTGAACCTTCAAAACGTTTATAAAATTCAATTTTTTGTTTTGTATCAGGAATGTATTCATCTGGTAGGTAAAAATTGGTTTTGAGATTTACTGCAGTTCTTACTTCAACTCGAACCTCTTCCCCTTTAATCCTTGAGATTGCTTCTTCCAACATTTTAACATATAGGTCAAAACCCACTTCCATAATGTCGCCAGATTGTTCTTTACCTAATAAATTCCCAGCCCCGCGAATTTCTAAATCTCGCATAGCTACTTTAAAACCAGAACCTAACTCTTGGTATTCGAAAATTGTATTGAGTCTTTTTTCAGCAAGCTCCGTCATCAGTTTTTTGGATGGATAGAACATATAAGCGTAAGCTTTACGGTCTGACCTCCCAACTCTACCTCGAATTTGGTACAATTGAGAAAGTCCAAACATGTCAGCACGTTTTACAATTAAAGTATTGACATTTGGCATATCAATCCCTGATTCAATGATCGTTGTAGTGATTAGGATATCATATTTTCTTTCATAAAAATCTACTAAGGTTTCTTCAATTTCATCTTCTGTCAATTGTCCATGTAAAATTCCAACAGAAACTTCAGGAACTAAGGAACGCACATACGATGCTTCTTCTTCAATAGATTCTACACGATTATATAGATAAAAAACTTGGCCACCTCGTTCTATTTCTTTTCGAATTGCCTCTTGAATAAGTGTGTCATCCTCTTCCAAAACATAAGTTTCTACACTTTGTCTATTTTTTGGCGCCGTGGATATAATAGAAAGTTCTCTGATGCCCGTGAGAGCCATATGTAAGGTTCTGGGGATTGGAGTAGCAGTCAGAGTTAAAACATCTACTAAGTTTTTAAATTTTTTGATGGATTCTTTATGTGTTACACCAAACTTCTGTTCTTCGTCAATGATCAATAATCCTAAATTTTTAGGTTTCACCTTGGAGGATAAAATTGCATGTGTTCCAATTAACATATCAATTTTACCTTCTGTAAAATTCTTTAAATCTTCTCGAATTTCGGAAGCAGATCGAAACCTTGAAACAAAAGCAATTTTGATTGGATAGTTTTCATACCTTGATTTAAAAGTATTAAAATGTTGGAGTGATAGAATTGTCGTTGGTGTGAGTAACATCACTTGTTTTCCAGCCATGATCACTTTAAACGCAGCCCGAATTGCTACTTCTGTTTTTCCATAACCAACATCCCCACAAACCAAACGATCCATTGGTCTTTGAGACTCTAAGTCTTGTTTTACAGCCTCAATAGCTGAAATTTGGTCCGGTGTTTCTTCAAACTCAAACGCAGCTTCAAACTCTTCTTGCCAAATAGTATCTGGTGGGAAAGCAAAACCATTCAACTTCATCCGATTCGAATACAATAACACAAGTTCTTCGGCGAGTTTATCTACCGATTCTTGGACTCGTTCTTTTGCTTTTTTCCAGGAATTTTTGCCTAAGGTATCTAACCTGGGTGAATCGGTGCCACCAATGTATTTTTGTACAAGGGAAATTTGGTCAAGTGGAACAAACAAACTATCCCCACTTGCATATTCTAATTTTAGAAAATCTCTTTCCTTTCCATCTGCCTTTGTTCGTTCCATTTTTATGAAACGCCCAACTCCATGGTTTACGTGAACAATGTAGTCTCCTTCTTTTAAATCTATGAAGGATTCAATCATTTGTGAGGATTGTTTTTTATATCTAGTTTTCCTTTTGTATTGCCGTCCGAACAAATCGTTATCGGTAAAAACATAAATTCCATTTTCAACCAAGTGAAAACCACGTTTTAAATCAGAAAGGATCAAATGGATCCCAGGTTTTGTAGAACCAAAAGGAAATGGAATGGGTTCTTCACTGTTTTCACCTATGACATTCACTTCAGTTTCAGAAAATAAACCCTTTAGGCGTAACATCTGCGCAAGAAAGGAAGAAGTGATAAATATACAATCGTTAGGATGTTCAACAAGTAATTCTAAAAAATATTCTTTTGCTTCTCGAATTTTACCCCGAAATGCTTTTACTTCTGTAATCGGAGTGTATCCAAAATTTGAAATGGGATTTGGTAGAAGTGAAAATTGGATTCCCCTTGATCCATCAGATGTTAACATTTTCCACTCTAGTCCAAAAGATAATAATTCTTCCGGTGGTAGACAAAGTGATTCTTCTTTTTTCTTCTCAAAAAGAGTGTTGTATTCTCTTTCCATTCCAAAAGAACGTTCTTTTGTTTCAAAATATTTCGGAAAAAGTATGACCGGAGCGTTTGAAAAAAACTCCAAAAAACCCTCTTGTTTCCGAACCAAAGGCAAATGTTCTTCGATGATTTCTATCTCAGAATCTATTGGAATTCGCTTATCAGTATATTCTTTAATTATTGTATGATATTTTTCTAATTCTTTTTTTGTTACAACGGTTTCATTAGCTGCAGTGATAACAATTTCACTGATTTTTGAAATTGATTTTTGGGTATTTGGATCAAAAGTTCTAATTTCATCAACTGTATCCCCGAAAAAATCGATTCGCACTGGGTTAGCCAAAAAAGGTGTATATATATCGAGAATCCCACCTTTTAAACTAAAATGACCAAATTGTTCACAAACTTCTTCTCGGTGGTAACCTAACTGGACTAAATCCGATAATAAGGAATCTAACGGAATATCTTTGCCAAGTTTTAAACTAATCGATTTTCCTTTTAAACTCTCGCGATTCGGTAATTTTCGAAGTAAGGCTGAAACTGATGTCACGACTATACAACGATCTCCATTTAAGATACGATTGATGGTCAAAATACGATCACGTTTCCACTCAGCTTGCCACTTTGTATATTCATAAGGAATATTTTCTGGACCTGGGAAAAAGAATATTTCTTCCCTTTTGATAAAACTTAGTAATTCCCGAGAAAAGCTTTCTGCGTCTTGGTTTGTTGGTAGTACAACAACAAATGTATCTTTAGAATGTTTGTTTTTATACAATTCACTGGTAACAAAAGAATGAGCAGATTCAGGTATTCCACTGAGACTAACTAATGTTTCTTTTGCTTCTGAAAAAACCTGTTTTGGTTCGAATGGTCTAATTTGAATTTCTTTAGTCATGTTAAGATATTAGGGACAAGTTATAATTTCATTATCTATCAGACGCACGTCCCCTACAAAAACAGCTGTAGCAAGTAAAACATCACCACGTAACTCGCTAAGTGGTTGTAAGGTGAAAGGATCCACAACTTCTAAATAATCAATTTTAACATTCATACCGGTTAAAAGAAAATCAGTTAAAATTTCTCTCCATACAGAAAGGTTCCTCTCTCCAGATAATATGGTTTTTTTTGCAAGTTGGAACATTCTTGGAATCAAAGTAGCAGTTTCTCTGTCTTTTAAAGACAACCGCAAATTTCGGGAACTCATGGCTAGTCCATCGGCTTCCCTTTTCGTTGGAACACCAACAATTTGAATTGGAAAATTAAGTTCATCCGTAAGGGCTTTGATTATTCGATATTGTTGGTAGTCTTTTAAACCAAAAAACCCGAAATTTGCTTCTGTTAGGTGAAAAAGTTTTGATACGATTTGTAAAACTCCTTCAAAGTGCCCGGGCCTAGTTCGTCCGCAAAGTGTGGATTGAAGGGATGGAATACTCATTTGGATTGGAGTTTCTGATTTTGGATACATGACACCAACACTAGGCAAAAATACCAAATCCACCCCATTTTCTTCGCATAACTTCAAGTCAGTTTCTGTATTTTTGGGATAGGTTTCAAAATCTTTTGGATCATTGAATTGGGTTGGGTTTATGAATATGGAAACAATTGTTTTTGTTGTTTTTTCTTTTGATACTTTCACCAAATCCATGTGGCCCGCATGAAGGGTTCCCATGGTTGGACAAAATCCAATGATTTCCTTTTTTTGCTTCCAATTTGATACTATTTTTTTTAATTCCGAAATTTCAGAGACTACAATCATTTTTGGCCTATCGTTCTAACCTTAACACTCGTTCCATGTTCTTCATCCAATCCTTCTAGTTCAGACATAAGTTTTACAAATGGATACAAGGTTTCCAGAGACTCTTTAGTCACTTCTTGGAAAGTAACTCGTTTTAAAAAAGTATCTACACCAAGAGATGAATAGATACGACTTCCTCTTGCTGTTGGTAAAATGTGATTTGTTCCTGAAATGTAATCTCCCATGGCAACAGGCGAATAAGGACCTAAAAACACACTTCCTGCGTGTTCTATTTTGGCAAAAACAGATTCATTGTCTTTTGTTTGGATTTCTAAGTGTTCGGGAGCCAGTTCATTCGAAAACCAAATACAATCGTCCATGGATGGAAAAACGATGATACTTGAATTTTCGTAGATTGCTTTTTGTTTCATAGAGAGGCGTTTGGGTCGTTCCACAAAAGCAATTTCCAATTCATCTTTTACTTTTTCTGCAAGAGTTTTGTCAGTGGTGAGCAATATCGCAGACGAATCTTCTCCGTGTTCTGCTTGGGATAACATATCACAAGCGATCCACTTTGGATTGGCGTCTTTATCGGCAATGATACAAACCTCGCTTGGTCCAGCTGGGCTATCAATTCCAATGAGACCTTGCCCACTTAAGAAGGATTTGGCGGCTGCGACATACGAATTCCCAGGTCCAACAATGAACTCGGATTTGGGAACGGATTGAGTTCCGTAAGCAGCGGCTGCGATTCCTTGCGCACCACCAACTGTCACAATTCGATCTATCTCTAAAATCTGTGCTAACCAAATTAAGATTTCAGGAATTCCATTTTTTTGAGGGGGTGTGATGAGTTGGATGGATGGGACACAAGCAATTTTTGCTGGTATGACTCCCATCAGTACACTAGAAGGATACAAAGCCTTTCCACCTGGAGCGTATACAGCTAAGGAAGGCACTGGTGTATACTTGACACCAAGCCTGTTACCATCAACCACCTGGGACCAGGATTCCCGTTTTTGCGCATTGTGGAATGATTCTATATTGGATTTTGCACGTAAAAATGCTTCTTTAATTTTCGGATCTACATTTGTTTTTACAGATTTAGGATCGATTGTAAGTTCCGAAAGTTTGATCCCATCAAACTGTTCTGTATATTCAAAAAGAGCTAAATCCCCTCTGTTTCTCACACCTTCTAAGATGGGTAATATCCTGTTTGTGGCAGTACTTAGGTCTTCTCTGGCACCTGAGAGAAAACGAGACAGTTCTTCTTTCGAATTTCGATCACAGTGAAGGATAGGAATTGGCATAATTTCAGCTTGGAAGGAAGTGCCTTCCTAAACAAGCTTTTTGTCAAAAACGTGAGGAGATTTCGATTTGGTAACGTGATCCAACACTGTGAGTGGATTTAGTTTCCGAAAATCCATATTCGGGAACCATTGATGTAAAAATTCTTTGGTTATCATTCCCAAGTGGAAATCCTGGTTCATACACCGCTACGTTTCGTTTTGCAGAGAAATAAGAATCTACCAAATTATATACTAAAAAAGCTCCAAGAATACCGGCACCAACTTGGATCACACCTAACTCAGTTTTTGCGCGATTAAAACTTGCTTCCGCGTTACTCCGATTGAGTAACCACAAGGTTTGTGTATCCGCTCTTTCTGCAAGCACAGCTCCCAGTAAAACAGCAGATTGGTAATCAGATCTTGCACTCATGAAACTATTGTATGAATCTGCGTAAACAGCAACAGCTCCAAGTACGACAACAGGATATACGTATAATTTCCAGTTTTTCCCATCGATGTATTTTTGCCCCCAACCTGGCAGTACAGAGGAACGCCAAAGTGTTGACCAATAAGGAGTTTCATAATAATCTTCTGGAATTTCCTTCCTAATGATTTTTTCTTGGCGTTTTGCAAAAATATCAGCCTTCTCTTTAGAATCAGATAAAACAACCCGTTGTTTCACAGTAAGAGTTTTGTTACGTGGGTTTTCTAATACTAAATCATAAATCCCTGTATCGGTATTTGGATCAACAGCAAACGTCGCTTTGGCGATATTATCAGATTCGATAACAACTTTTTTGGCAGGGATTTTTTTTCCGCCAGTCACCATATATACTTTCATAGGGTGGATAAAATCCTTTCCTTCCAAAAGGAAAACTTTTTCCTTTTCTTCTTTGGAAACAGAATAAACTGAATCCTTAGAAAGAGTGGGAACACGAGATACCACAACCTCGAATTTTACCCATTCAGAGTAACTACCAACTTTTCCTAATTTATTAATGACAGCTACCCTGTGTTCATACACTCCAGAAGTATAATTAACTAAATCATAACTAGTTCCCTTTACTTTCTCAGAAAGGACTAAATAACCACTAGAATTTTTAATTTCCAAAACATACCCAGAGGCACCATCCACTTCCATCCAACGTAATTGGTGTTGGGTGCCCTCTTCACCTTCAGGTTCTGCAAAAACTGGAAGGATCAAAAAAAATAATACTAAAATGGAACTTACGAATTTATTCCACATAAATAGTTCCTGGGGTTAGGATTTTTGGAACTTTGAGTTCGGGAACTGAAACGAAAAAATCTTGTTTGTTAGCTGGTGATTCTCTTTCTACTCCATCCAATCCTTTGTATAATGAAGACACTTCCCATCGGAATCTACCAACGTTTAATTTTTGAATTTCATTCATTTGAAATTTGTTTGATACGATCCGCTCATTGAGAATCATTTTTTCCCGAATGCCAGAAACATCAAAAAGTTTCAAACGATATGCTTGTATTTTGTCTTCAGGTTTCCACGAAAAACTGATGTAGTTTTTTGTGAATAAATCGATTGTTTCATTCCTAGAAGGAGATACTAAACTCGGTGGTTCGACATTTGCAACCATTTGGAAATTGCGAGTTACACTGGTAGTAAGTTCGCCATCAACTGCTTTGACTCTCCAATAAAACCTGCCATAATCTTTTGATTTAAATTCGAAGTAATTTCCAGTAACAGTTTCTTTTACTAAGTTTGTTTGGAAATCAGCTTGTTTTGAAACTTCAACTTCATAGTTTGTTTTTCCAGTCAATTTTTTCCATTTTAAAATCACGATGTTTCTTTCATCAACTTCTACTTCAGCCCCTTGGTTAGGTGCGATAAGTTCCATTTCTTCTTTTGCGATGACTGTAAAGGGAAAAGATTTTGATTCGAAACGATTTCCATCATTTGTAATTCCCTTCACTCTCCAAAAATAATTCCCAACTTTAAGTCCAACATTCAATTTATAAAAATTGTTTTTGATTTTTTCCGATCGGAGAATGGTACTAAAATTGGAATCCTGACTCAGTTCCCATTGGAAGGAATCAAAATCCTTATCATCCTTCCAAGAAAAAAATAATTGTGATTTCGTTTGTTCCTCAGCAATTACTTTTCCTTTATTCGGTTCTAAAAGTTCTGGTGGTGAGCTATTTGTTTTTTTCTGAATTTGAAATGAGACAACACTTGTTGTTCTCTCTTCCAAACCAGGCAAATTGGATTTTGCTTTGATTTTTGCAAAATAAGTTCCCTCTTTTAAAGAATCAAAGGCTAGGGATTGGTTTTGAGTTTGTTTTAAAGATACAATGTCTGTGAAACTACTATCACGTGCAATTTGAACTGTGTATGAAGAATATAAATCTAATACGTTCCATACAAATCTCACTACTGGAATTTCACTTGAATAGTTAAAAATTTCACCATTTTTGGGAGATAATAATTTTAAAGACGGATTGTTTAAAATACGAAACTGAAAAATCTCAGTTACTGCTTTCGATTGTTTGTTTGGCTCAATGTAGGATACTCTCCAATAATAAGATCCTACTTCAAATTTTTTAGTGATACTCGCTGATGTTAATTTTTCTTTTACTAATGATTTTGAGAAATCAGGGAAAAGGGAAACTTCAAGGATTGGAGAAGAACGTTTCACGGAATCCGAATTCCAACCAGAAATTGAAAATGTAACCCTTTCTGTTCCAGATTCAGATAATATGTTTTTCCTATCCTCTGGATATACCAAACGAAACAGTTGTTTGGCAACTTTGACACCAGCTTCAGAAACATTGGCAACTTGGTCTTTTCCAATTGTTTCTTCTTTGCCATTGGAGGTTAGTTTTGCTTCTCCTTGGTCTACTTTAATGTTTAACTCTGCTCTAGTTTTATCTAGTTTGACATCACCAGACTTAACTTCTACAGTTTTATCACCAGCGGTGATATTCATTTTGACATCACCAGACGAACCTGCAATCCGTGCGGCTTCAAAGGAACCATAGGCGAAGTTGATATTGATGTTTTTATCTGATAAATCAAGTAGGATCATAGAATTTTCAGAAATGTTGATTTTTGTCCCATCGTTTAAGGTCAAAATCGCATCTGAAAGTCCTTCCGTTCGAATTGTATCTCGATTTTTAACCTCAGTTTTTGAATCAATTAAATCCCAGACAACTGCATCATTGTATTTTCTTAAAACTGTTTTATTTTTAAATGTAATGACACCTATCGTGGGTTCTGAGGAATCATAAGCCCTAATGTTTAAATTACGATACAATAAAAAAGATAATAATAGGATCAAAAGTAATAATCCTGTTACAACAAATTTTGTATCATTTAACAAACGCATATTGGTTATTTATGAGTCCTCGTAAAAACCCCGTCCCAATCGTTGCCTGGTGAATTAAGACTATATTCTTCACATCGATCTATGAGCATACGACAGGACTTATCCTTTACACCTTTACTTTTTTCAGAATCTTTAAAGTATGTAATGGCCTTTGACCAATTTTGATTGAGATATTCTGTAAACCCAGCTTCGTATAACAAACTTGCTTCCAATACATTGGAAGAAACTAAAGATTTATAACCTACAAGTTCATGTATTCTAACGGGTTCATTTTTTCCTTTTACTCGAACCAAATCCAGATACCGAGTTACCATCTCTTCTTGGATTTTATCTCGAATGGGATCTGTAATGAGAATATTGACTCCATAATCTTTTCCAGCCGCTTCAAGCCGAGCGGCAAGATTCACAGTATCACCCATCATCGTATAAGAAGCAAGAGCGTCCGTACCCATAAATCCAACTTTCGCTGGACCTGAATTCAAACCAATCCTTGCATCCATTACCTGGGCTTCTTTAGAATACAAATCATTGGATGTCCAATACTCTCGCAATTCTTGCAGTTTTAAGACCATATCTACGCTTGCTCTCGCTGCCTTTAGTTCATGGTCTTGTACAGAAACAGGTGCATTAAAAATACCAACGATGGCATCTCCAATGTATTTATCCAAAACACCTTCATGTTTTTTAAGAAGTAATGTCATGGCCGATAAGTATTCGTTTAATAATGCAGCAAGATCCGCACTTTTTAATTGTTCTGAAATCGTTGAAAAACTCGCCACATCTGAGAAAAATGCAGTGATATGAGTCTCTGACCCACGTTTTAATGCAGCAAGGTCAACCATCGCCTCCTGAACCACAACGGGATCAATCATACTCCCAAGGATATTTTTTACTTTTTCTCTCTCTTCTAATCCTTGTCCCATATCGATGAAGTATTTGGTAAGAAGACCCACTTCATCTTGGGTTGTTGGTTTGATTCCAATTTTAAAATTTCCTTTCGCAATTTCCAAAGTTGCACTTAACAATTGTAATACTGGCTTTGTAATGGTTTTGGAAAAGAAAAATACAAAAATAAGAGCAGAACATAACCCAATGCCTGCGATATAAAGATTTGTTTTTTGACTTTTGTATACGTCAGCAAAAGCTTTTTCTTCTGACACTATTGTGATGACACCTGCATCAGCAAATCCAATCTTTTGAAAAGAACCTAAGTAGGTTCCACCTAAATCCTCATCCAAATAACTCATCTGCCCTGTGCTTGGAGCACTTGTAAGCATTGATTTTACAATTGGCATGGTTGTCAGGTCCGTGGCAGCTAAAACCAAATCTTCTTTCGGATGTGCAAGCACCGTCCCGTTCCCATTTACCATAAACGTTGTCTCAATCCCTTTTTTGGAAAAAGCACCGATGATTTTGTCTAATTTAACAATGATTACAAGTGCATTGTCTAATTCTCCATTTTCTGCAGTGGGAATGGCAATGGCAAAGGAAGGTTCTACAAATCCAGGACTCGAATTGAGAAGGACCGTTTGTCCGTTAAAGGCTTCAGCCAACGCGTCTCGATTTCTATTCACAACGGCATGGAAGTCTTCCTCAGTAACGGCACTTTTTTTAAGTTCCTCTTCGTTAAATACTTCTCGTTTCATTACGAGAGTATTTTCCCTTTTTTCAAAAATACCTAAGTAAATGAATTCTTTATCATTTTTAAAGAATGTTTTAAGAAGTAATTTTCTGTCGTTTTCAGGTAAACCTTGTGTCGTAAGAGTAATGGCAATTTGACGCCCCTTTTCCACGACACCTAAAATATCAGATCTCACTTTAGATCCGATGATCTCCGCTATACGAATGTTATTATCACGTAACTGAAGTTCTATGGAGCGTTTAAAATAAAAAGATGCAAAAATGATGATGCTTGCAACTGATAAAACAAATAACAAACTAATGACTCCCATCATTTTTAATTGTAAGGAGAATTTGGTGTTAACGTTTGATTCGATGGACGGATTTAATTGTTCTTCTTCTGTAACCTTTTTATTTGGTTCATTTGTTTGATTGGAAGTAACTTCGATCCCCTGGTCATTCTTTTTTAGATCAACTTCTTCGTGTTTTGTTTGGTGTTCTTCCGTTTCTTGGGCAAATGAAGATTCAATCAAATCGTAAGGGTGGTTCGGATTTACTTCCTCTTCAATTTCAGATTCGTTTTTTTCGGCTAAGGAATCTGTATTTAAATGAGTAGAAGGATGAGAAATTTCATTTTCGCCCACACTTACACTAGTGAATTCTAGTGTACGAATTTTTGTTTTACCAGAACTTCCTACAAGTTCCAAAGGTGGGAAGGATAATACCTTAGTTTCAATTTCCTTAGTTTTTCCATTTGTTACTTCAGGTATGGAACTTGTTTTCCCTGATAGTCCAAATTTGTGTGAGATACGGTCTGGAGAGATTCTATCATCGTAGAGGTATTCCAATCTTGCAAATACAGATTTTACTTCTACTTCCGATGATTTTGGATAAATAACAAATAGATTTTTACCTTCACTAGCTGTGGCAAGTGACTTCGCTAAATACTTGTTAGATGAAATTTGATGAATGGATACATACGGGTATTCGAATCGATTGTTTAAGAAATTGATTCCCCATGGTGGAGGCCCAAATCGGAACTCCAATTCCCTAGCCCTTCGTGTTTGAAAGAAGATAGTGATCCCCTGGTCCCCATCCCAAGATTCTAAACTTCCAGGAGTTTCATCCCAGAGAAGAAAAGTGAGTTTGGACGTTCGAAGGAACGGAATTTCTGCAGAAATTTCTAACATACTGTTTTTAGTATCGACTTAAATCAGCTTTCAATCGATCTCAATTCTAGATGAAAATCATCACGTTAAATTGCAACGGAATTCGTTCCAGTCTCAGCAAAGGTTTACTTGAATTTATACGTCACGAAAATCCTGACATGATTTGTTTCCAAGAAACGAAGGCACCCGAGAAAGAAATTACTCGGGAAGAATTCCGATCTTTAGGTTATGAAATTTATTTCTGCATCGCAGAAAAACCTGGTTATAGCGGGACTGCCATTTTAACCAAAATCAAACCCAAATCGGTTTCAATTGGGTATGGAGACGGGATATTTAAGACTGAAGGAAGGTCAGTTTTCCTAGAATTCAACGAATTTTACCTTTGGAATCTGTATTTTCCTTCAGGAACGAGTGGTGAGGAGCGCCAAAAGATCAAATACCAATTTTTAGATGCATTTACGGAGTTATCCAAACCTTATCTCAAAAAGAAAAAACCGCTCCTTGTTTGTGGGGATGTAAACATTGCCCATACGGAACTAGACATCCATAACCCGAAAGGAAATGAAAAAAATTCAGGATTTCTACCTGAGGAACGTAAGTGGATGACTGACTTTCTAAATTTAGGTTTTTGGGACTGTTTTCGTGCCATCCATCCAGAGGTGAAGGACGAATATTCATGGTGGACCTACCGTTTCCAAGCAAGGAAAAACAATAAAGGTTGGAGGATTGATTATTTTTTACTCACAAAATCAAAACATGCCAAACTGGAAGATGCAAAAATCGCAAAAGAACCTGTGATGTCTGATCATGCCCCTGTTGTCCTTGAGGTCCAATTCACTTGACAGACAGACAATTCTCCGATCCATTCTTTTCTCATGAATCGTATCCTTTTTGTTTTTTTACTCACCTTGCATATCCAGTGTTCTGTACTTGGTGTCCTCCAGGACAAAATCCCCACACCTGAATTTTCATTTGAATCCATAAACATCAAACAAATTACATTTACAGACATCACACTGGGTGTTGAAACTTCAGTGACAAACCCATATCCTGTATCCCTTCCAAGTTCCTTATTAGATATGGATATAAAAATTGAAGGTTTGAAGTTGTCACAAGTCAAAACGGATTTAGGAGTCATCGAGGCTAAAAAAACAAAATCCCTCCCTTTAGAAGTAAAATTAAAATACACTGACTTACTGCAATTGTATAAAAAATTTCCAACAAAACCAATGTTAGAAGTAAGTGCAGAAGGAAACATGAAGGTATCTATACCTAAACAATGGCAATTATTAGGAAAGGATTCTGTTAGTTTTCCCTTTGTGCAAAAAAGAGAAATCCCAGCTGTATTGCCAGATGTGGAAATCCGGAATTTCAAAATTTTGATGCCATCGGAAGCAGAAATTTTGAGTGCATCAAATACAGATGCAATGATAGGAACTACTACTAATTTTTTAAAAGGTTTACTTGGGGGATCCAAAACTCCTGCAACATCTGCCGCCAAAGCTGGGTTATCCGGACTGAATTTAAATTTAAAGACAGAATTTGATTTTGTATTTTCAAATCAAGCTGCATCAAACTTAAACTTATCAGATTTAAAATACAATTTACAGTTAGCAGGCGAAAACTTTCTCAGTGGATCTCCAAAAGAAATTTTAAATTCTGGAAAAGAATCAACTGTGAAGGTGGAAAGTTTGTTTCCAATCACATCAATCGGAACCTCACTTTACAAAACGATACAATCAAAAGAAGCTCTTTACCAGTTAAAAGGGGATTCTGCACTCAATGTTCCGAACATACGTGAAAACATTCCTTTTTCTTATGAGAAAAAAGGTAAGTTCCATTGGTAATGGTTTCGAACTTACCAATGAAATGACTCAGCTTTTGTATTTTTTATTTTTTCTTTTGTAACATCTGTTTGATTTCGTCCCTGGTTTTGCCAGGGTGCAAACGGATTTGGTAAGTAACTAAAAAACGTGTGATGATGGGTGTACCATCTTTTGAGGCATGTTCGTAATTAAAACGAGAGGCATCGTTTTGTATTATTTTTGCTATGTCATTAATACGGGGTACCCTTCGATCAAAGGCAATGGATTCTAATTTTCCCGTGACTGAGTTTAAACCAATGGAGATAATCCCATCATCCACAAAACTCAAGAGGTCATATTTTTTCATTTCCTCTTTAGAAAGTTCATCCCCACCTAAGTCTGGTTTCCTTCGGATTTTATCTGTGTGCCGTATTTGTCTTACCATATAAGAATCAGAAGCTATGTAGACCCGAAATACTTCTTGTGGAAGGTCACTTTTTTTTTGGAAAAAAGGAATCTCCCCCGTATGGTTTTGTACCTCTTCTCCTTTTTCATTGAATATGATCTCACCCTCTCCACCAGGTGGAGGAAGCAGGTCTTTTAGGGTAGCCGCTTCAGTTTTTACATCTTCTGTTGAAGATGGCTGGGATTCTTTTGTGGACTGGCAAGAAACAAGAGTGAAAAGGCAAACAAGGAGTACGGAGTGAAACGAAAATTTCATTTGACCATCAGTTTTTGCAAGTTTCTTCCTCTGGCAAGAAATTTAAGAAAAAAAGGAGAATCCCTAAACCAAATATTTGGCAAAGACAGTGGCAAGTCCTAAGAAAAAGAAAAACCCACAAACATCTGTCGTCGCAGTCACAAAAATGGAAGAAGCGATGGCAGGGTCAATTTTCATTCCTTTTAATAAGATTGGCACGAGAGAACCGACAAGAGAGGCTACAATCATATTCACAAACATGGCTGTTCCCACAACAAGACCTAAGGTTAAGTTTCCTTTTACAAGATAAATCATAGTAAAGGTCACGGTTCCTAGAGCAAGGCCATTCAATACACCGATGGTAAATTCCTTTCTAACAGCATCCCACCAATTGGAAAACGATAAATCACCTGTAGCAATATTACGTATTACAACTGTTACCGATTGTGTACCAGCATTCCCGCCAAGTCCTGCTACTATTGGCATCAGTGTTGCAAGAACAACAATTTGAGAAATTGTATCTTCAAAAAAAGCAACTACAGTGGAACTCACAAAGGCTGTGAGTAAATTAACATTGAGCCAAATGATCCGCCGTTTTACTGACTGTAAAATGGGTGTGGACAACCTTTCGTCTTCGGAAACCCCGGCCATGAGGAGGATGTCTTCTGATGCCTCTTCTTCAACAATTTCTAAAACATCATCGACAGTGATACGACCTATGATCCGCCCCAAATCATCTGTGACGGCAGCACTGACTAAATCGTACTTTTTAAAAGTATTAGCAACTTCCTCTTGGTCTACATCATAATGGAAAGCAAAGACTGAGAAGTTTGTGATTTTTGCTATTTTGGTATTGATGGGTGTGAGGAATAAATCTTTCAAAGGGATAAACCCTTCCAAAACTCCATCTTCGTTTGTTACATAAATTTGATAGATGTCTTCGATTTCCTTTGCTTTTTTTCGGACATTGATGATTCCCTTTCTAACATTGTCTGTGATGGTTACAGTCGCAAAGTCTTTGGACATCAAACGTCCTGCCGAGTATTCCCGAAACCCAAGTTGGGAGCGAATTTCAAAACTATCCGTTTTACTTAAATTGGCTAGAACCAACTCACGTTTCGCGCCAGGTAAGTAAGAGAGTAAATAAGTTGTTTCGTCGGTTTCAATGTGGTCTAGGGTTTTGGAAATTTCATCTACGGAAAGTTCTTCTAAAAAAGACTCTAGAGTCTCCTCTTCCATTTTGATGAGAGAGTATGCTTGGTCTTCAACCGAAAGCAAACGAAAGAGGTATAATTCTTCTTCGCGTTCTAAGTCTTTGAATAATGTGACAACGTCGGCGGGGTGAGCCCCATCGAGCATGAGTTTCAGACCAGATTGGTCTTTCGATTCTATGGATGATTTGATTTGCCCGACAAACTCTTCATAGGAATCACTGTCTCTGGCGATTTTGATTCGGAATTCGGACTCTTTCTTTCTTTCTTCTTCCATAAATCAGCGGATTTCCTGAATTTTCCAATTGACGGTTATGTCACGTGAACCATAGGCTATATCCTATGTCGGCACGAGTACCTTTTTTGAAAACGAATCTTTTTTTCATCCTACTTTTTTCACAATGTGTTTTGTTTGAACCCAAAATCAACAAGGTTCCTGATGCTTATGTTCGCGAAGAAGTGATGAATGCTGAACAAAAAAATGCAACAAAAATCCTTACAGATAAAATCATCAAATTAAACAACGAAGTCACAAACCAAAGAAAGGCAAATGCTCTGACAAGCCAAGCGATCAAAATTTCTTTATCCAAAGTCAATAAACATGCAGCTGATCGCGATTTAAAACGAGCGAAAGAATCTTATTTTACATTAAAAGAAGATTCAGTTTCTTCAAAACGATATTTAGAAGAAAGCCAAATGTTGGAACTGGAAAGAGCAAAAGAAGAAACTAGATATAAAACTTGGGTTCAAAAAGAAAAAGAAGACAAAGCTTTTCTCGAAATGAAAGAAGCTGCGTTGGGAGAACTTATCGCCGAACTGGAGTTAGTAAGGTCAGAAATCGCTGTCAAATACCAAGAATCACAAGGGAAAACTCCAGCCGATCCTGAATATGTGAAAAAAGAAATTTATGAAACACAATATGCAGAGAAAAAATCGGATGCAAGAAGGCGACTTTCCGATTGGGAACGAATCAAAACAGAAGCACCAAGTTTGCCAAAAGTGAATTTAGAGGATAGTTTCGATGACTCCAAATAAAAAATTCAATCTCATCCCTATTTCCATAGGATTCCTTCTACTCGGTATTTTTTATCCAACGAATGTCAAAGCGGATTGGGTGTATTTTCCGTATGAATACAATCAAATTTACAAAGAAAAATATGCTTTGGAATTGGAACTCGCTGATATACGCAAACAACACCAAAATGAACTGAACCGACTGGAAGAAGAAAAAAAAGACCTACAATCACAAATCCGTAACCTAACGGAAGATCTAGAACTTGAAAAAAGAAACCGCGCAAAAGAACAAGATGAGTATTCTGATAAACTCAGAGATTATGATATGCGCCTTCGTGGTTTGGAAAAAAAGGGAACGGACAAAGAACGGGTCTTAGCCGAAGAAAATCGCAAACGAGAAGAAAAAGACCGCGCAGAAATTGATGCCCTAAAACGAAAACTCGAAGAAAAAGAAAGAGAGTGTCTGCAAAAAGAACAAAAACTCCGTGAAACCTATGAATCCAAAATGGATGAATTGAAAGAACGGATCCGTAACCTGGAAGAAGAACTTGCTAGTTTACGAAAACTCACAAAAGAACAAAAACGTGAACTCGAACGACTTTCGGAACAAACAAAAGAATTTGAAGAAAAACTCGCCAAAGAAATCACTTCTGGTCAAATCCGACTCAAAAGATTCCATAACAAACTCATCATCAACATCGATGATAAAATTTCTTTTGATAGTGGTTCTTCCGAATTAAAACCTGCGATCCTACCAGCAATTGAAAAAATAAGAGATATTCTCGCGGCTTATCCTGAAAACTATATTGTTGTGGAAGGCCATACAGACAATGTTCCTATTAAAACCAAATTTCGTAACAATTGGCATCTTTCCAGCGAACGGGCATTATCTGTCTTAGAGTTTATTTTACAAAATAAAAACCTAAATCCAAAAAACTTTTCCAGTGCAGGGTATGGGGAATTCCAACCTATCGTACCGAATAGTTCAAAAGAAAATAAAGCACTCAACCGTAGAGTGGATATTGTTGTGATCCCAAGGGCAACCAGTTCACTTGGTGCAAATCATGACTAACAAACGTCCCAAACGAAAAAAACTCATCTTTTTCCTAAGCCTTTCTGGGCTTTTGTCTGTGATGATTTTTTTCATTGAATGGATTGGTTCGAAAGAAAGTGGGAGTTTGGCATTATTTGCGGATGCAGGTCATATCTTTACTGATGTATTTGCCCATATCATATCCCTATTTGCCCTACTCATTGCTTCCAAAAAACCAAATGCGAAATATCCGTTTGGGTTTCACCGTTTTGAAGTAATCGCAGCATTTTTAAATGGTCTACTTCTCATTGGAATTGCTCTTTTTATCTTATATGAAAGTTACATGCGGTATCATGGAAATGCAGATGTGGAAGCAGACACCATGCTTGTGTATTCTCTTATCGGATTTGGAATCAATTTGATTTCTGCGGGATTACTTGTCGGAGTGAGTAAAACAAGTCTCAATTTAAAGTCTGCCTACTTACACGTATTAAGTGACCTTCTCGGAACATTGGCAGTCATTTTTGGAGCCCTACTCATTCGTTTTACAGGTGTCAAACAAGTGGATAGTATCCTGAGTATTCTTTTGGGTCTATTCATCCTCAAAACATCATACGGAATTGTAAAAGAGTCGGTGCAAATTCTCATCGAAGCGGATACGAGTGAATTTGATAAAGAACACCTACTCGAACACATCCAGGTTTTAAAAGGAATCCAATCGGTTTCCAAAACAACGGTCCGAAAACTGACTTCCGGTGTGTTTTCTGTAGAAATTCAAGTGGCTGTGAATGAGAATGCAAACCGTGACAAAATCACATTAGAGATCCATAAGGTTCTCAAAGAAGAATTTGGAGTTCCCTTCGTATCTGTTGAAATTGTTTCTGCTTCCGTGCTTTCCCAATTAGATTCACTCTCCATCCGCGAATCGGAGCGGGAATTTGGCCACCACGGACACGAACATGGGCATTCCCATGAACATAAAGGAAAGAAAGTTTCGAACCAATCCAAACATTCTCATCACTAACCTCGAGAGGGACGGCAAGTCAGTATCAGAGGGATGAAGAACCAATCCACTTGACAATGGTTCAGTTCCGTTTATTTTAGTTTCGTTTTTTCTTTTGGGTGAGGTATTTGGTAAAGGAATCTTCCCAGACAAAGAGTAACCAATCTGGGTCTATGGATTTTAACTCATTTGGTTTTTCCAACTGAAAGTAGTTTGTGACCGCTTCGATTAAGGGATGAATGGGATAGGGAAATCCTTCAAGTAACAAATCTTTTGTGGGATTTCCCAAAATTGGTTTTAAAAAACCTTCTCTCCACAAAATGAGTTGGTTTCGTTCGGATTGGACTCTTTCATCCATTTCACTTAAGTTTTTTGTTTTGCCGATGAGAAGTGACACAAGAGAACACAATTCCTTTAGCCTTAGTTCCATTCCCAGTTGGCCATAATCTTCAAGAAGTAAACTATTTGGTTCGATTGGTAAGTCTTTCACTTGGATCCGCAAATGGCTCACGTGAGGGGTAAAGTCTGTATGGAAGGATTCCTTTTCGATACAAAAAGGATTTTCGCAGTCACTCGGAATGGGAAGAAAGTACACTGGATTTTTCTCCCCAGACTTGGTCACCCAAAAGATAAAGTTTGCTTCCCCACCGTTCGTAACAAATGATTTTATTCCGTTTAGTTTTTCATTTAAAACAATTGATTCTAGTCTTTTTAATTTCCCCTCAAAACCGGGCTCACTCACACCAACGGATAGGATCGAAACTGGCTCTTTCTCCAAAAAAGCATCCCACAAAAAATGGGAACCTGGTTTCGCATAACAGGAATTGACGAGAACACCACCTGCCACATTTACTTCCACCATACAGGAAAGCGCTAAAGACACTCCGAAAGGCTCTTCTGCAAGTGCTGAAAGTTTTTTTTGGAATTCGAAATATGACTCTTTATCCAAGATAAAGTCATAAAAACCAGTAGAACTTAAGTAAGGTTTCCAACTGCGATAAAAACCTTTCTTCTCTACTCCTACCTTTGGAAAAATAGAATTTGATTCTCCAAATCGGGCAAACAAATGGTAAGGAGATTCACTCTCCAATTTCATTTACCCTTTTTTTTTGACTGTTTGGCATCGAGTATCTTCTCTTCTTCTAAAACTTTTTTTAAGTATAGACCCGTAAACGATCGTTTGACGGTAACAACCTCTTCAGGAGTACCTGTGGCAATTACTTCACCTCCACCATCGCCCCCTTCTGGACCAATGTCGATGATGTAATCGGCGGCTTTGATCACATCCAAGTTATGTTCGATGATTACCATGGAATTTCCTTTATCCACTAAAACCTGTAAAACCGATAAAAGTTTTTCGATGTCTTCGAAATGTAGACCCGTTGTCGGTTCATCCAAAATATAAAGAGTTTTCCCCGTTGGACGTTTGGATAGTTCTGTGGAAAGTTTGATCCTTTGGGCTTCCCCTCCTGAAAAGGTTGTGGCAGCTTGCCCGAGTTTGATGTATCCAAGACCAACATCCATAAGAGTGTCTAACTTTCGTTTGAGATTCGGAATTTTCTCAAAAAAGACAACTGCCTCTTCGATTGTCATATCCAAAACATCTGAAATATTTTTACCTTTGTATTTTACTTCGAGAGTTTCACGATTGTATCGTTTGCCCTTACAAACTTCACATTCCACATAAATATCTGGAAGGAAATGCATTTCAATTTTTAAGATTCCATCTCCCTCACATTTTTCACACCTTCCCCCAGCCACGTTGAAACTAAACCTGCCTGGCCCGTAACCTCTTACTTTTGCTTCTTCTAACCCACTATACAGTTCCCGAACAAAGGTAAATAAACCTGTATATGTAGCAGGATTGGAACGAGGAGTTCTTCCTATGGCCGATTGGTCGATATTGATGACCTTATCGATTTGTTCTTTGCCTAGGATTTTTTTATGTTTGCCTGGAACTAGTTTCATCCCCATCACGGAACTTGCGAGTTCCTTATAGAGAATTTCATTGATTAAGGTGGATTTCCCTGATCCTGAAACTCCCGTAACAACCGTTATAGTTCCAAGTGGAATCGACACATCGATATTCTTTAGGTTGTTATGCGAAGCACCTGTAATCTTTAAAAACTTACCATTCCCTGTCCTTCTTGTTTCTGGTCTTGAAATTCGTTTTTCACCCGACAAATATTTTCCTGTTACAGAATGTTTGTCTTTTTTGATTTGTTCGGGAGTTCCAAAAGCAACAATTTCTCCCCCGTGGACACCAGCCCCAGGTCCCATATCCACAATAAAATCAGCCTCTTCCATGGTTTCTTTATCATGTTCCACAACAAGGACTGTGTTTCCTAAATTGCGTAGACCTTTCAGGGTTTGCACAAGTTTTGTATTGTCCCTTTGGTGGAGACCGATTGAAGGTTCATCTAGGATATAAAGAACTCCCATGAGCCTTGATCCAATTTGTGTAGCAAGACGAATCCGTTGCATCTCACCGCCAGACAAAGTGCCCGCAGAACGACTGAGGTTGAGGTAACCCACACCCACATCATTCAAGAAGTGAAGCCTTTGCAAAATTTCTTTTAAGATGGGTTTGGAGATGGTATCTTCTGCACCCTTGTATTCCGATTGTTTGGTAAATTCGAGTGCCTTTTCAATGGAAAAACCAGTATAGGCATCTATCCCAATCCCTTGCACTTTCACAGCAAGTGCTTCCTTACGAAGTCGTTTGCCATGGCATTCGTCACAATCATGGTTTGTCATAAAAGATTCAAACCATTGGCGCATGGAATCTGATTTCGTTTCTTTGTACCGACGTTTTAGATTGGGAATGACTCCTTCGTAATTTCTTGAAAATTCATAATGGGAATTGGCACCACGAAAATCATAATCAATGTGGATGGATGCATCTCCATGTAAGATGGTGTTTTTTACTTTTTCAGACAAATCTTTCCAAGGTGTGTTTAAGTTAAATTTCAATTTTTTAGATAACGCCTGTATGGTGGCCATATACCAATAGGAATTGGATTTAGATCCTCCCCAAGCTTCAATGCAACCTTCTGCAAGAGATGCTTCCCTGTCTGTAACAAGGAGGGCTTCATCAAATTCAAGTAAGGCACCAAGTCCATCACAATTGGAACAGGCACCAAACGGAGAGTTAAACGAAAATAACCTTGGTGTGAGTTCAGGAATGCTCACATCATCACATTTGGGACAAGAAAGTTTTTGGGAAAACAAATGATCTTTTTCACCGTCTTCTACAACAACAATTCCATCAGCAGTTTTTAGCGCCGTTTCGACTGAGTCCGACAATCGAGATTGGATCCCTGGTTTCATCACAATCCGGTCTACCACAATGTCGATGTCTGCTTTGAAGTTTTTCTTTAAGGGAATTTCATCTTCAAGGGAATACACTTCTCCATTCACACGAACACGATTGAACCCTTCTTTTTTGAAACGTTCGAGGACTTCTTTGTGTTCTCCTTTTTTCCCTTGGATGACGGGAGCAAGGATTTGTAGTTTGGTTCCTTCAGGGAAAATATTGATCCTATCTGTGATTTGGTCGACTGACAAACTGGAGATGGCCGTCCCACATTTTGGACAATGGGGTTTTCCGACCCGAGCATATAACAAACGTAAGTAATCGTAAATTTCTGTGACAGTTCCAACGGTAGAACGTGGGTTACGATGAGTGGTTTTTTGTTCGATGGAAATGGCAGGGCTCAAACCTTCAATTTGGTCCACTTCTGGTTTTTCCATTTGGCCGAGGAATTGTCTGGCATAACTGGAAAGGGATTCCACATAACGCCTTTGGCCTTCGGCATAAATGGTATCAAAGGCAAGAGAGGACTTCCCCGAACCGGAAAGACCAGTGATGACCACAAGTTTGTCTCTCGGAATGTCGAGGTTTAGGTTTTTTAGGTTATGTTCACGAGCGCCACGAATACGAATAAAGGAATCCACATCGGATAGCTTGTTTTCCTCTTTCATTCTGGAAAGAATTTTAAGGAATGGAGGGAAGAGGACTGCCTGTGTTTCGAATTCTTTTTTTAATTCTTTTTTTGCCCTTCCGCGCTTTGTACCTAATTTACCTACGTCTAAGCCTCCTTTTCCAACGGAACCGGGAAGTGTATGAATTGGAAATGCCACCTCGGTTTGAGGACTCCTACAAATCCTTTTTTGTGAAAAAACTGCAAGGGAAAGAAGAAACCATCACAAGATTAGAACTTCTCATTTTACTCACAACCATCAAAAAAAATCCAAAAATCAAATCGTTAGATATCAGTTTGCCTCCTCTCGAATGGACTTTATCTGAGTTTTATGAAATTCGTAACGAACTATTGGCCATCCGCGATTCTGGGAAAACCGTTCGTATGTTTGCCAAAGAAGGTGGACTTGGGACCTTACTTTTACTCACAATCGCAAATGAAACCTACCTAGCACCTGAATCCGAATTCACTTTGATGCTCCCTAGCACCGAACCGATGTTTTTTGGGAAATTTTTAAAAACATGGGGAATCGAAGTCCAAGCATTTGCTTCCGGACCATATAAGTCCTTTGCAGAAAGTTTTACTCGCGGGGAATTTTCAAAAGATGCAAAAAAGAACTTAGAATCCCTTATTTTAAACCTTCGTTCGGTGATTCTACAGGCTCTCACAAATGGGGAAAAAACCTTAGAGTCCCTATTCTACAAACCTATGTTATCTGCTGATGAACTTCTTTCGGCAGGCGTCATCCAAGGTATCAAAACAGAAACCGAATTTTTTAGTGAAGATCGTAAGACCTATTCACCCAATTATCCGATCCTCTACCAAACCATAAAAGAGTTTTCCCTCTTTCCAAAACGGAAACAAGAAGTAGTGGTTCTTCCCATTGATGGCGGAATCACGGGGGGAGACTATTTGCATAAAAACAGAGAAAACGGAAAAATTGAAGCCTTCTCACTGATTCCCACCTTAAAAGCCTTAGGCGAAGATGAAAAAATCAAAGCCGTTATCTTAGAGATTTCTTCACCTGGAGGGTCTGCTTTTTATTCAGAACAAATCCACCAAGAAATTTTAGAATTAAAAAAATCAAAACTAGTGACAGCTTACTTTAAAGATACAGTCGCCAGTGGAGGTTATTATATTGCAACAGCCGCAGACCATATCACAGCATCTCCCGTTTGCATCACAGGTTCTATTGGGGCAGTAAGTATCCGTGCCAATTTACAAAAACTATACAAAAAGTTTCATCTGAATAAGGAAGCCGTTGGTTTTTATCCCTTCCGTGACATCCACTCCGAATTCCAACCCCTTTCCAAACAAAGCATTTTGTATTTAGAATCTCAAATTAAAAAAATTGAATCTTTGTTCTACCGCCGTGTTGCGGAAGGTAGGAAGATCCCTCTGGAAACTTTACCTAAAATTGGAATGGGCCGGGTGTATTTGCCATCAACGGAAAACAATATCGTGGATTCTCTCGGGGGATTACTTGATGCAGTTCAGTTCGTAAAAGAAAAATTAGGTGGTAAGGCAATTTACCTAACTGAGGAATTACCAGCATATAACCTTAAAAACAAAATCCCTCTCCTTGGGGGACTTCTTTCGGAACTAAAACTTTTGGAATCACTCGGTGAGGTGTCCCTTCTTTCTCATACCAAACTTCATTGGAAAAATCGAAGGTAATTTGCATACGAATATAAAATGGAAATCCAACCGATCGCGGGAATCAAATCCGTTTTGATATGTTTTTTAGTGGAAATCTGGACGGGAAATGATTCTAATTTAGTTCGCTTCTGAGGCTTTTTGCAAACGATTGAGAAGGCCTTCTTTTCCTTCCCCTTCTTTTGGTGTTTCACAATGGATGGTATCGATTCCCATTTGATCGCAAGATTCAAAAAAAGCGTAGAGCTCTGTGCTGTATTCGAAATTGGATGAAACAATTTTGACCCTTGTAGGATTTGTTTTTGTGAAAGTACTTTCCAGTTTTTCCTCATTAGCGTAGGAAAAACCAATCCAGGCAGTTTTGGAATCTGTACCATATCGGTTCCATTCAGAAGAAAAAGCATCTGGCGAAAGTAATTTCACATTTGCTTTAGGCGCATAGTGTTTGTATTTCATCCCTGGACTTAAAGGAACCGTTTTTCCTTCCACTAAAAAGGAATTGGGAACCAACAAATTCGGAAAAAAACGTTTGAGTTCATTTGACTCAATGGAACCTGGACGTAAAAGGACTGGTGGATCTTCAAACATTCCTACTACTGTGGATTCAATCCCTAGTGATGGTTCATCAGTAACAAAAATCCCATCAACGATCCCATCAAAATAACGCACTACGTCTGTCATGCGAGTGAGAGATGGTCTTCCTGAAAGGTTGGCAGATGGTGCTGAGATGGGAGAATCACATGTTTTAATCCAATCCCGAACGATAGGGTTTTTTGGAATCCGCACAGCAAGTGTAGATAATTCTTTTGGAAAAATGTTGGGATTTTTTTTGGGAAGGACTAAGGTCAAGGGTCCAGGTGCAAATTCGCATAACAATCGTTCTGCAACTTCACTCACTTCACAGACGGATTTAATTTCTTCGATGGAGGAGAAATGGGCAATCAGTGGGTTGTCACTCGGTCGCCCTTTGATTTGGTAAATTCGTTTGCAGGCCTCTTCGTTGTAACTGGAAGCACCAATTCCATAAACGGTTTCGGTTGGAAACACAACCACTCCACCCTTTCGGATGAGGTCCGCAAGCAAACGAACATCCGAAGAGATTTGTGTTTTCATGTTAAAACTGTTTGGTTTTTGTTTTGGATTTGGTTTGGGAATGGGAAACTTTTAAAGCCTCTTTAGAATCCAAATTTTGGATTGTCGTCTCTTCTTTTGGTTCTTCTTCCTCTTTTGCTTTTTCCACTGGAGGGAGTTGGCCTTGGACAAGTTTACTCAAATATACATTGATCTCAGGGTCATTGTCTGTTACAAGTTGCCAAAAAGAAAATCCCCCTAGGTCATACTTACGAAGTAAGGTCATCTTTTCTTCAAAGGCACGTCTGTTCATATAAAAGGCAACTCGGTCACAACCACCACTGGTATACCATAAAGATGGATCTTCGTAGGCTCGGTTTTTATGGATGTCCGAAAACTTTGAAAGGTTTTTCCAACTAGCAACTTTGTTCTCTTCATTTAAGATGCGGTTGATATCTGTGGGTTGGCGATTTTTGTGAGTTCCCGCTTTGATCCTCTGTGCATCAGAGTGGTAAATCGCTTTTGCTGAGGCTTTACAATTGAGTGCCCAGTCATACCCATATGTCGGGATCGCCATATAAAGTTTGTGATTTGGGACTCTTTTTTTCGCGTAAGTGATGATGTCTTTTAACCAAACGTTAGGCGCTTGTGGACCAGGGCCTGGGTTATGGTATTTCCTTGGGTGGAGTTCATACGCCATAATTTTCACTCGGTCTGCGTGTTTGGCAAGGAACTCATAATCATGAGTGGTTGGTCCTCTCCAGTTTTCACGGAAGTCTAAGTGGATGGGTTTGGAAAGTCCACGGCATTGGAGTTCTTTCTTTTTTGATTTTTCTGCTGGTGTTTTTGGATGAACGGCAACAGAGATTAGTTTTCCTTTTTTGTGGACTTCTTTTGCAAGAAGGGTAAAAAATTCTTCGAACTTTTCTTTTTTATCACAAGACATCCCTTCGTAATCGATGTCGATCCCATCATACCCATAGGTCATGATTTCATTTACAATCACTTGGATGTGGTGGTCACGGATGTCATTCCTTCCGCCCATACCAATATTTTCTTGGATTTTTTCTTTTGGATTTTCCCAACGGAAAATGGTAGGAATGATTTTGACTTTTGGATTCAAAGCACGTAGTTCTTGAACTCGTTCTTTTCTAGAAGTACTGGACCAACTCGAAATGAGCTCTCCGTTATTGGAAAGTCCACCTTTCATCGTGTAGATAAAGGGATGGATTTCATTATAGAGATGTACTGTTTTTTTCATGGCAGTCCAATCTGTTGACCAAGCGGAAGAACGGAAACGAACATTCTCATCAGGAAGAAAGTTCGGCGCATCGACGACATCTTCTTCCACAGTGACCGATTCTTTCGATTCGGTTTTTTCTTCTGTTTCCATCTCGGAAGGAGTCCCGAGGGAAGGAGTGGATGCTTCTACCACACTTGGGTTTGTGTTTCCTGTTTTAGGAAGGTCTTTCAAAACCAAAGTGGAGCCTGAATTTTGCATGAGATTCATTCCCAAATAAAACGAGATGGCGGATAAAAAGAACCAAGAGGCAAATAATAAGGAATATTTCGCCACATTCGAAAGAGGGCGTTTTGGGGTGTTCGGGGATTGTGATTCAGACATATACGTTTCTTCTAGATTGATTATCGAACTGTTGAGAAAAAAAGAGTAGAGATTAATCGAAACCCACTCTATCTATCTGTATCCCATGATTTTTTAGGAGCCATTCTCTCCTAGCCGAAATTGGAATGGGGAGGAAAAGAAATCCATGAATGCCTTAAAACAAAAACCGGTGATCCTTTATACTGTTTTACTTAGTTTTTTTCTCACATTTTTACTCCTTGCGGAACTCACAGGTAGTAAATTATTTTTTGCCTTCGGGTTTACTATGACTATGGGGGTTATCCCTTTTCCTGTTACCTTTATCATCACGGATTTACTCAATGAATACTTTGGGCGGAAGGTGGTAAGAGCCACAACCTTTCTCGGTATGGTGATGATTGGGTTTGCCTACCTTCTCATTGTCATCGATATCCAAATTCCAGCAAGCCCTGATTCTCCGATTGATGATGTTTCTTTTGAACGGGTGTTTGCCAACTCAGGCCTTGTCATCCTTGGGTCCATCATTGCTTATATGATTGGGCAGATGATCGATTTACATACATTCCATTTTTTACGAAAGAAAACAAAGGGAAAACACATTTGGTTGCGTGCTACAGGTTCCACAGTGATTTCCCAACTCATAGATTCTTTTGTTGTGATCTTCATTGCTCTTGGAAAATACCACGCAGTACCTAAACTCATCTCAATCGCAAGCACCAATTTTTTATACAAAATGGGTGTGGCCATTCTCATCACACCTCTTCTCTATGCGATTCATATCTACATCGATCGTTACTTGGGAAAATCTTTGAAAGAACAGATGTTTCGAGAAGCGATGGAAGAAGAAGGATACGAATCTACCATCCAACCAGGTTAACCCAATGTTTAAACCAAGAATCGAACGCCTGCAATCTCTTCTCGGAAAATCACCAGCAAATATTGGGCATAGAGGAGCCAGGGGACTTGCTCCCGAAAATACACTCGTGTCTTTTTTAGTCGGTTCGGAATCCACTCATTTTTTTGAATTGGATACCATGTTATGCGGCTCGGGGGAACTGGTTGTCATTCATGACTTCACAGTCGACAGAACTACTGATGGAGAAGGAAAAGTTGCCGAGATTCCCTATCGCAAGTTAGCCGAACTTGATGCAGGAGGATTTTTCTCTGAGGAATTTGAAGGAGAACAGATTCCAACTTTGTCACAGGTAGTCCATACCTTACCAGAAAATACGGTATTTGACATCGAACTCAAAAGTGAAGGAAAAAAAGAAGAACGAGAAACTTTGGCAAAAGCAGTTGTCAAACTCATCAGGAAATACCAATTACAAAATCGAATTTGGGTGAGTAGTTTTGATTGGGAACTTGTGGACCTAGTCAGAAAGGAAGAACCAAATGTTTTACGAGGTTTACTGATTGAAAAAGGAGATTCGCTAAACGAACGTTATTTGGAGTTTGAACCAGATTTAATCCTTCCCCATTTTTCAGCATGTACAAAAGAATTTGTATCTAAATGTCATAAAGAGGATTTACTTGTAATTCCCTACACTCCCAATACAGAAGGAGAGTGGAAATCACTCATAGAAGTGGGTGTATCGGGTCTTATCACGGACTTTCCGGATCGTTTGGCTCAAGTTTTATCTACGTAAATCCAGATCCAATTCCCCCAAATGTCTTCATAAAGTGCATACCCTTTATTCTCTACGGATTGGATTTGTTTGCACTGTGAAATCCAAAACTCGAGTTGTTTTTCATCTTTTACTGAAAGTGTGAGCGTTCCTCCTCGCACTGGGCAATGTTCTGTTTCTTTCGAAAATACAATCCGAAGTCCTGAGTTTATCTCCAATTCAGCATGGCCAAAACTTTCTTTCAGAACTTTGCCACCTAAAATGGATTGGTAGAAGTGAAGTGGTTTCGAACAATCCTCTCCCCCTGCCAAATTTACAGAATAGAGGGAAATCGGATGGGTATCCCGAGGGCTTTTTTCTAACATATGAATCCAATGGAACGTTTTAGAAATTTTTTCCAATCATATTTCCATCAATTGGGAAAACATTTCCAACCAAGGGAATGGATCGGTTTGTTCGTTTTTTTACTGATTTCGAGTACTATCAATTATTTGTTATGCGAAACTATTTATTTTATCCCATTACATTCTGCTGACCAACTGTATACCCCACTCATTGTTTCTGATTTGATGAGAGGAGAAGGAATCCTCCATTGGTATCTCCCACCATCTCCTTATTTTTTTCCAGACATTTTACTCATGTTTGTTTTGTATATGGGATTTCCATTTTTGATTCTTCCCACGATGTATGGTGTGATCCAAATGGGATTTGTATCCCTAGGATTGTATTTGTTATTGTCATCAATCCTATCCAAACAAAAGTCTCTCTCCTTTCTCATTTGGTTTCAAACCATATTCACACTCATTTCTCTGTTAGGTGATAACTTGGGAGATAATCCCCTTCCCTTAGTTTATTTTTTTTCCAATGCCCATCATAGCACGGGGTTTTTCTTTAGCCTTTTTCTTGTGAGTCTTTATTACCAGTATCAATCCGATCCTAAACCTAGTTTGAATCAAGCGGAGAATCGAAAACAAAATCAAAACCTGCGAATCCACACGGTCGTTTTCCCGTTTCTTTTTTTCATCGGTTTTAGTTTGTTATACCTTTCTGATCGATTTGCATTTTGCATTGGAATTCTTTGTTTTATCGTCATTCGCTCCTTAGAAGGGAATCAAAAACAATGGAAAGAGATTTCATATCCAAAACGTTTTTATTATATCGGAATACCGATTGTATACCTGATGGTTTTGGAACTAAGTTTTTATTTTTTGAAATCCAAATTCCATATTCCTAATAGTTTTGGATTTTTATTCAATTCGTTCCAAAAAAAAACATGGGAAGAAATTTCTTTTTTATCGATTCATTACCTATATGATTTTGCAAAACAGTTCGTTTATCAAAATCGTTCTTTGTTGGGATTATGTTTTGTTCTCGGATTGACTTACCCCAAATTTCCTTTTCGGTTGAAACGAATCCTAATTGTATTATTACCAATCCTTCTTGTATTACTCGTAGTCGTAGGTCGTTTTACTTACCTCCATCCTTACCCGATACGTTATCTCTTTCCATTCTGGTTTATAGGAATTCTCGGAATTTCCTGGGTGATGACAAATGAGATGAAACCTATCCCAATACCGCTCCTCCTGTTTACGTTAACCCTCTGGTTTTTCATTCTTAGTCTCCTTCCTAAACCTAGAAACAGCGTAAAGGAAACCCACCAATCGATCCCAAACCAGGAAGTTCCGTATGACTTGGAAAAACCGATTCGTTTTTGGTCGGAAGGGAAAATAAAACCGATCCCCATTGGCGCGGATGGGAAACCATACCGTTGGATCACAGGTGCTTTTCATACTCCTTGACAGACTTCGGGGAAACTATGATCTGGAAGGAGATGGAAGATTACGTACGGATATTTGATACGACTTTGAGGGATGGAGAGCAGTGTCCAGGTGCTGCTATGAGCGAGGACGAAAAGGTAGAAATTGCTTTGCACCTTTCACGGATGAAAGTTGACATCATAGAAGCAGGTTTCCCTGTTTCATCTCCTGTCCAGTTCAAGGCAGTAGAGCGTATTGCTCGTGAAATTGAAGGTCCCACCATTTGTGGCCTTGCCCGTGCCCTCCGCCCTGATCTGGAAGCAGCAAGAGACGCATTAAAACCCGCTAAATCCAAACGCATTCATACTTTTATCGCATCTTCTCCCATCCATATGAAACACAAACTGGGGAAGTCACCTTCTGAAGTCCTCGAGATGGCAAGGCTTGCTGTACGTATGGCAAAAGACTTTGTTCCGGATGTGGAATTTTCACCAGAAGATGCCACTAGGTCGGAATGGGAATTCTTACGAGAGTTAGTCGAAGCTGTCATTGAGGAAGGTGCAACCACAATCAATATTCCAGATACAGTTGGTTATACAACACCACAAGAATACATGGATCTTTTCCGATTTTTAAAAACTAAGGTGAAAGGTTCAGACAAAGTGATCTTTTCGGCTCACTGCCATAATGACTTAGGACTTGCTGTTGCTAACTCACTTGCGACTGTCCTTGCGGGTGGTCGCCAAATTGAATGTACCATCAATGGGATTGGCGAACGTGCAGGAAACACAGCCATGGAAGAAGTGGTCATGGCTCTCAAAACAAGAAAGGATACTTTTGGCGTGGAAACTAACATTGATTCTACGCTCATTACCCGTGGTTCCCATTTAGTAAAAACCATCACAGGTATGGTAGTACAACCAAACAAAGCCATCGTGGGAGCCAACGCCTTTGCCCATGAATCAGGCATCCACCAAGATGGTGTGATCAAAAACCGCCAAACATACGAAATCATGACACCCGAATCTGTAGGATTAAAATCGAATCGTATGGTACTTGGTCGCCATTCCGGTAGAGCTGGATTCAAAGACAGAATCATCCGTATGGGATTTGATCCGAAACCTGAAGAAATTGACAATGCCTACAATCGGTTTTTGGAAATTGCAGATAAAAAAAAGGAAGTTTTTGATGAAGACATCGCTGCTCTTTTCCAATCGGAAATTAGCCGTTCCCAAGTGGACGAAACCTTCCGTCTGATTTCATTTGAACAAAACACTGGTTCCGACAAAACACCTTTTGCAAAGGTCAACTTACAAATCAAAGGCGAAACCAAAGTGGGTGAAGCCAAAGGAGATGGGCCTGTTGATAGCATCTTTAAAGCCATTAGTGCTGTGACTGGGCTTTCCCCTCTCCTTTCTCGCCTTGTGATTTCCCCTGTGACAGAAGGAACCGATGCAATGGCAGAGGCTTCCGTTACTTTAGAAGACGGCGAGAGGCGAGTTGTAGGCAAAGGGGATTCTACTGACATCATTGAAGCTTGTGCCAAAGCATATATCAATGCAATAAACCGGTTGTAAATGATGGAGCCGATAAAAAAACAATTTGATCCGAAGGAGTTTGTGAGAAAGGAATTACCTTCATTTTCTCCTTACACACCTGGGGAACAACCAGGCCTATCAACTTCTACAATCAAATTAAATACCAATGAAAACCCGTATCCTCCTTCACCTAAGATCAAAAAGGCGCTTGAGGATGTCATCGAAAAGGGATTACTTCGGAAATATCCGAATTACCATTCCAGAAAATTGCAAGAACTCATTGCAAAGGATTATGATTTAGACCCAAACCAAATCCTTGTCACCAATGGTTCCGATGAAGCCTTACGTTTGTTATTCCAAACTTTTGTTGGACCAGGAGATGTTGTGGTAGCCCCTGACCCAACCTATTCCTATTACCCTGTCCTCACCGAACAAATGATGGTGGGTGCCAGATACAAAGCAATCCCTGTCCTTGCGAACTTACATTTTGATATTGAAACACTTTGCAAAACTGAAGGGAAATTACTTTGTTTTGCCCATCCAAACGCACCAACGGGAATCGAAGAACCAAAACAAAACCTACTAAAACTGGTTCGGAGTTTTCCAGGATTCGTTTTGTCTGATGAAGCTTATATTGATTTTACGGACGAAGGGGCAAGTTTGATTCCCGAAATCAAAACAAATCCGAATCTCCTTGTATCGAGAACGTTTTCGAAGTCTTATGCTTTGGCAGGGCTTCGTGTTGGTTATCTGATTGGATCACTTGAGACTATCGATTGGGTTAGAAAAATGAAAGATTCTTATAATGTAGGAATTTTAGACCAAGTGATAGCGGAAACTTCCTATACAGACAAAGAGTATTTCCTTGAAAAACGAAAACTTGTGATTGCAGAGAGGTCTCGTTTGAAAACCAATTTGGAATCACTTGGATTTACAATCCCTGAATCTTCCACCAATTTTCTTTTTTGCAAACCAAAACCTGGTGTTTTTCCAGAACAACTTTACCTATCCTTAAAAGATAAAAATATCCTCATTCGGTATTTTTCCTATGGAATTTGTAAGGACTACATTCGGATCACAATAGGCACCAAAGAAGAAAACGATCTAGTATTCCAAACGATACAAACATTAGTTGAATAAAAAAAACCCAACAAAACACTCGTTCTGTTGGGTTACGGTTCTCAATTGGTATTTCATTTTTTGATTTTAGAAACTCTTTCCATTTTGTTCTCTAATCATGATTGATGATCTAAACGTTACGAGTTACGAATCTCAACTTTTGTTTTTTTCGGTTCTATTTTTGGTATAGAAAGTTCTAAAATTCCGTTTTTCATTTTTGCTACGGCTTTTTCAGAATCAATCGCTTTGCCAATGGTAAACCGTCTGAAATAGTTACCTTCACGGTATTCAGCCAATCGAACCTGTCCTTTTTCTTCTACCCCAATTT
Organism: Leptospira sp. WS39.C2; assembly: GCF_040833965.1. NCBI lineage: Bacteria > Pseudomonadati > Spirochaetota > Leptospiria > Leptospirales > Leptospiraceae > Leptospira > Leptospira iowaensis. Next base: position 1,960,601 of record NZ_CP162142.1, read on the forward strand.
GAAATTTACCTTCTAGTTGGAGTTGGTCTTTCTCAATCGTGATCTCAACCGATTTGTCATCTACTCCAGGCATCTCTACTCGGAAAAGAAGGGAATTATCTGTTTCGTAAACATCTACGTTAGGAGAATAAACTTTAATTTGTTGTTTTAACTCCTTTCCATCCGACTTCTCTGCGACTTCTTGTTTTTTCTCTGTTGTCAATGTATTCATATTCTTTCTCTCCTTATCCAATGTTTATGGAAACTTTTTTTGGTTTGTCTTCTTCCCGTCTAGGTAAGTGGATATTTAATACTCCATTTACATATTTTGCGGATACTTGGTCTTGGTTCACACGGAAAGGAAGTTCTAAGGATCGATGGAATTCTCCCTGAAAGATCTCTCTTCTATGCACTTCCGTTCCTTCTGCAAGTTCTTCCGTCTTTTTCTTTCCATGGATGGATAGCATATTGTCTTTTACATTGATATCAATTTGGTCTGTGTCCATTCCTGGCAACAGGCACGTTACGAGGGCTTCGTCTTCTTTGGTATACACATTCACTGGAGGAAAATGCGAAGAAGTTCCGAATTGGTTATCCAAAATGGAACGTGTCAGCTCATCGTTCAAACGGTCAAAATCTCTCCAAAACTGGTTTGCTTTGGTTTGTGGTTCTAGAATTCGAAATAACATGCAAAATCTCCTTTTGGCACTCTTATTCGTAGGCTGCTATTTTCATTAGCACTCTACATCTTTGACTGCCAATCGTCAAGAAAAAATTAGAATTTTTGCACGGAGGAAAAAAAATTTTGTCTCGGAACCCTCGTAGCCATAGTTTGGATGGCAATGGCAATCATTGATCTATTGAATTCACTTGGACTCGAAATCCCTCCTGTACCTGCAGCTCTTGCCGCTTATATCCCCTCCAAACGCACAGGAAATCTGATTTTTACTTCCGGCCAACTCCCACTTGTCGGTGGGAAATTAAGGAAAACAGGAAAGGTGGGCGTTGGGATTACACTTACTGAAGCGAAAGAAGAAGCAAAACAATGCCTTCTCAATGCGCTTTCAACTCTTCTTTTACAGATCCAATCACTAGATGAAATAAAATCGGTTGTGAAACTAGGTGTTTATGTGGCTTGTGCTGAAAACTTCACCGAACAACATTTAGTTGCCAATGGTGCCTCAGAACTTTTAGTTCAAATTTTTGGAGAAAAAGGTAAACATGCTCGTTTTGCAATTGGTGTGAGTTCTCTTCCATTGGATGCATCAGTGGAACTAGAAATGACTGTGGAAGTAGAATGATTAGTAAATTTATTTCTTTAGTTACAGCATTGATTTTATTCTTAAAAGAAACCATAAAATTATTTCCTGAATTAATCAAAGTTTGGTGGTTTCTTGGTAAAAAAATCTCTTTATCTTTATACAATTATTGGAAAACAAAACTATTTTATGACAAAATTTTCTTTATCTTTTTGTTTTTACAATTATTGTTTTCAGTTTTACCTTGGTTTCGTTACGAAATTACTTTTTTTGAAAGTAAAGAATTCATCTCTTTGAGCCCAAAACTCAATTCAATTTTTATTCTGATTAGTTTACTCAATTTTTTCTTCTTAGGATTTTGGAAATCAACCTGGACTCGAATTTGGTTTTTTGCGACTGAGATGGTCTCTCTCATCATCGTACTTTGGGGATATTTGGAACCAAAGCGAACTTATTATGACTTTGTTAATGCAAATGAAGTTTATACCCAAATCCCTTTTTACCTATTTTTGGCATCACTCAGTTTTGCATTTATTTTCGGATATTTGAGTTTTAAAAAAGAAGACGAGGTGTATTTACACTCCCCATAATAAAGTATTCAGTACGGGAGAGTGTAAAATTAATTACTTTTTTTTAAGTTTTAACAGAGTCAGCTTCCAAAATTTCTAATCTGGATTTTTTTTCGTCTGTGACTAAATCCACAAGATACGATTTTACTTTCTCCTTGTGGAATAAAATCTTTTTCGAAAGTGGTTTCCCAATTTCGGAATTGATGATCCTTTGGATTGGACGTGCACCCATGGCACGATCGTATCCTGTTTCTGCTAAATAACGAATCGCTTTCTCTGTGATATCTAACTCAATTCCTTTTTCTTTTGCTTTTAATTGCAAACTAACAAACATTCTTTTTACAACCTGTTCCACAATTGTAACCGATAAAGGATTAAATTCGATCACAGCTGTTAATCGATTGCGAAACTCGGGTGTAAAGGTCCTTTCAATGGCTTTTAAAGACCGATCATCATAACGATCACCATCAAAACCAAGCATTGGTTTTGAACTTTCTTGGGCACCAGTGTTAGTCGTTAGAATGAGAATCACATTTCGAAAATCTGCTTTTTTTCCTGTGCTATCTGTCAGTGTGGCGTGGTCCATGACTTGTAATAAAATATTGTAAATATCTTCATGTGCTTTTTCAATTTCATCAAAGAGGAGAACTGAATGTGGTGATTTGGCAATGGCATCAGTGAGTTGCCCTCCTTGGTCATAACCTACATAACCAGGTGGACTTCCGATTAGCCGAGAAACAGAATGTTTTTCCATATACTCACTCATATCAAATCGTAAGAATTGGATGCCCATTTTTTCAGCCAAAGTTTTAGCCACTTCTGTTTTTCCAACTCCAGTTGGTCCAACAAACAAAAAACTACCTATGGGTTTTCCTTCATCACCAAGACCTGACCTTGAATAATGGATCGCATCTACAATTTGTTCGATGGCGTGGTTTTGCCCAAACACAACTGTTTTCATTTCTGCATCTAGTGATTCTAATTTTTTTTTATCATCAGCTTTGACAGTTTTTTCTGGGATTTTTGCAATTTTTGCAACTAAAGCTTCAATTTCAAAGATTCCAACAGTTTTTTTTGCCTTCTCTTTGTTTTCATCTCGTAGTTTTACAAACGCACCTGATTCATCCATAAGATCAATCGCTTTGTCTGGTAAAAAACGATCACGTAAATGCAAACTAGATAAATCAACGCAGGCTTCAATTGCTTTTGAACTATAGTTTACTCCGTGAAATGATTCATATTTTGGTTTTAAACCGTTTAATATCTGTATGGCGTCTTCTCTGGATGGCTCAGCAACTTCTATTTTTTGAAACCTACGAGAAAGGGCATGGTCTTTCTCAAAGATCGATTTGTATTCTTTGTAAGTAGTAGTACCAATACATTTAAGTTCTCCATTGGCTAAAGCTGGTTTCATTAAATTGGAAGCATCAAGGCTCCCTCCTGAAACCGCTCCCGCTCCAACAATGGTATGAATCTCATCTATAAATATGACTTTTTCTGGCTTTCCAACTAACTCTTGCAATATGGCTTTAAGTCTCTCTTCAAATTCCCCTCTAAACTTAGTTCCTGCCATCACAAGACCCATATCGAGAGAATAAATCTCTAACCCTAACAAACTTTTTGGAACTTTTCCTTGGACAACTCTTTCAGCTATCCCTTCCACTATCGAAGTTTTTCCTACACCAGCTTCCCCAACAAAAATTGGATTATTTTTACGACGCCTAGATAAAATATGAATTGTCCTTTGGATTTCTGTATCCCGTCCAATACATGGGTCAAGTTTTCCTAATTTTGCTTTTTCCGTTAGATTGACACAAAACTTCTCCAGTGCGGATTGTTTGGTTTTTTCCTCACCTTCCTCTTCAATTCTTTCCTCCGATGGAGAAAATTCTGGGCCCAAGGAATCTTTTTCCTTTTTAACTCCATGGGAAATGTATTTGATTACATCCAAACGTTTGATATCTTGTTTTGCTAATAGGTAACAAGCTTGGCTATCTTCTTCTCGAAATAGAGCAACCAATACATTATTTCCATCTACTTCTTCTTTGCCTGAGTTTTGGACATGAAAGGCAGCAAACTGGATTACAAACTGAACTCCAACTGTATACTTCGGTTGGATTTTTAGATTTGGAACCGCAATGGAAGACAAATCATCTTCAAAGTAATCCAATAATTCTTTTCGGAGTAGTTCTAAGTCACAACCAACATTGACAAGAACATCTTTTGTTTTTTCATTATAAGTAAGTCCATATAACAAATGTTCCAACGTTATAAATTCGTGATGGAATTTACTCGCTTCTTTTTGGGCTAATTCTAAAGTTTTTTCTAAGTCAGATGAAAAATTCATATCATTCCTCCTTTGCCAATTGGCATTGTAATGGGTGGCCAGCATCGTCTGCTAGTTTGTGTACTTCGCCTACCTTTGTTCGTGCGATATCAAGTGAATACACACCACATACGGCTGTTCCTTCCGTATGGGCCTTCCACATTATTTGACGAGATTCTTCCATTGATCTCCGAAAAACTATGGTCAAAACATACACCACAAATTCCTGAGGAGTGTAGTCGTCATTGACCAAAATCACCTTATAACGATCCGGTTTTTTTAATTGTTTTTTCTGCTTTTCTTTTTCTAAAAGTTCAACATTAAAATCAGTATACGACTTCCGTTTTGTTTCTGACATTATCCCTCCCTAAGAGATTTGATAGGAGAATGGGCATTATATGCTGAAATATTTTCTCTTTCCATTTCAATCTCTTTCTCCAAATAAGTTTCTATGGCACTTCTACCTTGGTCATTAAAGATATGATGGGAACTAAACATTGGTACGGTTTTATACCCTCTAAGAAATTTATGTTCCCCTTGTGCACCCGCTTCAACCCTTTCCAACTTATGTTCAATCGCATAATCAATCAACTGGTAATAACAACATTCAAAATGTAAATTTGGAATGTGTTCCAAAGCTCCCCAATACCTACCGTATAAAAAACCATCACGGAATAAATTCCAGGTCCCAGCAATAGGATCTCCGTTCGGTTTAGAAGCGAGAACAAGGAGCAATCTATGTCGGAAAGTTTCCACCATTTTGAAAAAGAATTCTCGATTTAAGTAAGCCTGTCCCCATTTTTTACTATGAGTGTCTTTATAAAAATTATAAAAAAGATTAGCATGTGATTCCTGAATCGTATCACCCGTAAGTGTTTGGAAAATGAGTCCTGTTGCATTGATTTTTTTGCGTTCACTACGAATAGTTTTTCGACGTTCCTTGACTAAGGTTCCAAGGAATTCTTCAAAATTGGAAAAACCTTTATTGAACCAATGGTATTGGTGAGATAACCTTGGCGCAAATCCCAAGTTTCTTCCCATTGCCTGCTCTTCTTCTTTGCAAAAAAGAATATGGATCGATGATACATTCTCTTTTGCACCAAATTCTTTTAAGGAGAGTAATAGTTTGGACTCTAATGATTGTTTGTCGATTTCTGAAAAATTTGGGTCAATTAAAAATCGCGAACCTGTCACAGGTGTAAATGGAACTGCGACTGTTAGTTTTGGATAATATAGAATCCCAGCCCGATGGAAGGCATTAGCCCATTGGAAATCAAAAATATATTCCCCATAAGAGTCTTGCCGTAAATAACTCGGCAAAACTCCAATCAGTTTTTCACCTTGTTTTGCGTAGACGATCACGGGTAACCAATCAGATTTTCCAATACAACCGGTCTCTTCCAAACCAATCAAAAATTCATGTTCTTGAAAAAGAGAATCAGAAGGGACTAGCCGATTCCAATCCTCCTTCAGGAACTCCGAAAAACTATGGGAAATTTCTATTTTGATTCTTTCATCCACTTAAATGATTAGACGAACCTAGTTTTCCTCTTGTTTTAATTGTTTCTTTTGGATGTGGTCAATGAGCCGGATTAAACTTGGATTTTCGCGATCCAGTTCCAAGGCTGAGTTTAGAATATTCTCTGCCCTTCCATAATTTTTATCCGCTAAATAGGTTTGTCCCAAATTGATTAGGTTTTTGACATGATTTGGGTCACGTAATCTGACTCTTTCCCCAAAATCAATGGCAGTTTTAATATCTGCTACTTTCCTTGCACAAAAAGCAGTGATGTACATGATTTCTGTATCCATAGGTCGGAGTAAACTATAGTCTTTTGCCATTTTTTTGGCGTTCCCATAATCTTTCAGTTTTAGATACAACTGAATGAATTTCTTTTTGATTTCAGGGATATTCTCTTCTAAGGAATGTGCTTTTTCTAAATACGTCACAGCTTCCTGCAAATCAGAAGAATCACTCGCCTCCTTCGCCTTTGCCAGTAAGGATTGGATTTCTCGTAATCTGTCTTTTTCTATTTTATATTTTTCTTTTTCCTCAATGAAAGACACACGTAACAACGATAAATCGTCTGTCAAAGCTCCAAACTTTGCCAATTCATCGTAAATAACATCCAAATCACCCTTTCCTGCTTCAACCATTTTTAAGAATAGTCTTTCGTCTTCATTGATCACCCTTTTCCCATCTTCTGTATGGGAAATGAGTAAATCATCTCTTCCATCGGAACCTGCGATGAGAATATCTCCTGCCTCAAGTTGAAAGGTTTTGATGTACAAATTTCCTTGTACACCCGACGTTCCGAGTTTACGAAACATAAGTTCATTTTCAATAAAACTTGCGATCCCATCACGATATAAAACGATCCAAGGGTGTTCGGCATTGATGAAATAAAGTAGTCCAGTTTCATTATCAACAACTCCAAGTACAAGAGAAACGAGCATAGAACCATCAAAACCTTCAAAAATTTTATGAAGTTCTAAAAATGTATTTTTGATCCATCTTTCAGGATAGGTATTCCTTGCTTCACTTAAGAGTTGTGTTCGAGTGATAATTGATTCAAACACTGATCCAAGGACCAGTGCGCCCCCTGCTCCTTGCATTGATTTTCCCATCGCATCTGCATTTAAAAAAACAGTATAGGACCTATTGTTTAACACAATTTGATTGGCGATATTCAAATCTCCACCAATCTCTTTTTCATATTGTTTGAATGTGAATTTTTTCTTCTGCTCCAATAAAAAATCAACTCTTACGTTTTCATGTTTTGCATGGTTGGTATGGAATGGTTGTAATAATAAGGAAGTTAAAAAATAATCACCATCTTGCTGGTGTTTTAATGATTGTACTTCTTTTAATGTGTTTTCCAATTCTTTAGTACGTTCTTGGACTTTTTCTTCAAGTTGTTCAGCATACTGCTGTAATTTTTTACGTGCTGCTTGGATGGAACGAACCATACGGTTAAAGGATCTGGCCATAAACCCAATGTCATCTTCCACATGGACATTGAGTCGGTATTCTAAATTTCCAGAATTCACTTCTGTTAAACCTTCAATGATTTGTTCGATTGGTCGAATGAGAGCAATGAGGAAAAATAATCGATAACCAAAAATCACAAGGATAGCAAGTGCTAAAAGACCAATGATCCAAGGTAAAGTAACTTCATGTTGGAAATTTCTGTAATCACTGTAAGGGTAACCAATCTCATGGATGATTTCATTTTTTTTATCAACAATGAGGTAACTTACAAAAAAAGAATAATTGGGTTTGTCTGAATCAAACTTAACTTGGCCACGATAATTTCTCTCACCATGGCTCGGCATAGGTGAAAACATTTGGTCTAGGATTTGGAATTTGTCTCCTTCTGAAATAGAAGATGACAATACTGCCCTCGCTTCTGCATAAAAACCAGAAAGGGCACCTGAGTCGTTTTTCACATGACTTAGGGCTTTTTCCGTAAATTGTGCTACAGGAATTTCTCTGAGTTTATTCCGAGTGTATAATATTTTCCGTTTTTCTGATTCAATTTCAGCAATCAATATTTTGGGACTTTCGATCTTTGGATCTGTTAACAAACGTGAAATTTCAGCAGAATAACCTTTGCTAGTATCTGGCAAAGTACTTAGGAGAGATTTGGTATTTTCTTTCCAATTTTTTTTCCCTTCATAGGAAAGGATCATCTCAAGGGCCCAAACATTCCAAAACTCTGCCTCATATTTTTTTGGTTCTAAATCAATTTTCTCTAGAGCTTTATGGGTTTGAAAGGATTGGGCGTTTTTATCATAAGAAAAGTGAAAACTAGGAACTTGGTCCGTTTCTAAACCAGCAATATAATTTTTTGCTCTCGCTGTATGGACTAAATCATAATTTGATTCTGTTTGTTGGATCACAGAATATGCAACGAGTTGTAAAATGAGTAAAAAGGAAGCAAGTGAAATCCCAATGATCCTTGAGATAATCGTTGTTTTATCTTTTGTATTGTTGATATAAACAACGTTTGCCACAAACAAACCTACAACCAAAACTAAATCAGTTATGGTTTGGTACAACCCTCGCCCTATGGCACCATCTCTTGACAATACATTCAAAAAACCAGGGATCATTGTGATGAGAACAAAGGAGATTAGAATACTTATCGTAGTAAACTTTGACTCTTTAGGCATTTTGAATAATTGCAAAATCGCAAGGATCGTAAATGCGAGAAAGAATACTAAAACAATAACAGCATAGGCTTTATAAAAAATGGGAACTGGAAAATCCCAATAATGCCCACTGAAAAAAAACAATCTACCTGCGGACAAACTAATATAGACAAAAAAAGCAGTAACGACTACAACAACAGCACTTAGAATCCGAAAGATTATTTTTTTGAGTCTAGGGAAATAGATCTCTGGATAACTTAAGAAAAAACCAGTAAGATAAACCGACCCTGCCATCGCTCCTATGATCACAAACCATCTCATATAAGCTGAGGCAGGTCCCATAAAGGAAAAATTGATCAAATACCCAAAATGGAAAATTCCCAACCATAAAGTTCCCATCCCTAAGTTGAAGGTGGCTTCCGATTTTTCTTTAACAGTTAAGAATAATTGTGCATTGTAAAAAGTGAAAATCACTCCGACTAAAGAGCCAAATGTATAAAAATCAAACGCTATCTTTCCCCAAGAATCCATGGATGAAAACCCTAACAGAATTCTTAATCATGTCAACTTTGTATTTCGTTTCTTGAACATTTGGTAGAGCAGATAAGCAAAAATTAGAAAAACAAGAATACCAATGGTCCGGTTGTAGTATGATAGTATAACAATGATTTGGTTCCAATTATTTCCAAGAAAGGAACCACCGAAAAGAAGGATCCCACACCATAATGATATCGCAATGGAATAGAGGATCACAAATTTAATGATGTTCATTTTAGACATTCCTGCGACAATCGAAACAAAAAAACGAATCCCTGCAGAAAATCGAGACACCAAAACCACTACAATTTCGTAGCGTCGAAACCAAACTAAGGTCTTTCTTAAGTTTTCTTCATGGTAGAAGGAAGAAAGTAAAGGAATTTTGGTTTGTTTTAAGAAAATCAAAAATCTTTCTCCAAAATAATACATCACCAATGCACCGAGTAAATTCCCCACAAAAGTAGCAAGGACTACGGAAAGAAAAGAAAGTGGTGAGTTCGGAGAAGAAGAGATGAATCCAGAAAAAACTGTGATTGTATCTCCTGGCCAGGGTGGGAAAACATTCTCTAAAAAATTGGAAAAACAGAAAAAACCCCAAAGGAGAATCGGTGGTAAACCAAGAATTTCCTGCATTATGGCTTCAAAAGGAAAAGAATCCAACACAGAGAGAAGGTTAAACCTTTCTTAGGATAGGCAACAAAGATTTTAAAAAATGAATGGAAGGAATCAATACTAGGACTTTTGCTTTCCCTAATGATTCGATTTTTATGTTTATCCTTACTCGTTCTATGGCAATGTAGCCCAAACAGACAGACGGAAACCTACCGATTTGACCAAATCATCGTCACAAAATTTCCAGGGAATCCTCCCCCTGCTTTCCCTCAGTCATTTTTCCCTGAAAAATCCACATTCATCCAATCAAGTGAATTCAAAACTAGCCACATCCATACGAAAGAAGCATTTTTATTATTAGAAACTCCAGAATCTTGGGAAGAAGTCCAAAAACGGATTGATTTTCGGGTCAACCAAGGTGATTGGAAACTCATTGAAAAAAATTCAAACGAAAAGGAAGTATCTTATCTTTTAGAGGGATTTATCAAAAAATCACTTTCGATTTATCTCACAAAACATGAAAATACGAACCAAATTCGATTTTACTTTAAAAAACATTCTTCGTATTAAATATGAATTGGATCAAAAACAAAAACGAAACGATCGTATACATTCTGTTAGCAGGTATATTCCTTGCTACATGTTTTACTTTATTTTTTGTATTTAAACCGTTTTTATGGTCTAGTTTTTTAGCCTTATTATTTTATTTAACCACTAGAAAATTGCATAAAAGATTAAAGAATGTATTGGGAGTCAAATTCCATGGCCTTTCCCCTTACATCATGGTCATCTTAATGCTTGCTTGTGTGTTTATCCCTTCTTATTTAATTGTATCTACATTAATTAGAGAATCCTTAAACCTAGTAAGTTATGTACGAAACCAACTTACAGAAGAATCGATTGTATCTCTTTTACTAAACAGTCCAATGCTTACAGATTTTTTTACTGAAAATGAATTTTTCTGGATCAAACTCCCAATCATGTACCGGGAGTATGTTGGCCAACACATGGACATCCTCAATTTAGATTCTATTTATAGTTTATTAAAAAATTCTTCTGGTTTTTTACTTGGATCCTTTGAAGTACCTGGAGCCATCATCTTCAATGGATTTTTTACATTCATCCTTCTATTTTTCCTCTACAAAGAAGGAAGCAGAATGGAACATGCAATATTTTTACTATTACCTTTTCCAACGGAAATCGAAGAACGATTGGGACGTAGGATCGAAGAAGCTATACGGACAGTGATGATGGGGAATCTGTTCATTTCCCTACTCCAAGGAGCTTTGATTTATTTTTTATTATTATTCACATCTGTATCTAATAAGTTTTTACTCTCAAGCATTGCGACAATCTTTTCTCTCATTCCCGTTGTTGGAACATCAGTTGTTTGGTTTCCAATTGGATTGTACATTGGTCTTGTCCAAGAAAATTGGACAGCCAGTGTTTTATTTATGATTGCTGGAGGGGCAAGTTACCTCATCCTCGAAAACTTCGTGAAACCAAAAATTTTAGACAAAAAACTAAAAACACATCCATTTTTAATTTTCCTTTCACTCATTGGCGGATTACAAGAGTTTGGTGTTGCAGGTATCATCATTGGGCCAATGGCTTTGACCCTTGTCATTATTTTATGGGATTTTTGGAAAATCTTCCGAGAAACTCGATTCCAAACTACATAAATGGAAACAGTGGATTCCTCGCTTTCTGTCAGTGAAGTCAATCGTCGTATCAAGGCGAAACTACAAGATTCACCTGAATTTAAAAATTTCTGGGTGAGAGGCGAAATTTCTAATTTTAGCCAAACGAATAGTTCAGGTCACATGTATTTTTCTTTAAAAGATACAACTAGTGTGATCAAATGTGCGTTTTTTTCGTTCCAATCCAAAAACTATAAAGGCACTCCTTTACGAAACGGAATGGAAATCCTCGTGTATGGTTCTGTCTCCGTTTATGAACCAGGGGGTTATTATAGCCTCACTGTCCAAAAAATAGAAGAACTCGGTGAAGGTGATATCCTTCTCAAAATTGAAAAATTAAAGAAATCTTTAGCGGAAAGAGGAATTTTTGATGCCTCCCATAAACGTCCGTTACCTAAATTCCCCAAACGACTTGGGATTGTAACTTCACCTAAAGGTGCTGCCGTTGAAGACATCATCCGCATAGCAACTGACCTCAATCCTTCCATCCAGATTTTAGTTTCCCCTTGTTTAGTGCAAGGTGACGGAGCGGAAAATTCTATCATAGAAGCGATCAAAGAAATCAATGACCCTAAATGGGAAGTAGATGTGATTATCGCGGGGCGTGGTGGTGGTTCGTTTGAGGATTTAATGGCATTTAACCAAGAATCGGTGGTTTTGGCTTATTACCAATCACGGATTCCCATCATTTCTGCTGTTGGTCATGAAATAGACCGAGTTCTCACCGACTTATCTGCGGATGCTACAACACCAACGCCAACAGCGGCGGCTAAATTAGCAATCCCTAACGTATCGGATACACTCATTCGATTGGATGAGATGGAAGATAGATTAAGATCTGCCCTCACAGGTGTGATTCGGATTGGAAAGGAAAAATGGTCGGGTGTCACCACACGAGTTGTGTTTCAAAATCCCAAATCAATTCTTGAACCAAGACAAAATCATTTTGATGAATTGATGCGAAAAATTTCCTTACTTGGAAAAAACTACCTGTTCAAAAAACAAAGTGAGTTTCAGAAATTTGATACCTTAACTTCAAATTGGAAATCGTATTTAGAAAGAATCCAAAATAAATTCAAACTCGCAGAACAACGATTAGACCATTTTTCACCACTCGGAACACTCAAACGTGGTTATTCTGTTTTACGAAATGCAAACAAACAAGTGATATCTTCTATACAACAAATTAAGGAAAATGAATCTTTGGAAGTTTTTTTATTCGATGGAAAACTCCAAGTAGAAGTGAAAGAAAAACATTAGGATCAAATAATGGCAGAGAAAAAAACAATTAGTTTTGAAGAAGCAATCCGTGAATTGGAAGACATTGCTGAAAAATTGGAGAGAGGAACTTTATCCTTAGAAGACTCCATCATTGCCTATGAACGAGGCATGGAATTAAAAAAAATCTGTTCAGAACGATTAGTGGATGCAGAAGCTAAAATTGAATTTTTAACTAAAGCACCTAGTGGCGAAGTGGTTAAGTCCACAGTGAAAAAAAAGAAGGACGAATCACCTTCTAAACCAGTGGAAGAAGATTTATTCTAAAGAATGAATTTCCAGGCCATATTCATCCTTTGTTACCTGCTTACCACGATAGCGATAGGAGTGTATGCAGCAAAAAAAGTAAAAAACTCAAAAGACTTTATTTTAGCGGGAAGGAGTTTACCTCTCCCCATTTCAACAGCAGCCCTTTTTGCCACATGGTTTGGAAGTGAAACCATCCTTGGTTCTTCTGTAGAATTTGCAAAAGGTGGATTTTTAGCCGTCATCCAAGACCCGTTTGGTGGTGCGCTTTGTTTATTTTTACTTGGATTGGTATTTGCAAAGTATCTCTATCGTATGCAAATCCTTACCTTCGGTGATTTTTACAAAAATCGTTATGGTAAAAAGATGGAATTCATAGCGGGGATTTGTTTGATTTTCTCTTATTTTGGCTGGGTTGCTGCTCAGTTTGTAGCACTGGGAATCATGGTTCAAATTCTTTTTGGCATCAATCAATTCACAGCCATTGTGATTGGGGCTTGTCTTGTTGTGTTTTATACCTACTTAGGTGGAATGTGGTCGGTTTCGCTTACCGATTTTTTCCAATCTATCTCCATAATCATTGGACTTGTTGTAGTACTTTTTGAACTCAATGGAATCAAACCGATTTGGTCTACGATTGCCGAAAAACCAGAAGGTTTTTTTCGATTTTTTCCTGAATCGAATTACCATGCCTGGACTCTTTATTTATCTGCTTGGATGGTTGTAGGATTCGGATCCCTTCCGCAACAAGATATATTCCAAAGAGTGATGTCTGCAAAATCAGAAAAAGTAGCCATCCGTGCATCCTATTTATCTTCTATATTATATTTGTTATTTGCTATGATTCCATTGTTTTTAGGACTTCATGCCAAAAGTTTAATCCCTAATTTTGATCTCAATGCAGATACAGGACAACTCCTTATCCCAACTATGATCTCTAAGTTCGCAAGTCCCTGGGTTCAGGTTTTGTTTTTTTCAGCACTTATTTCGGCAATTTTATCAACTGCATCGGGAGCAATCCTTGCTCCATCTTCAATACTATCAGAGAATATTCTTAAATACGCATTTAAGAATATGAATGATAAAAAGTTACTTTTACTTTCGAGAATGTCAGTTCTCATTATCGCACTAATTTCATTTTTGTTGGCCGTAGGAAAACCATCTATTTATGCGCTCGTAGAAGATTCGGGTGGAATCTCTCTTGTTACTTTATTCATTCCGATGGTATTCGGGTTAATGAGTCAAAGAGCCGATGAACGATCGGCATTATTTTCTTTATTTGTGGGAATTCTAACTTGGCTTTTATTAGAAATTTACGGAGACGATATGACTAGCCACTTCTACGGAACCATCGCAAGCCTTATCGCCATCCTCATTGGAATGTACTGTTTTCCTAAGTCAGAGAAATCTCAAGTAACCAAGTAAATACATCTTTCATATTAATTCCTAATGCATTTGCTTGTTGGGGGATGAGACTTGTTCCAGTCATTCCAGGGAGTGTGTTTGTCTCTAGTACATAAGGTATCCCATCGGATATGATAAAATCCGTACGGGAATACCCCTTACAACCAAGTATTTCATGGCATTTTAAACTGAAGTCTTGCAAGGTTTTGGTTATTTCTTCTCCCACTGGTGCTGGTGTGATTTCTTCACTAGCACCTTTTGTGTATTTGGCTTCAAAATCAAAAAATTCTGATTTAGGTCGAATTTCTGTTGGGACAAGGGAAAAGGCTTTTCGTTTTTTTCCTTCTGGTTTTTCTAAAACGCCAATAGATACTTCCGTTCCAGAAATTAGTTTTTGGACAAGAACACGATCTTCTGATACAAAAATTTTATCAACAAGGGTCATCGCTTCTTCTGCCGTTTTTGCCATTCCAGTATTCACACTTGAACCACCTAAGGTTGGTTTTATAAATATTGGATAGGAAAAAGGTAAATTTAATAAAGTTTTCCTTGGATCTGCTTTTCCTTTTTCCAATTCTAAAAATGGAGCTACAGGAATTCCAATGGTTTGGAATAAAAGATTGGCTCTGAATTTATCCATAGCAAGAGCTGAAGCAAGAACCCCAGAACCTGTGTGAGGGATTCCCATTGTATCCAAAAATCCTTGGATCCTTCCATCTTCTCCAGCACCACCGTGTAATCCCAGAAAGGCGGATGAAAATCCAAACGATGCAATTTCAGTTGGCAAACTGGGTGCATTAATTTTGTTTTTCAAATTGAATTCTTGTGAAAATTCAGATTCCGTTTTCCCAGTTGGATCAGGATACACTGGATTGCCAATCGTAGGGATCCAAAATTTTCCATTGGTATCAATATAGATTGGAATGGTGTCGTATTTTTCCCTATCGATTGTGGCAAAAATAAATGCAGAAGAACGAATTGAGATGATATGTTCACCGGAGATTCCTCCGAAAAACAAAGCTATTTTGGTTTTTGACATGAAATCACTTGATTCCTTTTCATGAAAGTGAATGATATTGAAATTACGTGGATTCCCGCTTTAAAATTCAATTCGGAATTGTTTTTTCTCTCTTCTTTCTCAGTTCCTCTATTTTTGCAAAAATTCCCAATTCATTCACGGAAGATACCAAATCAGACTACCATCAATTTTGGTTTTTATATGAAAAAGAATCTCGAGGTCGCCAAAACTTCTTAGCCTTTCGACCATTTTATATGAGTTTTACTGACAGGACGTATGCCTTTCAGTTTCGTAGTTACCTTTCACCAATATATTATAGAGAAGAAACCAACTACTGGTATACTTGGTCTTCCTTATTTTTTTTCAGTGGAACTGGATTCAAACATGAAGAAGGAGATGAAGACGAAGACATCCTTCTCACACCACTTTTTTTATGGGGCAAAGGGGAATCACAAAGAGAAAATTATTATAGTGTTTTCCCTCTTTACGGAAAAATCAGGAACAAACTCTCTTACCAAGAATTAAACTATGTATTATTTCCCGTGTATTCGGAATGGAAATACAAAACTTACAAAGCCAAATCCATTTTGTGGCCCTTAATCATGTGGGGTGGCTCTGAAACAAGGAATGATCTACGGATCTTTCCATTTTATTCCAAAAAACAACATGAAGGAAAATACAAACGGTATTCTGTACTCTGGCCTTTTTTCCAATGGGGAGAAGAACGGTTAGATAAAAAAGAACCAACGTCTTATGACATTTATTTTCCCTTTTATAACCGAAAGGATTCATTGGATGGAAATATGAAAAGCCGGGCCTTCCTTTGGTTTCCACTGATCAATTCCCTATTTTCTTATGGGTATGATAAAAAAACAGGACAGACAAATTATACAGCTTTATTTATCTTCTTCCAATACACAACCTCCACAAAAAAGGATACAGAAAAACTTGTCTTTTTTCCTTTTTACGGTTATTCTTATTTTGCAAATAAAGAAGCCGAGTTCATCACACCGTTTTACATCCGATTGTCGCAAAACACTTCTCACTTAAAGTCTACATCTCATTTTTTATTACCATTTTATTCGCACATGAAAAATGAATATGTCCAAACGGGACGAGAAGATTATTATTGGAAACTTTGGCCCTTGTTTCGTTATCATAAAGATGTCGAAGGTAATTTTGGATGGAATACACTTGCGATCATCCCAGTTCGTTTTGAAGTTATGGAAGATGTTTGGGAACCCATATTTTCCATAATCGAATACAAACGTTCATCTAATGGAGAAAAACGATTGCACCTAATCACCCGACTGTATTCTCATCGTTGGACTGAAGAGGAAACACATATTCATATTCCCATCATTATGGAATTTTCAAAATCAAAAACAGGGTTTCGATATGAATTCGCTTATGGCCTACTTGGCATTGATACAAGAGAAGAATCAAACAAATACAAATTTTTATGGTGGGAACTATGATCTTACTCTATCGTAAAACCATTGAACCATTATTATATGCCATTGGGTATACAGTTCTTTTATTGTTCCGAGCTCTAGGCCAATCCTACCATTTGTATTTCAAACGCCGAGAAATCTTAGAACAGATGTTTATTGCAGGGGTTGGTTCACTCTTTGTCGTTTCTATTGTATCGATTTTCACTGGGATGATTCTTGGGTTAAACACAGGCCTTGGCTTACGAGACTTTGGGGCAGAAGGACAAATTGGACTCCTACTTACCATTACACTTACTAGAGAGATGTCTCCTTTTATGACCTCACTCATCCTTGCGGCTTCTGTTGGATCGGCTATGGCAGCGGAAATTGGAACAATGAAAGTCTCAGAAGAAATTGATGCTTTAGAGGTGATGTCAATTAGTCCTGTACGGTATTTAGTAATGCCTAGGATTGTCGGTTTTTCTCTCATGGTGCCAGTGCTTTGTGTGTATTCGGCCGCACTAGGGATCTTAGGTGGTGGAATTGTCGGGCATTTCCAATTGGGCATTGATATGATTAGTTATTTCCAAGATGTTTATTATAGAATCTCATCTGTTCCAGGCCTAAAAGATTTGTATGTGGGTCTACTGAAAGGGTATGTTTTTGGTTTGTCCATCGCTACCATTTCTTGTAGCCAAGGACTTCGGACAGAAGGTGGAGCCATTGGAGTCGGCCAAACAACAAGAAAAGCTGTTGTCACTTCCTTTCTCATGGTCATTTTTTCTGGTT
Source organism: Leptospira sp. WS39.C2 (assembly GCF_040833965.1). NCBI lineage: Bacteria > Pseudomonadati > Spirochaetota > Leptospiria > Leptospirales > Leptospiraceae > Leptospira > Leptospira iowaensis. The sequence goes on from NZ_CP162142.1 coordinate 1,977,906, forward strand.
ATGTGCTCACAGCACTCTTCTATAAATAAAGGATAATATGGAACCATTTGCCATCGAAATGAAAAATGTTCACAAAGCTTTCGGCAAAAGAAAGATATTACGTGGCATGAATATCCAAGTGAAACAAGGGGAAACTATGGTGATCCTTGGACCTTCGGGTACTGGAAAATCGGTAAGCCTCAAACACATTACAGGCCTACTTGACCCCGACGAAGGAGACTGTTTTATCTTTGGTGAATCGATTGTCCATGCCAATGAAAAAAAAAGGGAAGAGTTACGCTCTAAGTTAGGTGTCCTTTTCCAATCGGGTGCCCTCATCAATTGGCTCACCGTTTATGAAAATGTGGCCCTTCCCTTACGGGAACATAAAATTGCATCAGGTGCAGAACTCGACCGGATCGTGATGGAAAAATTACAATGGTTAGACTTAGTTCCTGCCAAAGACACTCTACCCAGTAATATTTCTGGTGGGATGAAAAAACGTGTTGGCCTCGCCCGTGCCCTCACTTCCCAACCCAAAATTGTAATGTATGATGAACCAACTTCGGGCCTTGACCCAGTGATGTCAAATGTCATCAATGATCTTGTCATCCGTTTGCAGAAAGAACTTGGTCTAACATCCATTGTGGTCACACATGATATGAACTCAGCATACCGGATTGCCGATCGGATTAGTTTTTTGTATGAAGGAAAGGTACTCTTTTGTGGGACACCTGAAGAAATCCAAACATCCAAAGATCCAGTCATCCAACAGTTCATCCATGGGAATACAGTGGGCCCTATGATCCTCGACCACTCTGAATTAAAAAAAGGAAAATCCAATTGACTTTGTTTGTGACTCAAGGAGAATTTTAGGGAATGCCTACCATAGGTCGTGCTCTCATTGTTGGTCTTTTGTTTATATTTTCTCTCGTGGCCGTTGGTTATTTCACGATTGTTACGGAAGGTGGACCCTTTCAAAAATCGGGATACCAACTTCCTGTTTATTTCCCAGATGCCGAAGGGATCAAAATTGGGAATAAAGTCACAATCCATGGGGTTCCCTTTGGGTATGTATCCAAAATCCGTTTGGTGCAAATTGACGAATTGGGCAATTTATTACCAGAAGGGGAAACTGGGATCGGAACAAAGGTGGAACTCACCTTACTCCTGAAGGGCAAGGTCCAACTCTTTTCTAATTACGAAATCACCATCAAAAATGAAAGTTTGTTGTCTGGCCGTGTTGTTTCCCTAGACCCAGGTTCAAAATTCCCTGTGGATCCCAAAACGAAGGAATACCTGATGACGGAAGAACCTTTGAGTAAAATTGAGATCTCTCCAAGGTCTGGAAAACTTTTACCCATCCAAGGAAAAGTTACCCAAGACCCACTTGTATCTTTATCAGAGCTCATAGCAGAAAATAGATCCGACATCCGTAAAACCGTCCAAAATATCGCAAATATCACTGGTAAAATCAATGAAGGCCAAGGAACCCTTGGAAAACTCATCAATGAAAGTGATGTCCACAAATCAGTAAACACGACCCTCGGAGATGCCCAAGTGGTTCTAAAAGAACTCCGGGAAGGTCTGGAAGATACAAGGGAACAAGCTCCCGTTACTAGTTTCATTCGTTCTGCCCTCAGTGCTTTTTAGGGACTAACACGGAAAATACGGTCGTTTTTGTAGCGAAAATTCGGAAAATTTCTCCAATTGGGGCTCGTCACAAATCCACCACACTGTTGTAAAAAAGAGACATTTTTTTGACTTCGGCTTTCGATTTTGGAATTGTCCGAGACCCGATTCCTACAAATTTGTAAGTAGGAATAGATTATGCAAACCGTGATCCATCGAAAAACGATCCAAAACTCGATTACTCTCAAGGGAATTGGCGTACATTCAGGAAAAGTGGTGACACTTCGCCTCCATCCAGCCGAGGCAAATACTGGTCTTATATTTTATCTTTACAAAGGCATCCAAAAGATCCGAATTCCCGTTTCTTTAGACCATGTTGTGGACACAAGTAATGCCACTACCATTGGGGACGGAAGTTCCAATCGGGTGCAAACCATAGAACACTTACTTGCTGCTGTCCATACCCTTGGCATTACGGATTGTATTTTTGAAATTGATTCCGTAGAAGTTCCCATTATGGATGGATCTTCCCTCCCTTTTTGGGAAGGAATTCGTTCTGCAGGGATTCGGGTTCTGGAAGAAACCGTAGAACCAATCACCATCACAAATCCTATTTGGGTAGTTGACGGGGACAAATACCTAGTCATGCTCCCTTCCGATGAATTAAAAGTCACTTATAGCATCGATTTTAACCACCCTCTCCTCAGAGGCCAATCTTACACCACAACACTTGACGAATCAATCCTTGGGACAGACATCCTCCCAGCCCGAACTTTCGGGTTTTTAAAGGATGTGGAAGCCCTCCAAGCAAGAGGCCTTGCTATGGGTGGATCCCTCGACAATGCAGTTGTTCTCACAGACGATGGGTATCTAAATGACCACCTGCGTTATGATAATGAGTGTGTTCGCCATAAGATCCTAGATCTCGTCGGTGATCTTGCCGTCATGGGCCGTCCATTCCGTGGCCACCTCATCGCCTCCAAAGCGGGCCATGCCTTGGACATTTCGCTTGCGAAGTGCATCATGAGCCAAGTCACGGGAAACGAACTCACTCAGTACAAAAGCAAACGGATCCCACTTTTCTCCAAAAAAGAAGCCACTCGCTAATCCAAAACGTTTTTTACTTTCCAAACCAGGCCAAACCAAAAGTATTTTTGGCATAGGTTCGGATGGAAGAAAAAACCACATTTAAGGGCATCTCTGCTTACCCAGGTACTGTGTACGGAAAAGTATTTCGTTGGAAACAATCCAAGCGGAAGCGGGAAGATCGTACCGACCTAAGCCCAGAAGAAATCAAGGATGAAGTCGACCTTTTAAAAAAAGGCCTACAGAAAACAGAAGATGATCTCGCAGACCTCGTACAAAAATCCAAACAAAACAGGGAACTTTCTGAAATTTTAGAGTCCCAAATTGTATTTTTGAATGACCCTCTCTTTCGAGCCCGGGTTTTTGAAAGGATCGCACAAAACAAAGAATCAGCAGGACTTGCCCTTGAAACTGCCGTCAGTTCTTTGTATGATGAATTCCAATCCATCCCAGACGAATTCTTTCGAGAACGAGCTGATCATTTACTTGATATTGGAAAGAGGATTGAATCCAATTTATATCCGGAAAAAGGAACAGAACCTACCATCATCCCAGAGGATGTCATCCTCATCGCAAAAGAAATCACTCCATCCGAAATGATCCAACTAGGTAAGTCTAGATTACGCGGAATTGCTACCGACTTTGGTGGGAAAACAGGACACACTGCCATCATTGCAAGGAATTACGGCATACCCACAATCGTTGGTTTAAAAAACATCACCTCACACGTAGAAGATGATGATTACATACTACTGGATGCAACAAAAGGCATTCTGAACCGTTCTCCTGGGATTGAAGAAATCAAACTTGCAGGGATCAAAAGTGAAATCAAAAAAACAATCCCAATCCGAGAGATAAGCGACGGACCGAAAGAACTTAAAACAAAGGATGGTAAAAAATTTACCCTTCGTGCCAATATTGATTCAGAAGATGAGGTTGATACTGCGTTCCTCCAAGGTGCTGATGGGATTGGACTTGTGCGCACAGAAATTTTATTCATTCGGTATGTGGAATTCAAACCAACGGAAGAAGAACAGTTTACCGTTTACAAACGAATCTTACTCAAAATGGTGGGTCGGCCAGTGACCTTTCGTGTTTGGGACATTGGTGCGGATAAAATGGAAAATGGATATGAAGAAGAAAATCCATTTCTTGGAAACCGTGGCATTCGTTACTTACTCCGCCACCCTCATATATTTAAAGAACAACTTCGAGCCCTTCTTCGTGCCAGTGAATTTGGAACCATGAGGATCATGTTGCCAATGATCACAACAAGGTCAGAAATCTTACAAACAAAAGTATTGATGTTAGAGTGTTTAGAAGAATTAAAAAATGCAGGCCTTGTTATCACAAAAAAAATTCCTCTAGGGATTATGGTGGAAACTCCTGCCTGTGCCTTAAACTTACCTTTTCTTGGAAATCACGTAGATTTTTATAGCATTGGAACAAATGATTTACTCCAATACTTACTTGCAGTGGAGCGTAACAACCATTTGGTGGGAGATTTATATAACCCTTGGCAAGTAGTCTTTTTATTACTCTTAAAAAACATTGTGGAAGTTGCAAACTCACAAAAAAAACCCATCAGTATCTGTGGTGAAATAGGAAGTGATCCTATGTTCACAGCCGTTCTCATTGGACTTGGGATCCGGGATTTGAGTTCAGCACTCCCTCTCATGAAGGAAGTGGCAGAAAAAGTAACAGAGATCTCCACTTGGAAGGCAAAATTACTGGCTGAACAAGTGATCACACTTGCTGGTGAAGAGAAATTTGATGAAATTGAGACCCTTGTTTTAGAAACCAAAGGCTAAAGGAAATTTAGATAACATTTCTAATTTCGAAAGTTTATAAAAATCACGAGTCTCAATCTTAAATCATCAATTTCTAATTCCAAAACCAAACAAAACTAAGATTCAATGGATGCGCGGATCGGTAACCCAGCAATTTCTGAATTTGTATCCTTTCCTTCCAGTAATGATAAAATGGATTTTTGTTTCCAAAAGTAGATTGTGTATAACAAAACAGCTGCAGCCCAAGAGATGATGACAAAAATTCCATAAAACTGAACCATACTCCCCCATTCCCTTTGGTATCCTGATAAGATTCCTGCCGCATAATGCCCAAATGCGGTGCATAAAAACCAAAAACCCATAAGGACCGAAGCGAATTTAACTGGTGCCATTTTACTCACGAAGGACAAACCTACCGGTGACAAACAAAGTTCACTCAATGTATTCCAAAAATAAACAGAAACTAAAAACAAAATTGATACTAGGATTCCGCTTTCGGCTTCTTTCGCGGCAAAAACCATAATTAGAAATCCAATTCCTAATAAAAACAAACTGAAAACAAATTTTAAAATTGGGTTTGGGTTTCGATTGGATTTTGACAATCGAATCCAAAAAGCAGAAAGGACAGGACCAAATACAAGGATCATTAGTGGATTTAACGACTGTAAGAGGGAAGCTGGGATTTCCATCCCAAACAATTGCCTGTCTGTATGGCGTAGGGCAAATAAATTGAGAGATGTCCCCATCTGTTCAAATGCCATCCAAAAAAATATGCTAAAAAATGACAAAAGACCAATGAGACTCACTTTTGAAATTGTATCCTTTGTTAATTGTCTATCACTTGTTGCATACGTAGTTGTATCAAAAAATTGCGAATTTTTTTCCTTTTCCCAAACATAACTTGGTAGCGACTTACTCCCAAAATAAAAAACAACGATACCGATTGCCATCCCAATACCAGCTGATAAAAATCCCAAATGCCAATCGACTTTTTCACCTAAGCTTCCTGCGATGATGGGTCCAAGTAATCCACCTAAATTGATTCCCATATAAAATATGGTAAACCCACTTTCCCGAAGATTGGGTTTCTCTTTATACAATCTACCAAACAATGTGGAAATATTGGGTTTAAAAAAACCATTTCCAATCGCAACCAAACACAAACCGAGGTAAAAATAATGTAGGTCGGAAAAAGCAAGTGATATGTGACCACATAACATGAGGATACTACCCAAATAAATGGAAAATCGATAACTCAAATACCGATCCGTAATGTATCCTCCAATGACTGGAGTTAAATAAACAAAACTTGTATAATAAGCATATACAGTGCCTGCATCTTTATCTGTAAATCCTAAGGATTTCACAAGATACAAAACGAGGAGTGCCCGCATTCCATAATAACTTAGGCGCTCCCAAGTTTCGGTGAGGAATAAACTCGAAATTCCTTTTGGATGGGAATCTAGTTTGTTTTCGTTCGGCTTTTCCAAATGGTTTCCTCTTGCCCTAATGAAAAATTTACAAAACGGGCAGCTACAAACAAATAGTCCGACAAACGATTGATATAAATCCTGAGATCGTTATGGATTTCTCCTCCCGATTCAATGTATACAAGTAAGTCTCGTTCTAACCTTCTACAAACTGTGCGAGCGATGTGTAAGGTACTGGAAAACGGAGTGCCACCAGGTAGAATAAAAAATTTGATTTCGGGAAGAGTTTCCATCAATCGATCAATTTCAGATTCTAAAACTTTGACATCGTCTGCATTTACAACAGTACCGTCCTTGGCTTCCTTCGGCACATAACCCGCAAGTTCCGAACCTATTTCAAAAAGAAAACTTTGGATGTTTTGCAAATGTTCTAAAAACATTTGGTCGAGTTTGTCTTTTTTTCCAAGGGAAAGGGCAAGTCCAATGGTACTATTCAACTCATCGCAAGTTCCATACAAATCCACCCTTCTGTCAGTCTTCGAGACCTTTTTCCCAGAAGCTAAATACGTTTGTCCGCCATCGCCAAATTTGGTGTAGATTTTCAAAATCTTAAGTCCTCTCACCCTAAATTTTCTTTACAGACATAAGTTTTCTGGTATAGAATCATCTGGAAAGGAAAAATTCACGGGAGAACCAAGGGCAGGCAACCCCTTCTCTCCTCGAAGGAAAGGATTTCTGGAATCTGATTTTTTCTTTTCTCCGCCTGTAGGGAAACAAGCGGGTCATGGACACACAGGAGGGTGTGACAATGATTATCAATCACAACATCAGTGCACTCGTTGCAAAACGGGCACTCACAAACACCAGTCGTGACATGGACAAGTCCATGGAACACCTAGCAACGGGTATGCGAATCAATAGACCAGGGGATGATTCCTTGGGATTCTCCGTATCCGAAAAACTTAGATCCCAAATCCGAGCTTTAGGACAAGCAGAACGAAATACTCAGGATGGTATGTCGTTTTTACAAGTTACGGAAGGATCTTTGGACCAAGTAAACTCCATATTACAGAGATTACGTGAACTTTCCGTGCAATCAGCTAACGGGATATATTCGAATGAGGACAGACAATTAGTCCAATTAGAAGTATCACAGCTTGTTGAAGAAGTGGAAAGGATCGGTACATCTGCGGAGTTTAATAAAGTTAGGCCACTGGATGGTCGATTTTCTCGTGCTGGCAAAAACCCAATGACATTACAAGTGGGTGCAAACGGATCAGAAAAGATTGAAGTTTACATCAATACGATGACAAGCTCTTCTTTAAAACTGAAACAAGCTGGAAACAAGTTGACACTTTCAACTCCAAACAAAGCTTCCGATTCACTCCAAGTATTGGATGATGCCATCAATCGAGTCAATCGCCTTCGGTCGGACTTGGGTGCCTATTACAACCGATTGGATTTAACCTTAAAATCACTGAGTAATAACTATGTGAATATGGTTTCTTCCGAATCACAAATCAGAGATGCAGATATGGCGACGGAAATGGTGGAATATTCCAAAAACCAAATCCTAACCAAATCGGGTGTGGCCATGCTTGCCCAAGCAAATCTCAGACCAGAATCAGTAGTAAAACTCCTCACGGACAGATACTAGGGTTTTTTAAGAGATGGAAATCCTCCTTGCAAACAGGGAGGATTTCTTTAAACTTTGTCCGAAACCTTCATTGAGAAGGTGAGCGAGGACAATCACTTTGAAACAAATCATTTCCGGAATTTTATCCCTATCATTACTTACCACAATTTCTTGTGGACTTTCTGACAACACAAAACGACTGATTTTGAGTACATCCATTGGATGTGGCGTTGGTTTAGCGTTAGGTGCTGTTTACGACGAATCACAAAGAAAAAAAGACACTAAAAACAAAAAGAACGATTTCCAAAGACAAATCAAAGAATCTTTGGCAATGGAAAAAAAGAAGCCACAAAACAAAGGTAAAATTGTTGGTTTAGGTGCTGGTTGTTTGGCAGGACTTGGAACAGGATTTTATCTCAACACTATGTATGATAACATGGCGGAAGAGATGAAAAAACAAGGGATCACTCTTACAAAAAGTGAACGTGGTGGTGAAACAGTAGCCCTCACTGCTTCTATGGACGGCGGAATTGCGTTCGAGGACGGAAAAGCTGACCTGAAAGGAAAAGGGAAAGAGAACATTGATAAATTAGCGGAAGCACTTGCAGCTTACCCTGAAACTAAGATTAATATCACAGGACATGCAAACCGAACTGGTGCAGAAGACCTTAACCAAAGACTTTCACAAGACAGAGCAGTGACTGCAAAAGATGCGATCATTGAAAATGGAGTGGAAGGAAAACGAATCGGGACTGTCCAAGGATTAGGTTCTTCAACTCCGCTCAAAAACGTGGATCCAAAAGATGGCTCTAACCGTCGTGTGGAAGTTGAAATCGTTCCCGCAAGTTAATCCAACTTAAAGCTAAAATGAGGCAGGATTTTTTTAAAATTCTGTCTCCAAATAAAAAAGCCTACAAAGTTTGTAGGCTTTTTTTTTAGAATCGAATGTGAATTGAATTTCAAATTACATCCCAAGTCCTGGAAAACCACCCATGGCTTGCATCTGTTTTGCAGCACCGGCCTGCGCATCTTGTAATGCTTTTGTATAGGCTTCTTGGATGGAACGTTCGAGAAGATTTTTGTCTTTTTTATCCAAAAGTTCATCTTCGATTTGGATTGATTTCATTTGGAATTTACCGTCCAAAGTGATAGAAAGAAGTTTATTCTTAGAAATTCCCACAAAATTTAAGCCAGCAAGTTCCTTTTCCATGGTTTTCACTTGCGAACGCATCTTTTTCATCTGTTTGAGCATATCAAACTTGTTTCCACCTGCTCCACCGAACATAATCACCTCTTATTCATTTCAGGATTTTTTTTCTCTGAAAGAACGCAAATATAAAACTTCCTTTGTCGATACTTAAAGAATATGATCCATCCAAATTCCCCCTACAAACGAATCTGGGATCTTTTTGTATTTATTTGCATTACGTATTTTGCCATTGAAGTACCTTTACGCCTCGTGTTTCCTCATAAACTTTCTGTAGGAGTCACTCATTTTGAAAGGGCCATTCAAATCATATTTGGAATCGACCTCATACTCAATTTTTTTACTGCAATTTTGAAGGATAGGCTTCTCATCCAAAATAAAAAAATCGTAGCGAAATCCTATTTTAAAACCTGGTTTTTAATCGATTTTTTATCTGCTTTTCCTTTTGATCTTTTTGGCGGATTTTTTTTCCAATACTTTGGCGTAACAGATAGTTTGAAAATTTTACGTTTATTACGTTCTGTAAGAGTATTTGAACTATTTAAATCATTACGAATGTTAGCTCTTGGTGCAGATTCGGAAGACAGATTTAAATTATTAGATGTTATCAATCCGATGACCTTTCGTTTGATCTTTTTTGTGTATTGGACTTCACTTTTTGCTCATTGGGTTGCATGTGGTTGGATCCACTTGAGCCCTGAGTTTTTAATAGACAAAGACATGACTACACGTTATATCCGAGCTTTGTACTGGTCTGTTACAACACTAACTACTATTGGATACGGGGATATAACACCAACAACCAATCCACAAACCATTTATACAATGGGAGTGATGATCTTAGGTGTGGGTATATATGGATATGTCATTGGTAATATAGCAACATTATTATCTAATTTAGATATTTCCCGTGTTACCTTTCAAGAAAAACTAAACACAATCAATTCTTTCATCAAATACAAAAAACTTCCTCCTCAACTAGCAAACCGTATCCGCTCCTACTACATCAACCTTTGGGAAAACAAACACGGAATTGATGAAACAGAAATCTGGGACCAACTTCCTTCTGGAATCAAAATTGATGTGTCTATGTTTTTACATAACCATTTGATTTCTGTTGTCCCATTTTTTAAACATGCGCCAGAAGAATTAAAAAGAGAAGTTGTTTTAGAATTAAAACCTGCCTTTTATATGAAAGGTGATGTAATTTTCAGAGAAGGTGACGTCCCTCATAATATGTATTTTTTATCAAAAGGTCATGTAGAGGTAATCAAAGAAAAAACAGGAGAGCTACTCGCAACTTTAAATTCAGGTTCTTTTTTTGGAGAAATGAGTTTGATCGATGACTCTCTACGAACAGCAACAATAAAAGCAGGTTCGTTTTGTGATGTTTACACTCTGAATCGAGATGTTTTTACGGAAATTTTAAAACACCATCCAAGTTTTGCAAGTCACATCAAAACAATTGCACTAGAAAGAAAAAAACACCAATCAGCTTTGGGTAGTCATGAATAATATATACTATTTACAAACGAATATTGGAAATCGAATGTTCAGGGTCAACTAAAGCAATCGTTTCATCTGCCAATCGATCAAATGCATACCAAGCATTTGTATCCTTTTTTAAAGGTTCCTGTTTTTCTGTTTTTACTTTAATAGATTCTGATTTCGGAATTTCACCAAGAGTAGGAATTTCTTCGATTGATTTCAATTTTTCTAGCAGTTCTCGATGTTTTTTGGAAGCCCCAAACCAGGAAGGAACAAATGCAATTTTTTTCTTTTGGCTAAAAACAGTTTCAGTCTGAGAAATTTCATCTAACAAAAGATTGACGGCTTTGATTGTCCATTTACTCGGAGTGACAGGTATGAGTATCAGTTCTGAATTATAAATAGCCGTTGTCAGTTCATGTTTAGCAGAACCTGGAGTATCGATGATTACAAATTGATAGTTTTTTCGGACTTCTTCTAGGGCTCGTTTGAACTGAAGGCATAAACTTGTAGAATCGGGATTGTATTTGGTGAGTTTGGCCAAATTCAAAGTGGAAGGTAAAACATCAAAATGTTTGGTAGAACGAATACAATCGGAAATTCGTTTCATCCCTAGGAGAACACTCATCACATTCGAATCTTCTAATTGGGAGAGATCCAAATCTGGCAATGAAAAATCAGTTAAATCCCCTTGCATATCCATATCAACAATGAGAGTTTTCCCGCGCCTGGCCAATGCGCACGCTAAATGAGCTGCTGTAGTGGATTTTCCACTTCCCCCTTTGATATTTGAAACCGAAATCACCTTCATGGGGCAAAGAATTCCTTTAATTCATCCATTGACCACTGATTTTTTTTTGAATTTTCCTTGGAAAGGACTAAGACCTACTTAAATTGGTTCATGTTATGGCATTCACAATACGTTTCCGAGTATGGGACAAACAAGAAAAGGAATTCACCCAAAAAGGATTTAGTTTAACTTTAGAGGGTAAATTATTAAAATTTGGCCAACCTATATCTAATGAAGATAATTACGTGGTGAATTGTTTCACTGGTTTAAAAGATAAATATGACAAAGAATTGTTTGAAGAAGACATTATTGAACATACTGTCGCAAAAGGTGGAAACCTTACTCAACATACAGGCATTATACGATACAACCAAGAACATGGGGCATTTTATTTAGAAAATGGACCACCTCTCTTACAATTATTTTCAATTCGAAAAGTTGGAAATCCATACGAAAATCCAATCCTATTTGATTTGTATTTAAAAAGTAAGTCTTGAATTTGTTCCGAACCTTTCTTGTTTTTAGTTTTCTCCTAACATACCCTCTAAAAGCCAACCCAGTTTTAGAGGAATATTGGGAATCACTACAAAAAACAAAGGAAAAGTTTGAATTGGATGATTACAGTCCAAAACGATTTCAATTTGGTTTTGATTCCAATGCCCCTGCTCTATTTTATAAAGAATCAATCAATCATGAAGTTTTTTGGTTTTGCCAAAAATACATTGCAAAGTATCATTCCAACCTGCCTTACCCAAGGTTTAAAGAAAACATAAGGTCACACTTAACTGATTTGTATGGAGATATTTCTCAGAATTTTTTAAGCGGTAAAACAAATTTCACATGTTATACCGGTTGGAAAAATGGAAGTTCCCTTTTAAAAATCCACTTTTTCTTAAACGAGGATACTTTTTTCCCATTTCGATATGACCACTACAACCAAAATGGACAACTTTTTCTTACCGAAGAAGATGAAACAAAAAATGGGAAAAAAGATAGTTTCACTTATTATACGAGTACAGGTTGTCCGAAAGAAATCACTAAAGACAAAAATGACTTC